>NZ_JAEVHM010000004.1 GCF_016802865.1 Micromonospora parastrephiae | reverse complement strand
CCCCGCCGGCCGGCGCCGCCGACGGCCCGGCCCGGATCGCCGAGCTGCGGGCTGCCATGACGGGCTCGACGAGCGGATCATCGCCCTGCTGGCCGAGCGCACCCGGGTGGTGCAGGAGCTGAGCGCGCACAAGACGGACGAGGCGACCGTCCGGTCACCCGACCGGGTACGCCAGGTGCTCGACCGGGTGCACGACCTGGCCGACCGGCACGGCATGCCGCCGGCCGTGGCGGTCGGCACCTACCGCGCGCTCATCGACGAGTTGACCCGGATGCAGCTCGACATGCTGGCGGCCCGCCGTGCCGCCGCGTCGCTGGCGGAAGACCGATGACCCGCCCGCCCGTGGACCTGCGGCACGCCCTGGCCACCCTCGACCCGCTCCCGGGCGAGCTGGTCCGGGTCGCCACGGAGCTGCCCGCCCGGTACGGCGTCTCCGCCCACTACGCCCGCTGGGCCGGTGCGCCCGCCGCCCCGCCCACCGGCGCCGGTCCGGCGGTGCTCTTCGACCGGGTACGCCCCGACCACGGCCCGACCCGAGCGGTGCTGATGGGGCTCTACGGCACCCGCCGACGCGCCGCCGGCCTGGTCGGTTGCACGCCCGCCGAGCTGCCGCACCGGTTGCTCGCCGCGGTGGCCGCGCCCCGCCCGCCGATGCTCGCCCCCGACCCGACCCGCTGGCCTCGCGAGACGCTGCCGTTGGACCTGACCGCGCTGCCGGTGCCGGTCCTCACCGACGAGGACGCCGGGCCCTACCTGACCCTCGGCGCGGTGCTCGCCACCGACCCGGACACCGGGGTTCGCAACCTGTCCGTGCACCGGATGTGCGTGCAGGGGTCGGACACGCTGAGCATCTGGATGGTGCCCGGTCGGGACCTGGAACTCGCGCACCAGGCCGCCCTGCGTCGGGGGCGTCCGTTGCCGGTGGCGATCCACCTCGGCCTGAGCCCGGCGGTGCTGCTGTCCTCCTGCTGCCCGACCTCGCTGGTGCCGTCCGATCTCGACGAGCTGGCCGTGGCCGGAGGGCTCGCCGGTCAGCCGGTGGAGCTGCTGCCCTGCCGCACGGTGGACGCCGAGTTCATCGCGCACGCCGAGTACGTCATCGAGGGGGAGCTGCTGGCCGACCGGGCACCGGAGAGCCGACACGGCACGGTGGCCACGCCGGAGTTCCTCGGCTACCAGGGCCGGGCGCACCCCTCGTTGCCGTTGATCCGGGTCACCGCGATCACCGCCCGGGAAAGCCCGATCCTGCAGGCGGTGTCCGGTCCCGGGCACGAGCAGTCCATACTGCTCGGCTTCGGGATGGAGGCCGCGGTGCTGGACCTGCTGCGCCGCCGTGGCACGCCGGCCCTCGCGGCGCACTGCCACACCGCGGGCGGCGGTCAGCTCATGGTGGTGCTCCAGTGGCCGGCGAAGCGCGGCCCGGAGGACGACGTCGCGGTACGTGCGGCGGGCGAGGCGGTGCTGGAGCAGTTCCGGATGGCCAAGCTGGTGCTGTGCGTGTGCGAGGACGTCGACATCGAGTCCGACCAGGACCTGTGGTGGGCGATGGTGACCCGCTTCCAGGCCGACCAGGATCTGCGGGTGCTGCCGGACCGGGAGGGCTTCCCGCTCGACCCGAGCCAGCACACCGGCTACTCGCCGGCGCTGTCGGCCGATGGGCGGACGGCGAAGGCGGTCTTCGACTGCACCGTCCCGTACGCCCAGCGCGCCCGGTTCCGCCGGCCCCGCTTCACCGAGCCGTCACTTCCCGCACCGCGGCGGCCAGCAGCGCCACTCCCTCGGTGATCCGGGCGGTGGGCAGCGTCGCGTACCCGATCAGGAAGGTCGGTTCGCTCGGCGGCTGGGTGACGAAGTAGCCCGAGGCCGGGTAGACCCGGACGTCCCGCGCTGCGGCGGCGCGCACGATCTCCGCCTCGTCGGCGTCGGGCGCGCCGCCCAGGGTCACGAGCACGTGCAGCCCGGCCGCGGTGCCGGAGATCCGTACCCCCGCGCCGAAGTGTTCGTAGAGCGCCTCCAGCAGCCGGGCGCGCCGCTGCCGGTAGAGGCGGTCCATCCGGCCGATGTGTCGGGCGTACGCGCCGGAGGAGATGAATTCGGCCAGCGCCTCCTGGGTCAGCGTCGGGGTCAGCCGATCGGTGATCCACTTGACGCCGAGAAACGGCCGGACGAGGTGCGGCGGCAACACCGCGTACCCGATGCGCAGCGAGGGGAAGAGGGTCTTGCTGAAGCTGCCGACGTAGACCACGTCCGCGTCCTGCGGGTCGGCGGCCAGCGACGGGAGCCGCTCCTCGGCGAAGGTGAACTCGTTGTGGTAGTCGTCCTCCAGCACCGTGGCCGCGTGTTCGCGGGCCCAGCGCAGCAGCGCTCGTCGCCGCCGGTCGGACATGATGAACCCGGTCGGGAACTGGTGCGACGGTGTGACGTAGACCAGGCGTACGCGGGCCGGGTCGAGACCGTGCGCGCGGACCCGGCACTCGATCTCGTCGACCCGCAGGCCCTCCTCGTCGACGGGCACCGGCACCACCGCGGCCCGCGAGTAGCCGAAGATCTGCCGCAGCACGGTGTGGCTCGGATCCTCGATGATCACCACGTCGTCGGGGCCGACGAGCAGCCGGACCAGGATGTCCATGGCCTGGGTGGCGCCGCTGGTCACCACCGTCGTCTCGCGGGTGGCGTCCAGTGCCCGGCTGCGCCGCAGCAGCGCGATGATCTGGGTACGCAACGACGGGGAGCCCTCGGCCGGGCCGTAGCCCAACGCCACCGCGTCGGCCCTGCTCACCGCCTCGGCGAGCGATTGCCGCCACCGGGCCACCGGGAAGCTGGCCAGCGCCGGCGTGCCGTGCCGGAAGTCGTACGTCCCGTCCGACCGGTGCATCGGCGCTGGTTCCCAGGGCTTCCACAGTGGACTGCCGGCATCGGTGGGCAGTGGAGGCTCGGGCCGTAGGTGCGCGCGGGCGGCGCGTCGGGAGGGTGGCGGCGCGTCGGTCAGGGCGTCGCTGACCCGCGTGCCGGATCCGCGCCGCGAGGTGAGCACCCCGTTGGCCCGCAGCAGCTCGTACGCCCGGGTCACCACTGTCCGGGAGACCCTGAGCTGGTGCGCCAGCTCACGGCTGGGCGGCACCGGGTCACCGGGGCGCAGCCGACCGGTCCGCACGGATCCGCTGATCTGATCGCAGAGTTGCTGCTGTAACGGAACCGGACTGTCGCGGTCCAGCGTGACGAGAAGCTGGGACGAACTCACCTGCGCACGCTCCCCCGATCGACGCCGGTCCTGAGTCTAGTCGCGCCACCTTCGTCAACGTGCGAACCTGCTCGGCAGGTGACTGGCCGGGGCCCGGCGGGGAGTCAGCTGCGCCGGGTGTCCTTGACGAAGGCGATCCCGTCGGTGTTGGCCACCTGCGTCGGGTCGAGCGGGGAGTAGCGAACCAGGGGGACAGCCGGGGGAGAACGCCGGCGAGGGCGGTGGCCAGCTGGCGGGCGTCGACGACGTACCGGTCTTCCGGGAGGGCGTACGGCAGACCTTCGACGGTGTGCGGGTCTGGCGTGTCGACTCCCGCGGCGCCACCGCGCTGAACACGTACCTCGACGCGCGGGACGACGCGAGCGCGTCCGTGACGTGACCCGTCAGCGGCGGGCGTTGAGCCGGGCGGCCTGGCGGGTCAGGTGGTCACGTTCGGCGAGATTGGTTGCCTTGCGGGCTGCCTCGACGTACAACCGTGCGGCCGTCGCCAGGTCACCATCGCGTTCCTGGAGGTACGCGGCGACCGCCGTGTGACGAGGCAGTGAGTCGTCCAGCGCCGCGAGCGCCGCCAGACCGGCGCGCGGTCCGTCGGCCTCGCCGACCGCCACCGCGCGGTTGAGCCGGACGACCGGACTGTCGGTCAGGCGCGTGAGCTCGTCGTACCACTCGACGATCTGCACCCAGTCGGTCTCGTCGGCGGTGGGCGCGTCGGCGTGGAGTGCCGCGATGGCGGCCTGGGCCTGGAACTCGCCCAGCCGGTCGCGGGCGAGGGCCGTCTGGAGGATCTGGACGCCCTCGGCGATCGACGTGGTGTCCCATCGGTCCCGGTCCTGCTCGGCGAGCGGCACGAGGCTGCCGTCGGGCGCGGTGCGGGTGGCGCGCCGGGCGTGGTGCAGCAGCATGAGGGCGAGCAGCCCCGCCACCTCGGGATGGTCGATCGCGGCAGCGAGTTGCCGGGTCAGTCGGATGGCCTCGGCGGCGAGGTCGACGTCGCCGGAGTAGCCCTCGTTGAAGACCAGGTAGAGGACGCGCAGCACGGTGGCGACGTCGCCGGGCTGGTCGAACCGCACACCGGAGACGGTGCGCTTGGCCCGGCTGATCCGCTGCGCCATGGTCGCCTCGGGCACCAGGTAGGCGTGCGCGATCTGCCGGGTGGTCAGGCCGCCGACGGCGCGCAGCGTGAGCGCGACCGCCGATGACGGCGTCAGCGACGGGTGGGCGCACAGGAAGTAGAGCTGGAGCGTGTCGTCCACAGTGGGCGCCGGCCCGGGCGCCGGTTCCTCGTCGACGAGGTCCTCGCGTCGTCGGCGGGCGACGTCAGCGCGGGTCGTGTCGAGAAACCGGCGCCAGGCCACGGTGATCAGCCAGCCCTTCGGGTCCCGTGGCGGGTCGGCCGGCCAGACGCGTACCGCTTCGACCAGCGCGTCCTGCACGGCGTCCTCGGCCGCCGCGAAGTCGACTCCGCGGCGGACGAGGATCCCGAGCACGCTCGGCGTGAGGCTCCGCAGCAGAGCCTCGTCCAGCTCAGCGGTCATTCCGTGATGGTGGGTGGCTCGGTGAGGAACGGGCGCAGCTCAAGCCACTCGTGGATCGGCTTCCCACCCGCCCCGGGCGCGGCCGACAGCTCCCCGGCCAGCTCGACGGCCCGCTCGTAGCTGTCGACGTCGATCACCATCCAGCCGGCGATCAGGTCCTTGGTCTCGGCGAACGGGCCGTCGGTGACCGGCGGGTTCCCCTCGCCGTCGTACCGGACGAACGTCCCCTCGGGCGCGAGCGCCTGGCCCTCGACGAACTCGCCGGTCTGCTCCAGCCGCGCGGCGAAATCGCGCATGTACTGCATGTGCGCCGAGATCTCCTGCGGCGTCCACTGGTCCATCGGTACGTCGTTGACCGCGGTCGGGGCGCCTCGGTAGTGCTTGAGCAGCAGGTACTTGGCCATCGTGTGTTTCTCCCGGTACGGGCGCGGCCCATCTTGGTCGCGTTCACTCCGGGGACGGAGCCGGCGACGGGTTCTCGACATGGTCGTCCGAAGTTTCGCCGATCTCCTGCCGGGAGGTTCGCCGCTCCGACCGCGGATCGTCAGTCTGCCACCGCGGGTCGGGCCGTGCGCGATGGCCGCGGCCTCGGTTCGGCTCGATGGTTGCAGGTCGACCAGGGGCCCCACACACCTCTGGCGTGGCGGCCGAGGCCGCCACGCCAGAGGTGCCGTGTCGCAGTGGTCCGGGTCAGCCGGTGCGGCAGGTGACGGTCGGCCAGTTCCAGTTGCCGTTGGCCATGACCGTTATTCCGAAGTTGTTGCCACTGCCGTTCGGTGTCGCGGTGACGGTGCCGCTGGTGCCGCTGACGGAGGCGTTCCAGCTGTTCTGCACGCTCTGGCCGCCGCCGAGACCGAGACTGACGACCCAGTTGGTTGCGCCGCTGACCGCGACATTGATGTTGAACCGGTCACCCCACTGCTGGCCGGCGGAGAGGGTCGCGGTGCAGTTGCCGGTCCCGGGATTGCCGGTGGGGGGCGGGGAGGTCGGGTTGCCGCCACTGCCCTCCCGGACGGTGATGTCGGAGCTTCCGCTGCTCTGGTAGCCCTCGGTCGCCATGATCTGGTAGCTGTGGTTGGTGCCGAGGTTCAAGCCGGCGCGGGCCCAGGCGTCGAAGTGGTTGGCGGTGGTGATGGTGCCACTCGAGCGCTTCTGCTGGCGGACGCTCCAGAACTGGTAGAACGTCTGGTTGCCGTCGATCGACGGGGCGTTGACCCGCTGGCTGCGCAGGATGTCGTAGGTGCCGCCGTCAGTGGTGACCGTGCCCATCCGGGTGGCGCCGCTGCTCGGGTTGTAGCTGCCGAAGTTCTCCACCACGTAGTACTCGATGAGCGGGTTGCGCGTCCACCCGTACAGGGCGAGGTAGGTGTTGTTGTTGCCCGGGTTGTAGCTGCCCGAGTAGGTGACCGTCCGTCGGTTGCCGGTGGCCCAACCCTTGCCGCCGACCCAGTTGTTGGTGCTCCTGTCCCAACTGCTGGTGTATCGGCCGTCGGCGCGCAGCGTCATGCTGGCGTTGCCACTGTCCTTCCAGAACGAGAAGAAGTAGCCGTTGTGCGTGCCGGTGAGGTTCGAGGTGAGGGTCCGGTCGGCCTCGGCGTACGCGTTGGTGGCCGTCATCGTGCCGGTGACGGCCAGGACGGCCGCGCAGGCGGCGCCGAGGAGCAACCGCATGCGGCCGCGCCTCCTCGGTCTGATGGGGGTGTGGTTGGTGTCGGTCATGAACCTGTTCCTCCTCGTGGCGGCCCGCTGCCGGTGGCCACGTGACGGTCACCGGCGTCATCCCGCCTGGTGGTGGTGGCCGGTCGTCCCGCACGACGACCGGAGGAGTGGGTCGCGGTGAATGGCGTCGACGGTGATTGAGCGCCGTCGATGGGGACCGTATTGACCCAGCCGTCAGCCTGTCAACATTTTCCGGAAACATCGCGGCAACCTCGTGCTGGGCGTCGACCACCCACAGGGAAGCCGTCCATCCTGGTCAGTAGTCGATCAGGGTTCACGGAGATCACCTTGGCGTGCCGGTGGGAGGATCACGATCCGGGGGAGCCGCAGCCGAAATTTCCGGAGACTTTCCGGACCCTGGTTCAGCGACACCGGAGGGCGTGCGCGTCGCAGGCCGGTTCACGTCGTCGTCACGTACAAGCGGAAGGTCGTCATATTGTCGGACACGCCAAAGACAACCGGACCGCGCGATCGGCAGTCTTGCCGCACACGTAGCACGTGGAGGCGCGATGAAGGCTCTGCGACTGGCTGCGGCGCTCGGAGCGGCAGCGCTCCTGCTGGGCGCCTGCGGTGGTGACGCGGGCGGCTCCGATGGCCGCCTGGTCGACGGCAAGACGTTCACGATGGCACTGCCCGGTGATCCGGGCAGTCTCGATCCCCACTTCACCTCGCTCTCGGTCACCGGGCAGGTCGATCGTTTCCTCTACGACTCGCTGCTCGACTTCGCCCCGGACGGCACACTGCTCCCCGGCCTGGCGGAGAAGTGGCAGGCGACGACGACCACCGCGACGTTCACCCTGCGCAAGGGCATCACCTGCGCCGACGGCAGCCCGCTGACCGCCGGGACGGTCGCGGCGAACATCAGCTTCGTCGGCGACGTCAAGAACGGCTCCAGCCGGGTCGGCACGTACGTGCCGGCCGGCGCCACGGCCACCGCCGACCAGGCGGCCGGCACGGTGTCGGTGACCTCCCCGTCGCCGGACGCCTTCCTCGACCGCAACATCGGCGGCCTGCCCATCGTCTGCGAGAAGGGCATGACGAACCGGGACGTCCTCAAGCGGGGCTCGGACGGCACCGGCCAGTTCACCCTCACCGAGGCCGTCGCCGACGACCACTACACACTGACCCGGCGCAAGGACTACGCCTGGGGCCCCGGCGACTGGAAGAGCGACCAGCCCGGTCTGCCGGACAAGGTGGTTCTGCGGATCATCGCCAACGAGGCCACCACCGCGAACCTCATGCTGTCCGGGGAGGTGAACGCCGCCCGCCTCAGTGGCCCCGACGGGCAGCGTCTGCGAGGCGACGGCTACCTGAAGCGGGACGTCCTCGCGCCCACCGGCGAGATCCTGTTCCACCAGAAGGCCGGCCTCCCCACCGCCGACCCGGCCGTACGTCGTGCCCTGGTGCAGTCGCTCGACCTCGCCCAGCTGCGGCAGGTCTTCACCAGTGGGCAGGGTGCGGCACCGACCGGTCTCGTCGCGCCGTCCATGACCCCCTGCAAGGGCGACACGGTCACCGGCACCCTGCCGGGCTTCGACAAGGCGGCGGCCGGGTCCGCGCTGGACGCGGCCGGCTGGACGGTCGGCGGCGACGGCGTACGCGTCCGCGGTGGCACACCGCTCGCCCTGACGGTCGCGTACTCGACGTCGGGCACGCCCGGCGCCCAGGCAACCGCCGAACTGTTGCAGCAGCAGTGGACCGCCGTCGGTGTGAAGGCGGTCCTCAAGCCGGTCACCGAGGTGCAGGTCGGCCAGATCGCCGGCGGTCAGCTGGCCTGGGACGTCGCGATGTTCCCGATCGGGGTGACGCTGCCGAGCCAACTCGTGCCGTACGTGTCGGGGCCGGTTCCGCCGCAGGGCACCAACTTCGCGGCCATCGACAACAAGGACTACCAGGCCGCCGTCGACGCCGCGCAGAAGGTGCCCGGGGTCGGTGGGTGCCCCCAGTGGGCGGCGGCCGAGAAGGCCCTGCTCCAGCACCTGGACCTGGTGCCGTTCGCGAACTCGAACATCCCGGTCTACGCCCGCGGGGCCACCGTGGAGCTGTCCGAGGGCAGCCTCGATCCCGCGTCCATCCGGATGCTCGGCTGACCGGGCGCCGGCCCGCGGCGATCCGTGGGTCGCGCCGCCGCCCGCCCGCCGCAGGGAAGGAGAAGCGTGAGCGTCATCGCCGTACGGCAGCTCGGGCAGAACGCCCTCACCGACAACGCCTGGGTGCGGTTCGCGGTGCGCCGAACCGGGCGCCTGCTGCTGTCGCTGTGGGTCCTCGTGACCGCCGCGTTCATCATGATCCACGCGCTGCCGGGCGATCCGGTCCGCGCCGCGCTCGGCCCGACGGCCCCGGTCGAGCTGGTCGCGCAGCGGCGGGCGGCGATGGGCCTCGACGACCCGCTGTGGTCGCAGTACCTGCACTACCTCGGCAACCTGCTGACCGGTGACCTGGGCACGTCGATGACCTCCGGCCTGCCGGTGGCGGAGGTCATCGGGGACCGGATGGGCGCCACCGTCGAGATGGCGGTTCTCGCCTTCGCCGTCGCGGTCGTCGTCGCCGTGCCGCTGGGCACGGCGATGGCCGCACTGGCGTCCGACGGCCGACGCCGCGTCGGCGACTGGATGTTCACCTCCACCAGCGTGGTGCTCGCCACCATTCCGGAGTTCCTCATGGCCGTGGGCCTGGTCTTCGTCTTCGGCGTGCAGCTCGGCTGGGCGCCGGTGGCCGGACGTGCCGGTCCCGGTTCGTACGTCCTGCCGGTCCTCGCCCTGGCCATCGGCCCGGCCGCCGTGCTGGCCCGGATCGTGCGGGTGGAGATGCTGGCGGTGCTGCACACCGACTACATCCGTACGGCCCGCGCCAAACGGCTGCCGCCGCGCGTGCTCTACCTGCGCCACGCGCTGCCCAACGCCCTGACCGCCACGCTCACCGTCGGCGGCCTGCTACTCGGCGGCCTGGTCGCCGGCACCGTGCTGGTGGAGAACGTCTTCGCCTGGCCCGGGCTGGGTGGCACCATCGTCCGGTCCATCCTGGCCAAGGACTATCCGACCGTGCAGGGTGTGGTGCTCGTCTACGGGGTCGGAGTCCTGCTGGTCAACCTCACGGTGGACGTCGCACTGGCGGTGCTCGACCCGCGCTCCGCGATCCGGGAGAGCTGAGCCGTGGCCCCGGCGACGCGAAGCCGCTGGATCGGCGCGCTGCGCAGCCCGCTGGGCGTCACCGCCGCGACGCTGCTGCTCGTGGTGCTGCTGCTGGCCGTGGTGGCGCCCCTCGTGTGGCAGTCCCGCGCCGACGCCGTGAGCCCGGCGGACATCCTGCAGGGTTCGTCCGCGCGGCACCCCGTCGGCACCGACCTGCTCGGCCGCGACATCCTGGCCCGGGTGCTGGTCGCCACGCGGCTGTCCGTGGCGCTGGCCCTGGCGGCCACCGCGATCGGCGTACTCGCGGGCCTGCTGCTCGGCACCGCGCCGATGCTGCTCGGCCGTCGCGCCGGCCGGTGGATCGCCGCGCTGATCAACGTCGCGGTGGCGTTCCCCAATCTGCTGCTGGCGCTCTTCTTCGCGGTGATCTTCGGCGTCGGGGCGAAGGGCGCCGTGCTGGCGATCGGCTTCGCCACCGCGCCCGGGTTCGCCCGGCTCACCCAGACCATGGTGGCGACCGTTGCCGGGCGTGACTTCATCGCCGCCGCCCGCATCGCCGGGATCGGCCGGATCCGCATCCTGGTGCGGCACGTGCTGCCGAACATCGCCGAGCCGCTGGTCGTCACCGCGACGATGGCCGCCGGCGGCTCCCTGCTCTCCTTCGCCGGCCTGTCCTTCCTCGGACTGGGGGTGCAGGCCCCGAGTTACGACTGGGGACGGCTGCTCGGCGAGGGTCTGGCACAGATCTACATCCATCCGGCCGGGGCGCTCGCCGCCGGCGTCGCCGTCGTCGTGGCGGCCATGGCGTTCAACCTCACCGGCGAGGCCGTGGCCCGCGCCATCGGGCTGCGCTCCCCGCAGGCCGGCGCCCGCCCCGCCGACGATGCCCCGCCGGTCGCTCGCGCGGGCGGGACGTACCAGGCCGGATCGTCGTTGCTGAGCGTGCGGAACCTGTCGGTCACCTTTCCGGCCGGCGCCGACGAGGTGACCCCGGTGCGTGAGGTCAGCCTTGAGCTGCGCCGCGGCGAGGCGGTCGGGATCGTGGGGGAGTCCGGCTCCGGCAAGAGCCTGGCCGCGCTGGCGATCGCCCAGCTCGTACCGGCACCGGGCCGGGTACACGCCGAGCGCCTCGAGTTCCTCGGCGCGGACCTGCGCGCGGGCTCCGGCAAGGCGCACCGGCGTCTGCTCGGCACCTCGCTCGCGATGGTCTTCCAGGACCCGATGACCTCGCTGAACCCGACCCAGCGGGTCGGCCGTCAGCTCGCCGAGGTCGTCCGCCAGCACGAGGGCGCGGACCGGACCCGGGCCTGGGCCCGCGCCGTCGACCGGCTGCGCGCCGTCCGGATCCCGGCCGCCGAGCGGCGCGCACGGCAGTTGCCGCACGAGTTCTCCGGCGGCATGCGCCAACGCGCCATGATCGGCATGGGGGTGATGGCCAGCCCAGCGCTGATCATCGCCGACGAGCCGACCACGGCCCTGGACGTCACCGTCCAGCGTCAGGTGCTGCGGCTGCTGGAGAACATCCGTACGGCCGAGGACGTCGCCCTGCTGTTCATCAGCCACGACGTCACGGTGGTCGCCCAGGTCTGCGAGCGGGTGCTGGTCATGTACGCCGGGCGCATCGTCGAGGACCTGCCCGCCGGCGAGCTGATGCACGACGCCCGGCACCCGTACACGGGGGCGTTGGTGGCGGCCGTACCCGGAATGGACACCGACCGGGAGCTGCCACTGGCGGCGGTTCCGGGCCGGCCACCGGAACCGGGGCGACTGCCCGCCGGCTGTGCGTTCGCGCCGCGCTGCCCGCTGGCCACCGCCAGGTGCCGCGAGCAGGACCCGCCGCTGGCGACGTACGGCGGCGACCGGCGGGTCGCCTGCTGGCACGCCGACCTGGCGCCCACCGTGGCGCCGCAGCAGACCTCCGCGGCCGGGCAACCCGCCGCCGCAGGAACGGAAGGGAGCACGGCATGAGTGTGGACATCGACCACTGGACGCGGCGGCTCGCCGCCCTCGCCGAGGAGCACCGGGTGCCGGGCGCGACGCTCGGCATCCTGCGGGTCACCCCGGACTCCGACGAGGTCGCCGAGGCCGCCCACGGGCTGCTGAGTCTGCGCACCGGCGTGGAGACGACCACCGACTCGCTCTTCCAGATCGGCTCGATCAGCAAGGTGTGGACGGCGACCCTGGTCATGCAACTCGTCGACGAGGGCAGGCTGAACCTGGACGCCCCGCTGCTCGACGTGCTCCCGGAGCTGCGACTGCGCGACGCCGAGGTGACCAAGCGGCTGACCATGCGGCACCTGTTGACGCACACCAGCGGCATCGACGGCGACATCATGACCGACACCGGACGCGGGGACGACTGCCTGGAGAAGTACGCGGCCGGTCTGGCCGACGCGGCCCAGAACCACCCGCTGGCGGCCACCTGGTCGTACTGCAACTCCGGCTACTCGCTCGCCGGGCGGGTGATCGAGAAACTCACCGGCGGCACCTGGGACGCCGCGGTGCGGAAACGCATCAGCACCCCCCTCGGTCTGGAGCACACCGTCACCCTGCCCGAGGACGCTCTCCTGTTCCGTACCGCCGTCGGTCACCTGTCCGAGGACGGCAGGAACGTGCTCGCGCCGGTCTGGGGCATCCCGCGCTCGGCCGGCCCGGCCGGGGCGGTCGTCGCGA
The DNA here is from genome assembly GCF_016802865.1 of Micromonospora parastrephiae. Classification (GTDB taxonomy): domain Bacteria; phylum Actinomycetota; class Actinomycetes; order Mycobacteriales; family Micromonosporaceae; genus Micromonospora; species Micromonospora parastrephiae. The sequence goes on along the minus strand of NZ_JAEVHM010000004.1, from coordinate 85,485 downwards.
GCGCCGCCGACCTGTTGCGCTTCGCGCGCATGCACCTGTGTGGTGGACTGGCCGCCGACGGCACCCGGGTGCTCAGCGAAGCCGGCGTCACCGCGATGGCCGCGCACCAGGCCGAGCTGCCGGACAAGCACACCCTCGGCGACTCCTGGGGACTCGGCTGGGAACGGATGGGCTGGGGCGGCCACCGGCTCATCGGCCACGACGGCAACACCATCGGCCAGGCGGCGTTCCTGCGGCTGCTGCCGGAGCAGGGCATCGCGGTCGCGCTGCTCACCAACGGCGGCAACGGGCGGGCCCTCTACGAGCAGCTCTACCGCGAGGTGTTCGACGACCTGGCCGGCGTGCCCGTACCGCACCCGCTGGGGCCGCCGGACGAACCGGTCGAGGTGGACGTCGCGCCGTACGTGGGCGTCTACGAACGCGCCAGCATCCGACAGGAGGTGCTCGTCGGTGACAACGGCCCGGTGCTCCGGGTGAGCCTGACCGGACCGCTCGCCAAGGTGCTTCAGGAACAGGACGTGGACTATCCGATGGTGGCGGTGGCGCCCGACCTGTTCGTCTGCCAGGACCCCGAGACCGGCAACTGGATCCCGGCCACCTTCTACCAGCTGCCCAGCGGCGGACGGTACCTGCACTTCGGCGCCCGCGCGACGCCCCGCGGCGCGTGAGGCCGCGATGCGGGAACTGCGCTTCGAACAGGTGAGTGTCCGCTTCGGGTCACGCCGTCGGGGCACCGTCGCGGTCGACGGCGTCGACCTGGTCGTGCCCGCCGGAACGGTCGTCGGGCTGGTCGGCGAGTCGGGCTCGGGCAAGTCGACGCTGGCCCGCGCCGCGGTGGGGCTGGCACCGCTGACCGGCGGACGGATCCTGCTGGACGGCCGGCCGGTGCGGGAGATGTCCCGGGCCGCGGGCCGGCCACCACTGCAGATGGTGTTCCAGGATCCGTACTCCGCCCTCGACCCGCGGATGAGCATCGGCGACTCGATCGCCGAGGCCATCCCGCGACAGCCGGCCTCGACCGCGGCGCAGCGGCGCGCCGAGGTCGGCCGGCTGCTCGAACTGGTCGGCCTGCCCGCGGACCGGGCCGGCGTACGCCCGGACGAACTCTCCGGCGGTCAGCGGCAGCGGGTCGCGTTGGCCCGCGCGTTGGCCGGTCGACCGGAGGTGATCGTCGCCGACGAGATCACCTCCGCGCTGGACGTGTCCATCCAGGGCGCGGTCCTCAACGTCGTACGGGAACTGCAGCGACGGATGCGCCTGACCATGCTGTTCATCTCGCACAACCTCGCCGTGGTGCGCTACGTCAGCGACGTCGTCGCCGTGATGTACCTGGGCCGGATCGTCGAGTACGGCCCCGCCGCGGACGTGCTGGGCGATCCGCAGCACCCGTACACCCGGGAGTTGCTCGCCGCCGTTCCGCGCGCCGGTGCGCCGTTGCCGCAGCCACCGGGGGAGAGCGCCGACGCCGACCCGCCGGACCCGCACCAGCCCCCGTCCGGTTGCCGCTTCCACCCGCGCTGCCCGGTCGGCCCGCAGGTCGTGCCGGGCCGGGACCGGTGCCGCGACAGCGAACCGAGCGGCGCCGGCCACCGCAACCTGGCCGCCTGCCACTTCGCCGCCGCTGCCGGGCAGGCCCGGCCGTAGCGGCCTTCCCGCCACCGTCGAGCCCGCTAGGCTCGTCGTCGCGCAACACCTTCTTCCGGATGGTGGCCCGCCCATGAGTCAGCAGCCTCGAGCCAGCCTCGGCCGTGTCCTCGACGACCTCGGAGCCACCCTGCTCGAGTTGGTGCACGGCGACGCGCACTCGGACGCGCCGATCGGCGGTGTCGCCATCCACGACCCGCACGACGAGCCCAGCCTGCCGTCGCACGCACTGGTGCTGGGGGTGGGCCTGCGCGAGACCGACGAGATCGCCGGCCTGCTGCGTACGCTCGGCCGACACGACGCCGCCGGCCTGGTGCTGCGGGCACCGGTGCCCGCCACGGAATCGCTGCGGACCGCGGCGCTGGAGTCGGGGGTGGCGGTGCTGGCGCTGACCCGCGGCGCGTCCTGGGCGCAGCTCGCCGCGTTGCTGCGCTCCATGCTGCGCCAGGGCGACGTCGGCGACGCCCGTCCGGAGACGCTCGGCGGGCTGCCCTCCGGTGACCTGTTCGCCCTGGCCAACGCCGTCGCCGCGCTGGTCGACGCGCCGGTCACGATCGAGGATCCGGATTCGCGGGTGCTGGCCTTCTCCGGGCGTCAGGAGGAGGCGGACAAGTCCCGGGTGGAGACCATCCTGGGCCGTCAGGTGCCCGAACGGTACGCGCGCATGTTGTCGCGTACGGGCGTGACCCGCGACCTGCACCACAGCGAGCAGCCGGTGTTCGTGGCGCCGCCGCCAGGTTCGGGCGACTTCTCGGTGCCCCGGGTGGCCGTGGCCGTGCGTGCCGGAGACGAGTTCCTCGGCTCGATCTGGGCCGCGGTACGCCGCCCGCTGACCCCGGACCGCTCCCGGGCCCTCAGCGACGCCGCCAAGTTGGTCGCCCTGCACATGCTGCGCCTGCGCGCGGGCGCCGACGTGGAACGGCGGCTCCGCACCGAACTGGTCGGCACCGCCCTGGAGGGTGGCGCCGGCGCCCGGGATTCGCTGGCCCGACTGGGCCTGGCCGACCACCCGCTCGTGGTGCTGGCGGTGGGGGCCGAGCCGATCGGGAGCGGCCCGGCGGACAGCTCGGGCGCGGCCGCGCAACGGCAGCGGGTGAGCGACGCGCTGGCCATGCATCTGAGCGCGGTGCACGCCGGCAGCGCCGTGGCCCTGCTCGGCGACGTGACCTACGGGCTACTGCCGGTGACGGTCGACGACGGCGAGAAGCGGGCGGTCCGCGTGGCGACCGGGTTCCTCGACCGCGTCGGTGAACGGGCCAGCACCCTGGCGGGGGTGAGCCCGGTGGCGACCTCGGTGGCCGGGCTGTACATCGCCCGGGCCAGCGCGGACCGGGCGTTGCGGGTGCTGCGCAGCCGCGGCGGGGGCGGCCGGCGGGTGGCCCGTCTCACCGATGTGCACACCGAGGCGATGCTGCTGGAGCTGCGGGACGCCGTCGCCGCCCGGGGGGACGTGCCCAGTGGCCCGGTGGCCCGGCTGCTGGCCTACGACGCGGAGCACAACGCCCGCCTGGTCGAGACGCTCGCCGCCTGGCTGGACGCGTTCGGCGACGTGGTCGCCGCTGCCGCGGTGCTGCACGTGCACCCGAACACCTTCCGCTACCGGTTGCGCCGGCTCGCCGAACTGGGCGCGCTCGACCTCGCCGACCCGGACGCCCGCTTCGGCGCCATGCTGCAACTGCGGGTGTTCTCGCCACTCGCCGACGGCCCGGTGAACCCACCGGGGCCGAGCGCCTCGGCGTAACCGACGAGTCGAGGGCCGCCGTCTCGTCGTCGCGTACCAAGACACCGGCCGCCGCACCGGGCAGGCTTCGCGCAAGGAAGCCGACGAACGGAGGAGGGTGGGCGTGGTACGACGTCTGCGCATCGAGGATCTCCTGACCGTGGCCGTGCCGGAACAGCCGGCGGTGAGCCCGGACGGACGCGTCGCGTACGTGCTGCGCACGTCCGACGCGGACGCCGACCGGGTGCGGCGCGACATCTGGTGTGCAGGGCCCGACGGCCGCGCACCGCGGCGACTCACCCGTGGCCCGGCCGACTCGGCGCCAGCCTGGTCACCGGACGGGAGCCGGCTCGCCTTCCTGCGTGCCGAGGACGGCCCCGCGCAGCTCTGGCTGCTGCCCGCCGACGGCGGCGAGGCCGAGCAGGTGACCAGCCTGCCGCTCGGCGCCGGCGCCGCGGTGTGGAGCCCCGACGGCACGAAGATCGCTTTCACCGCCGCCGTGGACCCGGCCGCCGGCGCGGACGAGGACGAGGAAGACGCCCGCCGTCGCCACGCATCCGCGCCGGTGGTTCTGCGTCGTCTGGACTATCAGCTCGACGGCACCGGCCTGCTGCGCGGCGTACGCAACCATCTGTTCCTGTACGACACGGCGGCGGGCCGGTGCCGGCGCCTGACCGAGGGCGACTGGCACGCCGGTGAGCCGGCCTGGTCACCGGACTCCACCCGGCTGGCGTTCGCCGCCGCCCCCGCACCGGACGCCGACCTCGTCGTCCGTGCTCCCGTGCACGTGCTCGACATCGGCGACGAGCACGCCCGACCGCGTCCGGTGGGGCTGCGCGAGGGCTTCGGGAGCGCGGTGACGTGGACACCGGACGGCGAAGCCCTGCTCGTCGTCGGAATGCCCGGCGATCCGGTCGGGCACGCGCGTCTGCTGCGTGTGCCGCTCGACGGTGGCCCGGTCCTCGACCTCGCGGCCGGCCTGGACCGCAACGTCATGCGCGGCGCACCGGGTTACCCCGGCGCCCAGCCACGCTTCACCGCCGACGGCCGTACCGTGCTGTTCTGCGTCCGGGACCGGGGCTGCACCCACCTGTACGCGGTGGACGCCGACGGCGGCACGCCCCGACCGGTGGTGGCCGGCGCGGCCACGTCGTGTCCGGCCTGTCGGTGGCCGGTGACACGGCCACGGTCGTCGTCGCCACCCCCACCTCGTACGGTGACGTGGTCGCCGTGGACCTGGGCAGCGGCGTGCAGACCGTGCTCGCCGCGCACAACGAGGCACTCGCCGACGTGGAGCTGTTCCCGCGCGAGGAGCGGGAGTTCACCACCTCGGACGGCACGACCGTGCACGGCTGGCTGATCCGCGACCCGGCCGCGCAGGCACCGCAGCCGCTGCTCCTGGACGTCCACGGCGGCCCGCACAACGCGTGGAACGGCGCGGCGGACGACATCCACCTCTACCACCAGCAGCTGGCTACCGAGGGCTGGGCGGTGCTCCTGCTCAACCCCCGCGCCAGCGACGGTTACGGCGAGCGGTTCTTCACCGCGACCATCGGCGCGTGGGGGGTGGCCGACGCCGCCGACTTCCTGGAGCCGATCGACGAGCTCGTCGCCGAGGGCGTCGCCGACCCCCGCCGGCTGGCGGTGACCGGCTACAGCTACGGCGGCTACATGACCTGCTATCTGACGGCGCACGACGACCGGTTCGCCGCAGCGGTGGCCGGCGGCGTGGTCAGTGACCTGACGAGCATGGCCGGCACCTCCGACGACGGGGCCTTCCTCGCCTCGTACGAGCTGGGCGGCCGGCCGTGGGAGGACCCGGCCCGGTACGCGGCCATGTCGCCGCTGACCCGGGTCGACCGGGTGACCGCCCCGACTCTGATCCTGCACGGCGAGGAGGACCGCACCTGCCCGGTCGGCCAGGCCCAGCAGTGGCACACCGCCCTGCGTGAACGCGGAGTCCCGGCTGAACTGGTGCTGTATCCGAACGCATCGCACCTGGTCATCGTCGACGGGCCGCCGTCGCAGCGGATCGACTACAACCGCCGCGTCGTCGAGTGGGTCCAGCGCCACACCGGGTCGCGTCGGGCGCCGGTGGACGCCGCCCACTGGCGGCGACGACTGGCCGCGCTCGCCGAGCGGCACCGGGTGCCGGGGGCGACGCTGGGCATCCTGCGGTTGCATCCCGACGCCTCCGACGAGCTGGTGGAGGCCGCGTACGGGGTCCTGAACGTCGACACCGGCGTCGAGACCACCCCGGACTCGGTGTTCCAGATCGGCTCGATCAGCAAGGTGTGGACCGCGACACTGGCCATGCAACTCGTCGACGAGGGCCGTCTGGAGCTCGACGCGCCGATCACCGACGTGCTGCCCGAGTTGGAGCTCGCCGACCCGGCCGTGACCGGGAAGCTCACGATGCGTCACCTGCTCGTCCACACCAGCGGAATCGACGGCGACGTCTTCACCGACACCGGCCGTGGCGACGACTGCGTCGAGAGGTACGTGGCCGAACTGGCGACGGTGGGGCACAACCACCCGCTGGGGGCCACCTGGTCCTACTGCAACGCCGGTTACGTCCTCGCCGGTCGGGTGATCGAGAAGCTGACCGGCGGCACCTGGGACGCGGCGGTGCGTACCCGCCTGAGCGACCCGCTCGGCCTGCGCCGCACCGGCACCCTGCCGGAGGAGGCGCTGCTGTACCGGTCCGCCGTCGGGCACAGCCCCGGGCCGGACGGTCCGACGCGTGCTCCGGTGTGGACGCTGCCGCGTTCGCTGGGCCCGGCCGGCCTGATCAACGCCTGCGCAGCGGACCTGCTCGGCTTCGCCCGCCTGCATCTGACCGGGGGACTGGCACCGGACGGCACGCGGCTGCTGAGCGTGGAGAGCGCCGCCGCGATGGCCGCCCAGCAGGCCGAACTGCCGGACAAGATCGTCCTGGGCGACTCGTGGGGGCTGGGCTGGATCCGGTTCGGCTGGGACGGTCGGCGCCTCGTCGGCCACGACGGGCACACCATCGGCCAGACGGCGTACCTGCGGTTGCTGCCCGAACAGGGCCTGGCCGTGGCGCTGCTGACGAACACCGACGACTCCCGCGGTCTGTTCCAGGACCTGTACTCCGAGATCCTGGCCGACGTCGCCGGTGTCCGGATGCCGGAGCCGTTCGCGCCTCCGGCCGAACCGGTGACCGTGGACGTGACCGCCCATCTCGGCACGTACGAGCGCGCGGGCTCCCGTATCGACATCCTCGACGCGGCCGACGGGCTGACGATGCGGCTGACGGTCACCGGCCCGCTGGCCGAGATCACCCCCGAACCGGTCCGGGAACTGCCCATGGTCGCGGTGGCCGACGACCTGTACGCGGTACGCCTGCCGGAGAGCGGCACGTGGATGCCGGCGACCTTCTATCGGCTGCCCACCGGTGAGCGGTACCTGCACTTCGGCGTCCGCGCGACCCCGAAGGTGGCGTAGATGGATCTGCTCGCCCGGCTCACGCGGCGGGTGCCGCTGATCCTCGCCGACATCGAGGAGTTGGTGACCTGCGAGTCGCCGTCGCACGACCTGGCCGCCGTGGCCCGCAGTGCCGACGTGCTGGCCGCGCTCGGCACCCGCCGGCTCGGTACGCCACCGGAGCGCATCGTCCGGCAGGGGCGTACCCACCTGCGGTGGCGCTTCGGCGACGGCCCGGCCCGGGTGCTGGTGTCGGGGCATCACGACACGGTCTGGCCGATCGGGTCCCTGCGTGAGCGCCCCTTCGCGGTCGCGGACGGTGTCCTGCGCGGACCCGGCTGTTTCGACATGAAAGCGGGAGTGGTGCAGGCGTTGCACGCCGTCGCGGAACTGCCCGACCGCACCGGCGTGACACTGCTGGTCACCGGCGACGAGGAGCTCGGCGCGCCGAGCTCCCGGGAACTCGTCGAGTCGGAGGCCGCCGGCTGCGTGGCCGCGCTGGTGCTGGAGGCATCCGCGGACGGCGGCGCGCTGAAGACGCGACGCAAGGGCGTGTCGATGTACCGCCTGACCGTGCACGGCCGCGCCGCTCATGCCGGCCTCGAACCCGAGCGGGGGGTGAACGCCTCCGTGGAGGTGGCCCACCAGATCCTCGCGATCCACGCGTTGGGGGACTCCGCCGCCGGGACCACCGTCGTGCCCACCGTCCTGACGGCCGGCACCACCACGAACACGGTGCCGCGACCGCGGAGATCGCCGTGGACGTCCGGGTCCGCGACCTGGCCGAGCAGCAGCGGGTGGACGTCGCCATGCGGGCGTTGTCCCCCGGTGCTGCGCGCGCCCGACTCACCCTCGACGGCGGGCCGAACCGACCGCCGCTGGAGGCCAGCGCGTCCGCCGCCCTCTACGCCCACGCCGTCGCGGTGGCGGGCCGCCTCGGTCTGCCCGCCCCGCCCCAGGCCGCGGTGGGTGGCGCCTCGGACGGGAACTTCACCGCCGGCGTCGGCACGCCCACACTGGACGGTCTCGGCGCGGTGGGCGGCGGCGCGCACGCCGAGAGCGAGCATGTCGTGGTGTCCGAACTGCCGGGGCGGGCCGCGCTGGTCGCCGCGCTGATGGTCGACCTGCTCGCCGACGACCGTCCGGCACACGTCACGTACGCGAAACCGGTGCCGGCATGAGCGACCGGATCGGCGTGCTGACCCACGCCGAGGAGGCCGCCGCGGGGGCGGACGCCGCCGCCCGCGCCGCCGGCGTCCGCATCCGGGTGCTGGCTGGCCTGGACGAGCTGCTGCGGGTCGATCAGCTCTTCGCGGCGATCTGGCGGCCGGACCCGGGCAACCCGCTCATCACCGGCGAGCTGCTGCGGGCCCTCAGCAAGGCCGGCAACTACGTGGCCGGGGCCTTCGACGACACCGGCATGGTCGGCGCGTGCGTCGGGTTCTTCGGCCCACCGGCCCGGCGGGAACTGCACAGCCACATCGCCGGCGTCGCGCCCGCCGCGCTGGGCCGCAGCGTGGGCTGGGCGATGAAGCTGCATCAGCGCGCCTGGTGCCTGCGGCACGGCGTCGACGCGGTCACCTGGACCTTCGATCCGCTCGTCAGCCGCAACGCGTACTTCAACGTGGTGAAGCTCGGCGGCGTCCCCGTGCAGTACCTCACGAACTTCTACGGCGGCATGCGCGACGACGTCAACGGCGGCGACGACACCGATCGGCTGTTGCTGCGCTGGGAGCTCTCCGCGCCGCAGGTGCGGCAGGCCGCCCGGGGTTCGGTACGTCGCTGGGACGCCGCCGCCCTGCGCCGCGCCGGCGCCGTGATCGGCCTGGACCGCACGCCGCAGGGGGAACCGCTGCCCGGACGCGTCGACGGCGACACGATTCTGCTGGCCGTACCGTCGGACATCCAGGCGCTGCGGCGCACCGACCCGGCCTGCGCCCGGCGCTGGCGCCGGGCGATGCGCGAGGCGATGGGTCCGCTGCTCGCCGACGGCGTCACCGTGCAGGGCTTCGACCGCGCGGGGTGGTACGTCCTCACCCGCGCCAACGCCGAAAGGGAACAGCGATGAAACTCGCCGGCATCGAGCTACGTCGGGTCCGGATGCCGCTGGTGGCGCCGTTCCGGACGTCGTTCGGTACGCAGACCGACCGTGACGTGCTCCTGCTGCGTGCCGTCACCGACGAGGCCGAGGGCTGGGGTGAGTGTGTCGCGATGGACGACCCGCTCTACTCCAGCGAATACGTCGAGGCCGTCGCGGACGTGCTACGGCGCTTTCTCGTGCCGGCGTTGGCCGCGCACGCACCCGCCGACGCGACGGCGGTCGCCCCGGCGCTGCACCCGTTCAAGGGCCACCGGATGGCCAAGGCGGCCCTGGAGACCGCGATCCTCGACGCCGAACTGCGGGCCGCCGGCCGCCCGCTGTCCCGTGAGCTGGGCGCGGTCCACGACCGGGTGCCCTGCGGTGTGTCGGTCGGCATCATGGACTCGCGGGCCAAGCTGCTGGACACGGTGGACGGCTACCTGTCGGAGGGCTACGTCCGGATCAAGTTGAAGATCGAGCCGGGCTGGGACCTCGCACCGGTCCGCGCGGTCCGCGAGCGCTTCGGTGACGACGTGCTGCTCCAGGTCGACGCCAACACGGCGTACACCCGGGCGGACGCGGACCTGCTGGCCGCCCTCGACCCGTTCGATCTGCTGCTGATCGAGCAACCCCTCGACGAGGAGGACATCGTGGGTCACGCGGACCTCTCCGCGCGGGTGCGTACCCCGATCTGCCTGGACGAGTCGATCACCTCGGCCCGGGCGGCGGCGGACGCGATCCGTCTCGGCGCGTGTCGCATCGTGAACATCAAACCGGGCCGGGTGGGCGGTTATCTGGAGGCCCGCCGCATCCATGACCTCTGTGCGGCCCACGGTGTGCCGGTCTGGTGCGGAGGGATGCTGGAGACCGGCCTCGGTCGTGCGGCGAACGTGGCGCTGGCGGCGCTGCCGGGCTTCACGCTGCCCGGTGACACGTCGGCCTCGAGCCGGTACTTCCGCACCGACCTGACCGAGCCGTTCGTCCTGGACGAGGGGCACCTCGCGGTGCCGACCGGGCCGGGCATCGGGGTCGATCCGCTGCCGGAGGTGCTGGCCGAGATCACGACCAGCATCGAGTGGCTGCCGCTCTGACCGGTACGTCGGGCCCCACGGCAGCGGTCACCGGTTTCGGCGGTGGTGGACGATCAGCGCCACCGCGCACAGCACCGCCACCAGGCCGAACGCGGAGCCGATCCACGGGTTGTCCACCGCGGTCGACAGCACCGCGTTGACCGCGGCGCTGACGAAGAGCACCAGCCACAGCAGCGGGCGGAGCAGGCCGCCGGGTCTGCTCGGCGTGACGGCCGGTGCCTCGGCGATGCGGTACGGATCAGTCATGGCTGTCTCCCTCGGTGGGTGTTCGACGACACCATCGACGCTAGGCCGGGGTGTGCGGCGCAGGCGATCCCACCAGCTCGACGATCGGTGGTACAGCAGGCTGTACTTTCCGCGGCGGGCGCCGTCGGCGGGGCGGGCGGTGGCCTATGTTGGCGCTGGAGGTGGGGTGGATGGCGTACGTCTCGAAACGGCTGCGCGCCGTGGTCGACGCCATCGAGCACCTCGTCGGCGGCCTGGGCACCGCCGTGCTGGCGTTGGGCGCGCTGCTCTGGACGTTGATCGTGGGGGTGGCCTGCCTGGCCGGGGTGGGGCTGCGGGCGGCGCCCGGCGCGCTGCGGGCGGTGCGTTCGGTGGCCGACCGCGAGCGCGCCCGACTGTCCCGATGGGGCACGCCGATCCCCGCTCCGGGGCCGGTGCCGGCCGGACTGCGGGCGGCGGTACGCGACCCGTTCGTCCGCCGGGAACTCGGCTGGGTCACGCTGCACTCGGTCACCGGCCTGGCGTCCGGACTGGTCGGCCTCGCGCTTCCGCTCTACGCCCTGCAGGACATCACGTTTCCGCTGTGGTACCGGCTGGTCCCACCCGAGTTGGGTGCACCGGGCATCGGCTGGTGGCGCATCGACGGGTTGTCCGAGGCGCTCGTGGTCGGGTTGCTCGGGTTGGGCTGGCTGGCCGCGGTCGGGTTCACCCCGGCCCTGGCCCGCTTGCAGTCCTGGCCGGGCCGGCGGCTGCTGCCCCCGCCGCCGGGGGTCGACCTGTCGCTGCGGGTCGCCGCGCTGACGGCCACCCGGGCCGCGGCGTTGGACGCGCACGCGGTGGAGTTGCGCCGGATCGAGCGTTCCCTGCACGACGGCACCCAGAACCGGCTGGTCGCGGTCAACGTGCTGCTCGGCGCCGCGCGGCGGGCAGTACGGCGCGACCCGGAGCGTGCCGACGAGATCCTCGGGCAGGCCCAGGACGCGGCGGAACAGGCGCTCGGTGAACTGCGTACGGTGGTGCGCGGGATCCTGCCGCCGGTACTGGACGACCGGGGCCTCGCCGGTGCGCTGGCGGGCCTGGCCGGAAGTTGCGCGGTGCCCTGCCGGTTGGCGGTCGACGTGGCCGTGCGCTGTGCGGCCTCGGTCGAGGCCACCGCGTACTTCGTGGTGGCCGAGGCGCTGACCAACGTGGTCCGGCACAGCGGCGCGAGTCAGGTGGCCGTCGCCGTGCGCCGCGAGCGCGGCCGGTTGCTGGTGACCGTCGAGGACGACGGGCGCGGCGACGCCGACGAGGCACGCGGCTCCGGGCTGACCGGCATCCGTCGACGGGTGGAGGCCTACGACGGCCGGATGACGCTGACCAGCCCATCGGGGGGACCGACGAGGATGCACGTGGAGCTGCCATGCGGATCGTGATCGCCGAGGACGACCCGCTGCTGCGCGAGGGACTGGCGCTGCTGCTGCGGGCGGAGGAACTGGACGTGGTCGCCACGGCGGGCACGCCGGGCGAGTTCCTGGCCGCAATCGACGAGCACGCGCCGGACGTCGCGATCGTGGACGTGCGGATGCCACCGACCCACACCGACGAGGGCATCGTGGCCGCGGTGGAGGCCCGACGGCGCCAGCCCGGCCTCGCCGTGCTGGTCCTGTCGGCGTACGTGGAGCAGGCGTTCGCCACCGAGCTGTTCTCGGTCGGCGCCGTCGGGCTCGGTTACCTGTTGAAGGAACGGGTGGGACGGGTCGAGGAGTTCCTCGCCGCGCTGCGCCGCGTGGCGGACGGCGGCAGCGTGATCGACCCGGAGGTGGTGGCGCAGTTGCTCGCCCGCAACCGACGGCCGGACACGGCGCTGAGCGAGCTGTCGCCGCGCGAGCGCGAGGTGCTGGGGCTGATGGCCGAGGGGCTGGGCAACACCGCGATCGCCGAGCGGCTGTTCGTCACCGACGGCGCGGTGCACAAGCACATCCGCAGCATCTTCGCGAAGCTGCGACTTCCGCCGGACGACCGCGCCGACCGCCGGGTCACCGCGGTGCTGCGCTACCTGGACGGCGACCAGCGGTAGCCCCTGCTGTACCCGGGCCTGACGGCCACGGTGTGGCCCGTGCGGCGGCCGCTCCGGATCCCGCCGATCGACGACAGCGGCCTGAAGGAGGGGGGCCTCCGCCCGCGCGAACTGCAGACAAACTGCAAACGCCAACCCTTGCGTTCAGGAAAACCGCTTTCCTACGATTGCGTCACGTCGATGTCTCATTATTCGGCCGGGCGAATGAATTCGAGCGACGCCACGAGTGACGTGCCACTTCCGCGCGTCGGCGAGTTCGAGACGTACGCCAGCTAGCGGAGTCGGGCGTGCGGCCCTGACCGGCGGAGTCCGCTGCTCAGGGCCGCACCTCTGCCCTATGTGGTCACGGGGCCTGCCCGGGGCTCGCACACGCGACTCGGCCGCCGGTTTGCCCCCGGAACGCGGGGGTAGGGACATCAGTGCTTCGGGCGGTGCCGGGGCGGCTTGTCCGGCAGCACGCTGGTCCAGGAGGCGACAATGCGAGCGATGGTCTACCGCGGTCCGTACCGGTTGCGGGTGGAGGAGAAGGACCGCCCCACCATCGAGCACCCCAACGATGCGATCGTGCGGGTGACGCGCGCGGCGATCTGCGGATCCGACCTGCACCTCTACCACGGGATGATGCCCGACACCCGGGTCGGCATGACCTTCGGTCACGAGTTCATCGGCGTGGTCGACGAGGTCGGGTCGTCGGTGCGGAACGTCAAGCCCGGTGACCGGGTGATGGTCCCCTTCAACGTGTACTGCGGGTCGTGCTTCTTCTGCGCCCGAGGGCTGTTCAGCAACTGTCACAACGTCAACCCCAACGCCACCGCCGTGGGCGGCATCTACGGCTACTCGCACACCTGCGGCGGCTACGACGGCGGCCAGGCCGAGTTCGTCCGCGTACCGTTCGCCGACGTCGGCCCCAGCCCCATTCCCGACTGGATGGACGACGACGACGCCGTGTTGCTCACCGACGCGCTCGCCACCGGCTACTTCGGCGCACAGCTCGGCGACATCGTCGAGGGTGACGTGGTCGTGGTCTTCGGTGCCGGCCCGGTGGGTCTGTTCGCCGCCAAGTCGGCCTGGCTGATGGGCGCCGGCCGGGTCATCGTCATCGACCACCTCGACTACCGGCTGGAGAAGGCGGCGTCGTTCGCCCACGCCGAGACCTACAACTTCGCCGAGTACGACGACATCGTCGTACAGATGAAGAAGATCACCGACCACCTGGGCGCGGACGTGGCCATCGACGCCGTCGGCGCCGAGGCCGACGGCAACTTCCTCCAGCACGTCACCGCCGCGAAGCTGAAGCTGCAGGGCGGCTCCCCGGTCGCCCTCAACTGGGCGATCGACTCGGTACGCAAGGGCGGCACGGTCTCGGTCATGGGCGCGTACGGACCGATGTTCAGCGCCGTCAAGTTCGGCGACGCGCTGAACAAGGGCCTGACCCTGCGGATGAACCAGTGCCCGGTGAAGCGGCAGTGGCCGCGCCTGTTCGAGCACATCCGCAACGGCCACCTCAAGCCCAGCGACATCGTGACCCACCGGATCCCGCTGGAACACATCGCCGAGGCGTACCACATCTTCTCCGCCAAGCTCGACGGCTGCATCAAGCCGATCATCGTCCCGAACGCCGCCTGACCCGACCGGGAGCTCAGCCATGCCCTACACGCCGGACAAGCCGAAGCTGGCCGAATCCACCGACGAGCTGCGGGCTCGTATCCCCGGGTGGGGCGTCGACCTCGACCCCAGGGACCGCCCCGCGGTGCCGAGGGAGCGGTTCGACCCGAGCCTGAACGGCGCGCACTGGGAGTTCCCGGAGCGGCAGCCCGAGAAGTGGCCGCGGGAGATGTCGATCGAGCACAAGTTTCTCACCCCGGTCTTCGGCACGTCGTGCCCGCCCAGAGGGCTCTCCGGGATGATCCGCCGGTACTCCTACCGCACGTACAGCGAGGGCCGGGCGGCGCACTGGCTGCTCCTGCTCGCCGCCGACCGGGTGGACGCGGTCGAGGGCACCCTGCTGTCGTTCCTGACCCGCCACCCCGACAACCCGCTCACCGAGACCGGCGTCCTGAGCGAGTTCACCCACCACGGACTCTCGTCACGGCTGCGCGGCAAGCGTGTGGACCGGGTGCACCACCTGATCGACCCGGTCATCGTCGCGGCACCGTGGGTGCTGGCCGGAGGCGTCGCGTACCTGGCTGTCCGACGGGTCGTTCGGAGCAGGAAGGGCTGATCCGGACACCAGCCCAAAAAAGAGCGGACCAAGGTCCCGCAAAATTTGATCCATTCCAAAAGAGTGGACTATGTTCAGCACATGAGGTCGGGCTTCGAGGCGCAGCTGCGAGCCGTCTCGTTGCGCGTCACCAGGCCGCGACTGGCGGTGCTCGCCGCGCTGCGGGACCATCCGCACGTCGACACCGACACCGTGATCCGACTGGTCCGCGCCGACCATCCCACGGTCTCGCACCAGGCGGTGTACGACGTCCTGCGCGCGCTCACCGACGCGGGTCTGGTGCGGCGCATCCAGCCGGCCGGCGCCACCGCCCGCTACGAAGCGCGGGTGGCGGACAACCACCACCACATCGTGTGCCGCTCCTGCGGCGTGATCGCCGACATCGACTGCGCGGTCGGCGACGCCCCCTGTCTCACCGCTTCGGTCGATCACGGCTTCGTGATCGACGAAGCGGAGGTCGTCTTCTGGGGCGTCTGCCCCGACTGCGCGACCGAACGCACCGCCCAGCGATCCGCCAGTTCGGAAGGAAGTACATGAGCGACACCCAGGACAACGGCCCCACCAGTGCGCAGGGTGTGGACCGGAAGGAAGCGGCCGGCTGCCCGGTCGCGCACGACTCGGTGACCGCGCACGGCAGCGAGAGCGAGAACCCGGCGATCGACTCGCCGACCCCGAAGACCGGCGGTCGTCCGCGCACCAACCGGGACTGGTGGCCCAACCAGCTCGACCTCTCGGTGTTGCACGCCCACTCGTCCAAGGGCAACCCGTTGGGGGAGGACTTCAGCTACGCCCGGGAGTTCGCCAAGCTCGACGTCGAGGCCCTCAAGCGCGACATCGTCGAGGTGCTCACCACCTCGCAGGACTGGTGGCCGGCGGACTTCGGCCACTACGGCGGTCTGATGATCCGGATGAGCTGGCACGCCGCCGGCACCTACCGGATCGAGGACGGCCGCGGAGGGGCCGGCGACGGCGGTCAGCGTTTCGCTCCGCTCAACAGTTGGCCGGACAACGCCAACCTCGACAAGGCCCGCCGACTGCTGTGGCCGGTCAAGCAGAAGTACGGCCAGAAGATCTCCTGGGCGGACCTGCTCGTGCTCGCCGGCAACGTCGCCCTGGAGTCGATGGGCTTCAAGACCTTCGGCTTCGGCTTCGGTCGTGAGGACGTGTGGGAGCCCGAGGAGATCTTCTGGGGTCCGGAGGACACCTGGCTCGGTGACGAGCGTTACGCCTCCGAGAAGGAGATGGCGGCCGGCGTCGGGTCGACCGAGATGGGCCTGATCTACGTCAACCCGGAGGGCCCCCGCGGCAACGCGGACCCGGCCGCGGCCGCGCACTTCATCCGCGAGACCTTCGGCCGGATGGCGATGAACGACGAGGAGACGGTCGCCCTCATCGCCGGCGGTCACACCTTCGGCAAGACCCACGGCGCCGCCGTCGCCGACAACCACGTGGGTCCGGAGCCCGAGGGCGCCCCGCTGGAGGCGCAGGGCCTGGGCTGGCTGAACACCCACGGCAGCGGCAAGGGACCGGACACGATCACCAGCGGGCTCGAGGTGACGTGGACCGACGTGCCGACGCAGTGGAGCAACCGCTTCTTCGAGATTCTCTTCGGGTTCGAGTGGGAGCTGACCACCAGCCCCGGCGGTGCCAAGCAGTGGGTCGCCAAGGACGCGCCGGAGATCATCCCGGACCCGTTCGACCCGTCGAAGAAGTACAAGCCGACGATGCTCACGACCGACCTGTCGCTGCGTGTCGACCCGGCGTACGAGAAGATCTCGCGCCGCTTCCTGGAGAACCCCGACCAGTTCGCGTTGGCCTTCGCCAAGGCCTGGTACAAGCTGCTGCACCGCGACATGGGCCCGATCGAGCGTTTCCTCGGGCCGTGGGTTGCCGAGCCGCAGCTGTGGCAGGACCCGGTGCCGGCCGTCGACCACGAGCTCGTGGGTGACGCCGACATCGCCGCGCTCAAGGCGAAGGTCCTCCAGTCCGGTCTCACGACCGCCCAGCTGGTCTCCACCGCCTGGGCGTCCGCCGCGAGCTTCCGCCACACCGACAAGCGCGGCGGCGCCAACGGCGCGCGGATCCGCCTGGAGCCGCAGCGCAGCTGGGAGGTCAACGAGCCCGAGCAGCTCGCGACCGTCCTGACCGCTGTCGAGGGCATCCAGCGGGAGTTCAACTCCGCGGGTGGGGCGAAGATCTCGCTCGCCGACCTGATCGTGCTGGCCGGTTCGGCCGCCGTCGAGAAGGCGGCGCGTGACGCCGGCGTCGAGGTGACCGTGCCGTTCCGGCCGGGCCGCACCGACGCCACCCAGGAGCAGACCGACGTCGAGTCGTTCCGGGTCCTCGAGCCGCGCGCCGACGGTTTCCGCAACTACCTGCGTCCGGGTGAGAAGACCCAGCCGGAGGTGCTGCTGGTCGACCGTGCCTACATGCTGAACCTGACCGCGCCGGAGATGACCGTCCTCATCGGCGGTCTGCGGTCCCTCGGGGCCAACTCCGGCGGCGTGCAGCACGGCGTGCTCACCGACCGGCCCGGCGTGCTCACCAACGACTTCTTCGCGAACCTGCTCTCCCCGGGCACCCGGTGGAGTGCGTCGAAGTCCGACGAGCACGTGTACGAGATCCGTGACCTGTCCACCGACGAGGTGAAGTGGACCGCCACCGCGGTCGACCTCATCTTCGGCTCCAACTCCCAGCTGCGGGCCCTGGCGGAGGTCTACGCCAGCCAGGACGCGCGCGACAAGTTCGTGGCCGACTTCGTCACGGCCTGGACCAAGGTCATGGAACTCGACCGGTTCGATCTCGCCTGACGGACACACCTGACGAGCCCCGGTCGATCCACGAGGATCGGCCGGGGCTCGTCGGCGTTCACGTCCAGCTGCGGCCGGCGGTACCCGGTCGGTCGCTCAGCGGGCGCGGACCGCGACGGCCGAGTAGGGCGTGGTCGGGGTCGCGGGCGTCGAGAAGCGGGCGTTGGGCAGGTACAGGCGGCCCAGCGCCCTGGCGACGGTGGTCGGCACGTCGAAGTTCTGGTCGGTGATGGTGCCGGTGACCGTTCCGGCGGTGCCGGCCTGGTTCAGCCTGACCACCGCGACCTGGTTGAGGCTGTTCTGTACGACGTACAGGGTGCGGCCGAGCAGCAGCAGGCCGTCGCCGTTGGTGAAGGTGTAGCCGGGCACGTCCACGACGGTGGTGGCACCGGTCGCCGGGTCGACCCGGAACAGCGTCCCGGTGTTGGACTGGACGACGATCAACGCCCTGCCGTCCGGCGTGGTGACGATGCCGTTGAGGTTGACGCCGGTGCCGACCTGCTCGTACGCGCCGGTCAGCGCGATGGTGGTGAAACCGTCGGCGGGCGGCAGCGCGCCGCCGCGGCCGAGTGGCAGCCGGTAGAGCACCGGTCGGTGGGAGTCGGTGAAGTACGCGGCGTCGCGGGTCAGGATGACGTCGTTGACGAACGTCGGGGTGGTGGCGAACTGGTAGCGGGCCAGCACCTCGCCGGTGCGGGAGTCGAGCACACGGGCGTCGCCGGCCGTGCCGCCGGCGACGAACAGCCGACCGCGCGGGTCGACCTTCAGCCCGAGCGACGGAGTGCCGATGGGCGCGCCGATCGTCGCGCCCCGGCCGGTCAGCAGGTCGACCCGGTAGATGGCGCCGGTGGCGCGGGAGCCGAAGTACGCGTACCGGCCGGCGGTGGCGATGCCCTCGGGCTGGAACCCGTCGGGCAGGGCGATGACGGTGGGCGGTCGACCCCCGCTGTGTGCCTGCGCTGGCGCGGCGGCGAGGGTGGTGAGGAGGGTGGCGCTCAACACGACGCCGAGGGTTGTCCGGACAGGACGGTTCACTGTGCTCCTTCCGGGCGGGCAGGGAACGCGCCCGCCACGATCACTGGGGCCAGGACCTTCCCCACTGTACGACCGGTGTCGGGGGTGCGCTGTTACTGTGCCGCTCGGTACAGCCAGTCGGTACGGGGGAGAACGACGTTGGACTGCTCGACATGCGGCACCCGCCTCGACCATCCAGGTCAGGGACACAGCTGCGACAGTGCTCCGGTTGCCGAGGGGACCCCGTTGCGCTGGCACGCGTCGTTGGGTGCGCTGGTGGCTCTCGCCGCTCTGTTCGCGGTCCTGTCGCTGGTGCGGGCGGCGAGCGCGGCCGACCTGGTCAAGGTGCCGGGTCGGCAGGTCGTCAGTGTCCTGTCGGTGGTCGTACCCCTGGCCCTGTTCGTGGCCTTCGTGGTGTGGTCGAACCTCGCGAAGGGCCTCGTCGAGGCACACGGGGGCACTGTCGCGTTGGTGCGGAACTGGGCGGTCGCCGTGAGTTCGCTCGTCCTCTTCCTGTCGTACCTCCTGCCGATGAAGACTCCGGTGGCCTTCCACGTCGTACGGGCAACCGCCGCGATCCTGCTCGTCATCGGTGCGCTGGCCATGAGTGTCAGGCTTCAACGCAGGCTCACCGGACCGGCGGCGCCGAACACCGCAGCTCACCCCGGTGCCGCCGCCACACCGGCCGGCAGCCGGGCGATCGCCGGCTCGGTGGGCCCGAGAAGCGTGTCGGTCACCGGGCTGATGCCGCCCGCCGAGCCGCAGCCGGAGGACTGGAACGCCGCCCTCTGGGACCCGGAGGTCCAGGTGGACATCGAGCGGAGGCGCCGGCACCGCCAGCCGCGCACCTGACCACCCGGGAGCGTCCGTGATCCGTCGTCATCCGGCTGTCGGGGTGGTCCGCCGGGCCCGCCAGACCCCGGCGACGAGGTCGATGATGAGGAAGGCCAGCAGGGTCACGCCGAGGACGGGTAGTGCCCAGCCGACGGCGACGGCGACGGGTACGCCGAGGACGAGGCCCCAGGCGGGCACCTGCCGCCACGCCCCCCCGCTCGGGTGCGGCGCCGACCGGGGGCGCGCCGGCCGGCGCGGGTCGGGCGGCGTAGCCACCACATGCGGTAGCCCCAGAGGATCACGCAGAGCAGGCCGAGGGCGAGGGCGGCGAGCAGGATCTGGTTGACGGGCCCGAACAGCAGTCCCATGTGGGCCTGGACACCGAGGCCACTGAGCTGTGCCAACAGCGGCCAGGATGCGAAGTCGCTGCGGGCGGTCACGGTACCGGCGGCGGGGTCGACGGCGACGCTGTCCTTGCGAACCGGCCAGGTGTTGTCCACCTGCGCGACGGTCCACGCTGATCGGGCGTCGGCGGCGGGCGTGATCTCGACCGGACCGTCCAGGCCCGTGCCGCGGGCGATGGCAAGGACACGGTCGACGGCGGCGGGGTCGATCGCGGTGGCGTGCCCGGTGTTCCCGCCGCCGTGGTGGCCGGATTCCCCGGAGGGTGCGGCCGTATCCGGCAGGGTCGTGGACACCTCGGGGGTACGGGAGTCGAGGGCGTCCAGACCCGCGCCGAAGTTCTCGCCGGCGTGACGGGACCAGGTCAGCCCCGTCGCGGAGAGCAGGAGCAGCCCGACCGCCAGCCACAGCCCGGTCGCCGCGTGCCAGCCACGGGTGCGCCGTACACCCCGACGGGCCGCGAAATCCGGGCCGAACAGCCGGCGTACTCGACCGGCGGCGGTGCGCTGTCGACGCCACCACAGGACGATCCCGCCGAGCACGAGGACCCACAACCAGCTCGCGGCGGCCTCCGAGTAGTAGCGGCCGACGACGCCGAGGTGCAGGTTGCGGTGCAGATCGTCCAGCCAGGTGGTGACCGGCGTCGACCCGAACCAGGTCGTCAGCGTCCCCTTCACGGCACCGGTGTACGGGTCGACGTAGACGGTGTGCTGCCGATCCGCGGGGTCGCCGACGTCGAACACCACCCGGGTCGTCACGTCCCCGTCTCCGGGTGCGACGGACGCGAGCGTCCCCTCGGGGTGGGCCGTCCGGGCCGCGGTGACCTGCTCGGCCAGCGGACGCGCCGTCTCGCTGACCGAGTCGACGGTGAGCTGCTCGCCGTAGACGATCCGGTCCAGTTGGGGCGTGACCGTGTAGGCCAGGCCGGTCAGCGCGGCCACCACGAGGAACGGGGCGACCAGGATCCCGGCGTAGAAGTGGATACGCAGCAGCAAACCGCCCCACCCCGTGCGCGCCACCGCCGCCGGGACCGGAGCCGGAGTGGCGGGAGGAGTGGACTCGGGCGTCTCAACCGTGGACGTCATGCGGTATCCGATCGACTCGAAGCGCGGGGCTGTCGGAAGCGGTGGTCGGACGGCGGGCGGCGTCGTTCCCCGGCCCGGGCCGGGGAACCAGGAAATCAGCCGAACGGTGGACGTCCGGGAACTTTTCCGCGCTGGCTCACGACAACCAGAGTGCGCGGCTGATCGGCGGCGTTTCGACCACGGCATCGCGGACTGAGGACGTGACCTGATGACGGGTTCCCCGCTCGCGCGTGCGGGCACCGCCCTAGGCGCCTCGCGCTGGAGTGGCCGGTGCTGAACGGCGCCGCCGACGACGAACAGGTGACCCGGTGGGCGCGGGAGGCCGGGCGGGGTGACCGGCAGGCAGCCGCCGCGTTCGTGCGGGCGCTACAGGGCCAGGTCTGGCGGTTCCTGTCGCACCTCGCCGGCCCGGGCGAGGCCGACGACCTGACGCAGGAGACGTTCCTGCGCGCGTTTCGTGGCCTGCCCCGCTTCGCCGGCCGCTCCTCGGCCCGGACGTGGGTGTTCAGCATCGCCCGACGGGTCGCCGTGGACCACGTCCGCGCCGCGGTGGCCCGGCCGAGGCTGGCGTCGGTGCCGGACTGGCAGGCGGCGGCCGAGGCCGCGGGTGCGGTCGACGCCGGCGCCGACGACAGCGTGACCCTGCACCAGTTGATCGCCGGCCTGAGCCGGGAACGTCGCGAGGCGTTCGTCGCCACCCAGGTGCTCGGACTGTCCTACGTCGAGGCGGCGGACGTGTGCCAGTGCCCGGTCGGCACGATCCGCTCCCGTGTCGCCCGGGCTCGCGAGGATCTCGCGGCGGCCTGGCGGGCCGAGGGTCCGCCGACCCGCGAGCGGCGGACCGGCTGAGGACCCGAGCGGGCCGTGGGCTCGTCGGTGTGGCTCTACGATCACGCCGGTGAAATCAGAACCGATCACCGTCCCCGGCGTGGCCGGCCCCGTCGTCGTCACCACCAACGCCTTCTGGGGCCATCCTGCCGTCACCGTCGGCGGAGTGCCGGCCTCGCGGTGAACCTGGCCGTCGCCCGGACCCGGCTCCCGTCCGTCGGCAAGGCGTTGGTCATGGTCGGCGTCGGTGTCGTCGCGTACCTCGTCTGGCTCGCCATCGCGGTCGCGGTACGCGGTGCGGTCAGCGGGAGTTGACGGTGCTGCCCCTCCGGCGGCCAGCACGATGCGGCTGGCCGCCGGAGGGGTGGGCACGCGCTATCCCAGGCGGGTCTCGATGGCCTCGATGATGCGCGGACGCAGTTCGGCGGCGCGGATGACGGCGTCCACCGAGCCGACCTCGACGGCGCGCTGGATGTTGTGCACGCGGTCGAACTCCGTGGCCACCTCGCCGAGCTTCTCCGCGCGCACCGAGGAGCGCAGCTCGTCGAGTTCCGCGGTCAACGCGGCCCGTCCGGTGCCGGCCGCGGCGGCGACGCGCGCCTCCAGGTCGCGTACCCGGGGGTCGGCCGCGGTGCGGGCGTTGACGTCGGCGGAGAACACCACAGCGGCGGCGGGCGCGCCGCCAAGCACCGAGGCGAACGAGCCCTCCAGCGCCAGCACGGTCATGTTCGGGTTCAGCGCCTTGGAGAACACCACGAACGCTCCACCGTGATAGCGCGAGATCACGCAGAAGACGATGGGCCCGCGGAAGTTCACGATCGCCCGGCCGATCTCGGCGCCGTACTCCAGCTGGAGCTTGCGCATCGACTCTGGTGAGCCGTCGAAGCCGGACAGGTTCGCCAGCACGACCAGCGGCCGGTTGCCGCTGGCCGCGTTGATCGCCCGCGCGGCCTTCTTCGACGACCGGGGGAACAGCGTGCCCGCCGTGTAGGTGTCCGGGCCGTCGGTGGGCGGGAACCCGTGCCGTGGCACCGAGCGGGACTCGATGCCGAGCAGACAGACCGGAATGCCGCCGAGGTGGACGTCCTGCACGACGGCGGTGTCCGCGTCGGCCATGCCCGCCCAGCGTTCCAGCACCGGGTGGTCCTGGTCGGAGAGGGCCCGCATCACGGTACGGATGTCGAACGGCTTCTTGCGGTCCGGATTGGCCTCGGCGGAGAAGATCTCGCCGACGGTGGCGAAGGCGCTGCCCGCCACGTCGTGCGGGAAGGTGGAGATGTCGCGGTCCAGTGGATCGGTGGTCGTCGCGCGCCGTGGGGCGTCCTCGCCGGGCGCGACGTACGTGTGGTCGTAGTGCGACATCAACACGTCCCGCGCGGCGGTCAGGTTCGGCGCCCAGTACTGCGCCTGCCCGTTCGGCCCCATCACCCGGTCGTAGCCGCCGATGCCGAAGTTGTCCTCGGCGGACACGCCGCCGGAGAAGTCGAGCGACTGCTTGCCGGTGAGCACCATCGCCGAGTCCGGTGTCATCACCAGGACGCCCTTGGTGTGCATCAGCATCGTCGCCTCGGCGTTCCAGTACGGCTGCGCGCCGACGTTGATGCCCGCGACGACGATGTTGATCTCACCGCCGGCCTGGGTGAACTCGACGATCCGCTTGAGGGCCGCGGCGACCCAGTCCATGTTCTCCGTGCCGGAGGTCATGGAGATCCGGGCACCGGCCGACAACGCCCACCACTCCAGCGGCACGCGCAGCCGCTCCGCCAGGTCCAGGGCGGCGATCACCCGCCGGCACTCCGGCTCCGACAGGGCGCCCAGCGACTTCGTCGGGTCGCCGAGCAGCACCACCCGGGTGACGCCCTGCGGGTGCCGCGTGGTCGGGGCGGTGACCACCCCGGCGACGATCGCGGCGCGGTTGCGCCCCTTGGGCCGGTCCACCGGCACCAGGGTGTGGTCGTCGTCGAGGTCGTGCTCGACGAAGTCGCCGAGCCGGCCGGTCAGCTCGTACGGGTACACGGTGTTGCGGCTGCTCGCCCGCAGGACCTTCAGCCGGTACTCGTCGAGCGGTTCGACCGGCTCCGCCGGCGGTTCGCCGACAACCAGCTCCGCGCCGCCGGTGGCGTCGAAGGAGATCCGTACGGCGATCTTGGTCAGCTCGCCGGTGCGGCGGTCGCGCTGGCGGGCGATGAACAGGATCTCCTCCAGCCCGGCGCCCACGGTCGTCGGGCGCACCCGCCCGGCGATCATCTCCATCTCCTCGCGGGTGAGCTCGCTCGGCGGCCAGACGTAGACCACGATCCGGTTGGTGTTGAAGCGCGTCTTCGACGGTCGGCGGGACTGGGCGCGGCGGATCGAGTCGAGGCAGGCCGCGATGGCGTCCTCGGTCGTCGGCAGCGCCACCAGCCGGCCGTCCTGCTCGCGCAGCTCGGTCAGGTCCCGTACCTGGGCGAACGCGACGAGTCGTTCGTCGGCCGGGTTCTCCCGCGCCACGCACTGGAAGAGGTAGACCTCCTCGTCCGACGACGGCAGCCGGGTCAGGTCGAACTTGTGCAGCCGCTCCAGTTGCATCCGCTGGGCGATGTACGGGTGCAGGCCGCGGATCAGCCGGTCCTCGGTCATCGTGGTGCCGGACGGTCGGAACGTGAAGTGGTGGTGCATCACCGCCCCACCGCGACCCGCGACGGTGGCGGTGAGCCGTCGGACCTGGGGCGGCAGCGGGTGCGCGGTGATGACGTCGTGCAGCGCGGCGGCCATCTCGTCAAAGTCCTCCGGCTGGTTCTCCCAGCGAGGTAGATGTCGGCGTCGACGGAGTCCTCGCCGGTGGCCAGGTCGGCGAG
The DNA here is from genome assembly GCF_016802865.1 of Micromonospora parastrephiae. Taxonomy (GTDB): domain Bacteria; phylum Actinomycetota; class Actinomycetes; order Mycobacteriales; family Micromonosporaceae; genus Micromonospora; species Micromonospora parastrephiae. The sequence goes on along the minus strand of NZ_JAEVHM010000004.1, from coordinate 61,188 downwards.
CCCGCGCAGGGCGCCGTCCAACGCGTCGAAGCTCACCGCGGCCGAGACCACACTGGAGTCCGCGCGTTCGGCGACCACGAACGAGCAGCCCGCGACCTCGCGGGTGCGCACGCTGGTGAGCGCCTTGTTGCCGTAGTACCGACGGGTGAGCACCTCCAGCATGACCGTGTTGTCGAGGTGGTCGCGGACGAGGCGCTGGCCGAGCAGTCGGACCAGCGGTTCGGTGCTGCGCACCATCTCGGCGACGCGCTCGGCGCGATCGGGCGAGTCCGGGTGCGCGTCCAGGTGCCGCAGGTGCGCGCGGACCTGGGCATAGACGCGGGCGCGGTTGCGGCGCAGCAGCGGCTGGGCGAACCAGGCGAACACCACGCCGCGGGCGAGGTCGGCGAGGGCGGGGAAGCGTACCTGCGTGGCGGAGATCAGCCGTTCCAGCGCGAGGCCGGCGGGCTCGCGCAGCGTCTCGTCCGGCGGGGACTCCGGCAGCCAGGCGCGCAGCAGCGTCGCGACGACGGCGGCGTCGGCGGACGCGCGCTGCTGAGCCAGGAAGATCCGGAACACGGCGGCTTCGAGGTCGGGGGAGCGGTCGAGGTCGGTGACGCCGTAGTGGCCGAGCGCCTTGCCGAGCTTGGCCTGGAAGGCGTCCGGCAGGCCGGCCCGCTCGACGTCGAGGCTCTGCAGGTAGGTGTGGAAGTACTCGCGGGCGCTGTACACGTGTGCGCCGCCGTCCTCGCCGGTCGGCCGGTTGCGGCTCAGTTCGGCGAGGTCGGCGAACACGTTGAGGAGGTCGAGTTCGGCGGCGAGCGGCCGGTGACCGTCCTCGGTGGCCGCGCGCGCGCGGTGAGGTAGTCGTCGAGCACCCGACGGTCGTCGTGCGGGTCGACGTCGAAGCCGAGCAGCAGCCCGCGCAGGTCCTCCTGACCACGGCGGCTGCGCTCGTCGGCCGACAGCTGCTCGGCGGAGGCGGGCAGGTCCAGTTCGACCGAGGCGGTGGCCGTGGCGTCCGCGCTGTCGGCGGCGTCGTCGGCGAGGGGCTCCAGGCGCAGCAGCGGCGCACCGGCCTCCACCTGGCTGCCCACGGAGACTGCGCACTCCTTGAGCCGCGCCTTGAACGGCGCCCGCAGCACCGTCTCCATCTTCATGGCCTCCAGCACGAGCACCGGCGCGCCCGCCTCGACCTCGTCGCCGATCTCCAGGGGCGTGGCGACGACCAGCGCCGGCATGGGGGAGCGCAGGACGCCACCCTCGTCGCGGCTGACCCGGTGCGTGACACCGTCCACCTCGACCAGGTGCGTCGGCCCGTACGTGCCGGTGAGCAGGCGGTACCGGATGCCGTTGACGACGATCTGACCGGTGTGCCGGTCGAAGCGGTCGAGTTCGACGTCGGCGGTGCGCACCAGGCCACCGGACTCGATGCCCACGCGGAACCGGTGCGCGTCGACCCGCGCCACGCGGGTGCGGTAGTCGGCGCCGCGCAGCTTGAGGTCCAGCGGTCGACCGCTGGCGTGCTGCACCTGCGGGCGCCCACCGGAGGCCGTCGACAACAGCCGCTGGCGCTCGACGTGCTCCTCCTCCTCGTACGCCTCGATGGCGGCGGCCGCCAGCGCGACAGCGCTGTGCCGGTGCGCGACGAGTCGACCCTCGCCGCGGACACGGTCGATCCAGCCGGTGTCCGCGCTGGCGTCGATCACCTCGGGCTGGTCGAGCAGGTCGAGGACGAAGCTCTTGTTCGTCGCCCCGCCCTCGATGATCACGGTGGTGTTCGCCATGGCCCGTCGCAGCCTGCCCAGCGCCTCGTCGCGGTCACGGCCGTACGCGATGATCTTCGCGATCATGGAGTCAAAGTCGGCGGGGATGGTGTCGCCCTCGCTGACGCCGGTGTCCACCCGGATGCCGGGGCCGCTGGGCAGGTCGAGCCGTGCGATGCGGCCGGGCGACGGCGCGAAGTCGCGGTCGGGATCCTCGGCGTTCAGCCGGGCCTCGATGGCGTGGCCACGCTCCGCCGGGGGCGCGCCGTCGAGGCGCCCGCCGGAGGCGACGTGCAGTTGCGCCTTGACCAGGTCGAACCCGGTGGTCAGCTCGGTGATCGGGTGCTCGACCTGGAGGCGCGTGTTGACCTCGAGGAACGCGAACAGCCGGTCGCCGGGGTGGTACAGGAACTCGACGGTGGCCGCGCCCCGGTAGCCGACCGCCACGGCGAGCCGCTCGGCCGACGCCTTCAGCTCGGCTGCCTGCGCCCGGTCGAGCACCGGCGACGCCGACTCCTCGATGACCTTCTGGTTGCGGCGCTGCACCGAGCAGTCCCGGACACCGAGCGCCCACGCGGTGCCCTGCCCGTCGGCGATCACCTGGACCTCGACGTGTCGCGCGCCGGTGACCAGCCGCTCCAGGAAGACGACGCCGCTGCCGAAGGCCCGCGCCGCCTCCTGGCTGGTGCGCTCGTACGCGTCGTCCAGGTCGGCCTCGCTGGTGATCACGCGAATGCCGCGTCCGCCACCGCCCGCGGTCGCCTTCAGCATCAGCGGGTAGCCGATCTCGGCCGCCGCGGCCCGCGCGGCGTCCAGGGTCTCCACGGCGCCGCGACTCCACGGCGCGACCGGCACGCCGACCTTCTCGGCGATGAGCTTGGAGCCGATCTTGTCGCCGAGTTGGCGCATGGCCTCCGGGCTCGGCCCGACGAAGGTGACGCCGATCTTCTCGCACAGCTCGGCGAACGCCGGGTCCTCGGCGACGAAACCCCAGCCGACCCACGCGGCGTCGGCCCCGGTCTCGACCAGGGCGCGCTCCAGCGTGGCGAGATTGAGGTACGGGCGGGCGGACGCCGGACCGAGGTCGTAGGCGATGTCCGCCTCGCGCACGAAGGTGGCGGTGCGGTCGACGTCGGTGTAGAGGGCGACGGTTTCGAGCGGAACGCCGGTCTCCGCAGCCAGCTCGCGGACCGCGTGGATGAGCCGCATCGCGGCCTCACCTCGGTTGACGATGGCGATACGGTTGAACACCCGACTGACCCCTTTGGTAGACCATGACCTGCGCGCCGCGAGTGGACGACTCCCGGCAGTGATCACTTTTCCGGCTGTCGGCGGGCTGCGCCATGGCGCAATCGCCGAACCAACCGGCGCTCAGTTGTAGGAACTCCACAAAAGTTTTGGTCCCCGTCCGACATAACACGCGACGGGATTGACGACGGCACCCTCCGTGGTGAGATGGCTACTGGCAGTGGGCGGGGACGCGCATCCGCCACGCGTCGGTGATCAGCTCCGTCAGACGCCGCACGTCCACCCGCTCCAGCCACAGCATGACCAGGGGCAGTCCGTCGTACGCGGACGTGGTGAAGAACAACTCGGGCTCTCCGAGCAGCAGCGCCTGCTTCTCCGCCTCGTCGCCCACATAGAGCACCGCGACGTCGGTGCGGATGCGGCGGCGCTCCCCGGGCCGGCGCTCGGGGTAGGACCAGACGAAGCCCTTGTCGGCGACCCGGAAGTCGAAGCCCTCGCTGTCGATCTCGACGACGTCCGGTAACGACCGGGCCAGATTCCGGACATCCTCGGCGTCAGCCATCGGGACCGCTCCCGGACACCGACTCGCGCATGCAGACAGGTTAACCATCCCGTCGACACCGGCACAGCCTCCGTTGGCCGCCCGGTTGCCGCCCGGCTGTCGGATTCACCGGCTGGGCGGGCGATGTACCCGCCCAACCGGGCCTGGTGTGATCTGGGTGCCGCCCGCCCAATCAGGTACCGTCGCCTGTCACACCGTCTTCGCACCAACCTGGCTGCCCGCCACAGGGGGAGCCGCACCGGAGGGACACAGCCGTGAGGTTCCAGAGCGCAGCCCGCCAGGCCGGCCTCCTCGTGACCATCGCCGCCCTGGCGGTGACCGCGGGATGCGCCAAGAAGGATGACAGCGAGGTCCAGGCGAACGGCGTGAAGCTGGTCGAGGCGGGCAAGCTCACCGTCTGCACCCACCTGCCGTACCCGCCGTTCCAGTCCAAGGACGCCAGCGGCAAGGTGACCGGCTTCGACGTCGACGTGATGGACCTGGTGGCCAAGGAGCTGGGCGTCGAGCAGACGATCATCGACACCCCGTTCGAGGGGATCAAGTCCGGTCAGGACCTCAACACCGGCAAGTGCGACGCCGCCGCGGCCGGCATGACGATCACCGAGGAACGGCAGAAGGTGATGAACTTCTCCGATCCTTACTTCGACGCGACCCAGGCGATGCTGGTGAAGACCGGTAAGTCGTACAAGGCGCTCGACGACCTTCGGGGCAGGAAGCTCGGCGTCCAGGCGGCCACCACCGGCCGCGACTACGCCAAGAAGTTCGAGAAGGAGAAGGGCCTGCAGCTCGTCGAGTTCGAGGACCTCGCCGCCCTGCAGCAGGCCGTCGCCAACGGTCAGGTCGAGGCCGGCATCAACGACCTGCCGGTCTGGACCGAGTACCTCAAGAAGAACCCGGGTGGGTTCGAGGTGGCCGCCGAGTTCGGCACCGGCGAGCAGTACGGCTTCTCGGTGAAGAAGGACGGCAACCCGGAGCTGCTCAAGAAGATCAACGAGGCGCTGGCCAAGGCCAAGCAGGACGGCACGTACGACACGATCTACGAGAAGTGGATCGGCAAGCGGCCGAGCGCCTGATCCAGGCTCCGTAGGCAAGGGCGCGCGTCTCGCGCGCCCTTGCTGTCAGCAACCTCCGGGAAGGCAACGACCGAACGTGAAGCTGCGACGCCGTCAGCGGGAACGGCTGTCCCTCGGTATCCAGTACCTGGTGTTCATCGCCATCATCGCCGGGGTGCTGTTCGCCGCCGACTGGGACAGGTTGAAGGACGCGTTCTTCCGCGTCGACATCATCAAGTCGATGTTCCCGACGATCATCACCGTCGCGCTGCGCAACACCATCCTGTACACGCTGGGCGCGTTCGCTTTCGGTCTGGTGTTCGGCACCGTCCTCGCGCTGATGCGGCTGTCCCGGGTGGCGCCGTACCGCTGGGTGGCGACGGCGTACATCGAGTTGTTCCGCGGTCTGCCCGCGCTGCTGGTGCTCTTCCTCGTCGGGTACGGCATTCCGATCGCCTTCCCGGAGCGTGAGATTCCGGGCGGCGTGTTCGGCTCCATCGCGATCGGTCTCGGGCTGACCGCCGCGGCGTACATGGCGGAGACCATCCGGGCCGGCATCCAGGCCGTTCCCAAGGGGCAGATGGAGGCGGCGCGCACACTCGGCATGTCGCACTTCACCGCCATGCGCACGATCGTCATCCCCCAGGCGTTCCGGATCGTCATTCCGCCGCTGACGAACGAGCTGATCCTGCTCACCAAGGACTCGTCGCTGGCCTACGTGCTGGGCGTGACGGCGCAGACCATCGAGGTCACCAAGTTCGGTCGGGACATGCTGAACGACCGGGTGAACGCCACCCCGCTGCTGGTGGCCGGCCTCGCCTACCTGGTGATCACCCTGCCCCTGTCCCAGGTGGTACGACGCCTCGAACTCCGCTACGCCAAGGCCCGGTGACCCGCATGACGACCACGCCACCCCGCCCCGCCGTCGAGATCCGCGACCTGCACAAGTCCTTCGGGCCGCTCGAAGTGCTCAAGGGCATCGACTTCGAGGTCGGTCAGGGCGAGGTGGTCTGCGTCATCGGGCCGTCCGGCTCGGGTAAGTCGACCCTGCTGCGCTGCGTCGACCTGCTGGAGGAGCCGACCGCCGGCCGGATCTGGGTGAACGGCGTCGAGATGACCGACCCGGACGTCGAGGTCGACGCCGTGCGCCGTGGCATCGGCATGGTCTTCCAGTCGTTCAACCTGTTTCCGCACCTGACCGTGCTGAACAACCTCACCATCGCCCAGCGCCGGGTGCTGCGGCGCGGTCGCGCCGAGGCCGAGCGGATCGCCCGGGACAACCTGGAGCGTGTCGGGCTGACCGACAAGGCCGACGTGTTCCCGGCGCAGCTCTCCGGTGGGCAGCAGCAGCGGGCGGCGATCGCCCGATCGCTGTCGATGGAGCCGAAGCTGATGCTCTTCGACGAGCCGACCTCCGCGCTCGACCCGGAACTGGTCGGCGACGTGCTCACCGTCATGCGCAAGCTGGCCGAGGACGGCATGACGATGATGGTGGTCACCCACGAGATGGCGTTCGCCCGTGACGTCGCGGACCGGGTGGTGTTCATGGACGGCGGGGTGGTGGTCGAGCAGGGGCCGCCGCAGGAGGTGCTCGGCGCGCCCAGGCACGAACGGACCCGTGCGTTCCTCTCCCGGGTCCTCGACCCGACCCGTGTCGCGCAGCTCGGTCAGCCCGACCAGGCTCCCGAGCCGCCCGAGGCCCCCGGCCTACCGGCCGACGGCCGCCACACCATCTGACAGACCGCTTGATCACGCCGTCCGCCGGCAGGTGCCGACGGGCGGACGGCCGTGTGCTGACGAGGGCGGTGACCTGCGGGTTGTCGGGGCCGGTTCATGATCGATCGAAGTGCGTCGTGATGTCCAGGTAATCTTTTTGCAATCAGACCTGTACTTTCGTCGATGGATTACATAAGTTGCTGTCATCCACCGAAAGTTCTGAGTCTTCCGAGCAAAGCCCGCGACGAGCCTCACCCTCAGTCGTGCCTCCGCCCCGTGCTCGGCGGTCGATGCACCCTGCCCTTCGTCGCGTCTTCGCCCGGTCGGGAACGGAGACCCATGGACGATCACGCCGTTGGCTCTCACCGCCATCTGTCCCGTCGATCCCTGATCACCACCGGCGCGCTCGCCGCCGGAGCGCTGGGCGCGTCCAGCCCCGCGTTCGACACCGCGTTCGGAGGCAGCCCGGCCCGGGCCGCCACCGGCGTCACGAAGAAGGTCACCATCTACGCCGAGCAGTTGCCCGGCAACCTGTTCGGGTACGGCCTGGCACCCGGCCAGGCCACCGTGCCGGGGCCCGTGCTGGAGATGTACGAGGGTGACACCCTGGAGATCACCCTGGTCAACACCACCAACCAACGGTTGTCCATCCATCCGCACGGGGTGGACTACAGCACCGAATCAGACGGCAGCCCGCTCAACGCCTCGTTCAACAATCCCGGCGAGACGCGCACCTACGTCTGGCGCTCCCGGGAGATGTTCGCCGCGGCGGGCCGGCGGTTCATGCCGGGCAGTGCCGGCTACTGGCACTACCACGATCACGCCATGGGCACCGACCACGGCACCGCCGGTGTCGCGAAGGGCCTGTACGGGGCGTTGATCGTGCGGCGCCGCGGCGACATCCTGCCGGAGAAGCAGTTCACGGCCGTGTTCCACGACATGATGATCAACAATCGGATGGCACCGGACACGCCCATGTTCGAGGCGAACCTGGGCCAGCGGGTGGAGTGGATCGCCATCGGGCACGGCAACCTCTTCCACACCTTCCACCTGCACGCGCACCGCTGGGCGGACAACCGCACCGGGATGCTGGAAGGGCCGAGCGACCCGAGCCTGGTCGTCGACAACAAGGACCTCAATCCGGGCAGTTCGTTCGGTTTTCAGGTGCTGGCCGGAGAAGGCGTCGGACCCGGGGCGTGGATGTACCACTGCCACGTGCAGACCCACTCCGACGGCGGCATGGCCGGGATCTTCCTGGTCCGCAACGCCGACGGCAGCATGCCACCGGGCGCCGAAGAGGCGATCCACCGGTTCCAAGGCCACACCCACACGCACGGAAGCTGATGAAAGTGGGGACGGGGATGACCAGAAAAGTACGACGAGCCCTCGCCGCGGTAGCGGCCATCGCGACACTGATCCCGGCAACGGCAACGGCGGCGGGAGCCGCGCCGCGTACCGCAGCCGCGGCACCACCGGCGACACAGCAGACGAAGACCGCGGTCCTGGTGTTCCACGGGCCGGTGGCCGAGCAGCAGGACCCGGTTTCGCGCGCCGCGGACACCATCCGGCAGCTTGGTGCCAGTCATGACATCGATGTCACGACCACCACGGACCCGGGTGTGTTCACCACGGCCGGGCTGTCGGCGTACCGCAGCGTCGTGTTTCTTTCCGCGACGGGCGCCGCGCTCAACCGCGACCAGGAGTCGGCGCTGCAGAGCTACATGAAGGCCGGCGGCGGTTTCGTCGGCATCGCCGACGCCGCCCGCGCCCAGGTCGACTCCACCTGGTTCACCGGCCTCATCGGCACCCGCCCGGCGGGTGCCATCCCGGTGGCCGAACCGGTGGCCCGGGTGACCGCCAGCGGCGAGAACGCGCCGAACGAGACGAAGGAGAAGTTGACCGACGGCGACGCCAACACCAAGTGGCTGGTCCGCACCCCGACGGCGTGGGTGGCGTACGAACTGGCCGCCGCCAAGCGGATCACCGGGTACGCGCTGACGTCGGCCAACGACTCCGCCGGGCGCGACCCGAAGGACTGGACCCTGCAGGGCTCCACGGACGGGCAGAACTGGTCCGATCTGGACCGACGCACCGGCCAGAGCTTCCCGGACCGGTTCCAGACCCGCCGGTTCGACATCGCCACGCCGCAGGAGTTCACCCGCTACCGGTTGAACATCACCGCCAACAGCGGCGAACCGCTGGTCCAGCTCGCCGATCTGCGCCTGTTCACCGGTAACACCACCGCCCCGCCGCCGCCCGCCGTGAACCGCGCGGTGGTCGACATCCTGGACCGGAAACACCCGGCCACGGCGTCGCTGCCGCTGACGGTCACCCGCTCGGACCGCTGGGAGAACTGGGACCCGAACCCGATCGGCACCGTGCACACCCTCGCCCAGGTCGAGGAGCGGCACTACGACCCGGGGCGCCGCCAACGGTCCCTTCCACCCGGTGTCCTGGTGTCGGGACTACGACGGCGGCCGGTCGTTCTACACCGGCATGGGCCACACCGAGGGCAGCTACGGCGAGGAGGCGTTCCGCACGCACCTGGCCGGAGCTCTCAACTGGACCACCGGCCGGGTACGCGGGGACTGCCAGGCGACGATCGCCGCGAACTACAAGGTGGAGCGGCTCACCGCGGCCAACCAGACCGGGCAGCTGGACCAGATCGGGGAGCCGCACGGGCTCACCATCGCGCCGGACGGCACGGTGTTCTACGTCGGCAAGGCGGCCTGCCCGAGTGGCCCGATCGCGGACTGGAACGACCCGAACGTCGGCCTCGGCTGCGGCACCATCCACTCGTGGGATCCGCGCAGCAAGCAGGTCAAGCTCCTCACCACCCTCAAGGTGATGGGCAACCGGGGCAGCGGATCCGAGCTGGTGAAGAACGAGGAGGGCCTGCTCGGCATCGTGCCCGACCCCGCGTTCGCCGACAACGGCTGGCTCTACGTCTACTGGATGCCGCACGAGTCGATCGACCGGGTGAAGCGCGTCGGGCAGCGCACCATCTCCCGGTTCACCTACGACCGCGCGACGCAGACCATCGACCAGGCGACCCGCAAGGATCTGCTGCAGTTCCCGGTGCAGATCCACAGTTGCTGCCATGCCGGCGGCGGCATGGCGTTCGACGCCAAGGGCAACCTCTACGTCGGCTCCGGCGACAACAACTCCTCCGAGGGGTCGGAGGGCTACTCCGGCAACAACTGGACCCAGGAGTACCAGGGGATCTCGTTCCAGGACGCACGGCGTACGTCGGGCAACACCAACGACCTCGCCGGCAAGATCATTCGGATCCACCCGGAGTCGGACGGCACGTACACCATCCCGGAGGGCAACCTGTTCCCACCGGGCACCGAGAAGACCCGGCCGGAGATCTACGTGATGGGCGTGCGCAACATCGCCCGACTCCAGATCGACCCGGTGCACCAGTGGCTGACCGCCGGCTGGGTCGGCCCGGACGCGTCGGCGCCCAGCCCCACCCTGGGCCCGGCCAAGTACGAAACCGCCACCATCATCACCTCGGCGGGTAACCAGGGCTGGCCGTACTGCATGGGCAACCGGCAGCCGTACCGGGACCGCAGCAACACCGACGCCAAGGTGCTGACCGGCTGGTACGACTGCGACAACCTGAAGAACGAGTCACCGCGCAACACCGGCCTGGTGGACATCCCGGCGGCCCGGGACAACATGATCTGGTACTCGCCGAGCGGCGGTGGTCCGGTGTTCCCGAAGCGGACCGACGGCAGCGGCCTCCCGACCTACGTCGCGGCGGACGCCACCTACACGCAGCCGTACCTGCGCGGCGGCGGGCAGGCCATCATGTCCGGCCCGACCTACCACCGCGAACTCGTCGACACCACCAGCGGCGTGGCGTGGCCGGAACACTGGGACGGCAAGTGGCTCATCGGCGACCAGTCGAACCCGGCCAACCGGGTCGCGGTCACCGTCGACCCGGCCGGCGTGCCGCAGGCCGCACCTCCGGTGTACGCCGAGTCGCTGCGGGCCATCATCCCCGGCGGCAACGGCGACACCCGGCTGCAGAGCTGGATGGACGCCAAGTTCGGCCCGGACGGCGCGCTCTACCTGCTGGACTACGGAGGCGGGTTCTTCAGCCTGCACCCCAACCAGAAGCTGATCCGGATCACCTACACCGGTGGCGCGCCCACCCCGGCGCCGGCCGCGGCCTCGGTGGCCGTGCAGAACAAGCCGTTGACCATCGCCTTCACCGGCTCCCGGTCCGGCGGCGTCAGCCACCGGTGGGAGTTCGGCGACGGCGCCACGTCGACCGAGGCAGACCCCCGGCACACGTACGCCCGGGTCGGGACCTACACCGCGAAGCTGACCGTCACGTACGCCGACGGTGAGACGGCGACGGTGCAGACCACGGTCACGGTGGGCTGCGCGGTGCCGGACGCCCGGGACACGGTGTGGCTCGGCGACACGGACACCGGGGTGCCCAGCCGTACGGTGGGGCAGGGCTGCACGATCAACGACCTGATCGACGACGAGAGCACCTGGGCCGACCACAACGCCTTCGTCCGGCACGTGACCGCGGTGACCCGCGCGTTGCAGGACGACGAACTGCTCAGCGCCCGCGAATCGGGCACGCTCACCCGCCTGGCCGCCGCGTCCGACATCGGCCGCGACGGGCGCACCGGGTACGAGCCGCTCTTCGACGGCACGGCCGAGTCGCTGCGCGGTTGGCAGCAGGCGCCGTCGGGTTCGTTCAGCATCCAGCCGGACGGATCGCTGCGCTCCAGCGGTGGCATGGGCATGCTCTGGCACACCAAGGAGCTGGCCGACTTCTCGCTGAAGCTGCAGTTCCGGGACATCGCGCCGGGCACCGGCCGGGCCAACACCGGCGTCTTCATCCGATTCCCGGACCTGCGAACCCCACTGGAGCAGCGGCCACCGGGCAGCTGCGGCACGGTCGGATCGGCCCGGACCTCGGCCGCCTGGATGGCGATCTACTGCGGACACGAGATCCAGATCTACGACGGCGAGACCGGAGAGCCGCAGAAGACCGGCTCGGTCTACAACTTCGATCCGGTGCCGCTCGCCCAGGCCGGCGTGACCCCGAAGAACGAGTGGAACGACTACGAGATCCGCGTGGTCGGTCAGCACTACACGATGATCCGCAACGGCGTGGTAATCAACGAGTTCGACAACACGCCGGGCAAGCAGTCCTCCCGGGCCGGCGACCCGCCGACCGACCTGCGGCAGTTCCTCAGCGGCTTCATCGGTTTGCAGAACCACGGCGACAACGACCTGACCGAGTTCCGCAACATCCGCGTGCGGGAACTCTAGGAGAAACGATGATCCGACGACTCACGGCTGCGCTGTCGGCGCTGCTGCTCACGGTGATCCCGTTGGCCGCGACGCCCGCCACCGCCGCCCCGCTCGTCGAGGACCAGGTGCTGACCTGGACCGCCGACGACGACATCACCCGCTACAAGTCCGCGCCCACCCAGGCGGTGGCCGGCGCGGCGACGATCATCTGGGAGAACAGCACGGCCACCGGCAACACCTCCGGGATGCCGCACACGCTGACCTTCGACACCAGCACCGAGGGCTACAACCACGACGTCACCCTCAACATCCTGGCCAGTCCGTTCGACGCCAACGACGGCCGCCACCAGGCGACCGTGACGCTGACCCCGGGCCGGTACCGCTACTTCTGCACGATGCCCGGTCACAGCCAGATGGTCGGCGAGCTGGTGGTCACCGACGGCGGGGGAGGTGGCGACACCACGGCGCCGACGGTCGCCGCCGCCGTGTCGGGTGACCGCGACCAGGACGGAAACTACGTCGGTGCGGCCACGGTGACCGTCACGGCCACCGACGCCGACTCGGGTGTGGACACCGTCGAGTACCAGATCGACGACACCAGCTTCCAGCCGTACACACAGCCGGTGCAGGTGAGCGCGGTCGGCGACCACTCGGTGCAGTTCCGTGCCACCGACCAGGCCGGCAACACCAGCGCGGTCGGCTCGGTGACGTTCCGGATCGTCGAGCCGGGGGAGGAGGACACCACCGCGCCGGTGGTGAAGGCCGCGCTGGCCGGTGACCGCGACGGCGACGGCAACTACATCGGTACGGCGACCGCCACGCTGACCGCCACCGACACCGGGTCCGGCGTCGCCACCATCGAGTACGCGCTGGACGGGGCCGCCTTCACCGCGTACGCGAACCCGATCGTGGTGACCGGGGTCGGGACGCACATGCTGCACTACCGGGCGACGGACGTCGCCGGTAACACCTCGACCGAGCAGATGGCTCACTTCACCGTCGTCGCCCCGACGGAGGAGGACGACACCCCGCCCACGGTGTCCGCCACGGTCACCGGCGACCGGAACGACGACGGCGGATACGTCGGCGCCGCGACCGTGACCGTCACCGCCACCGACGACGGCTCGGGTGTGGCTTCGGTCGAGTACGCGCTCGACACCGGCGGCTGGACCGCGTACGCGGCCCCGGTCGCCGTCCGCGCCCCGGGCGCACACACCCTGCGGTACCGGGCGACCGACGCCGCCGGGAACGCCTCCGCCGAGCAGTCCACGACGTTCACCGTGGTGGCCGACGGCACCGACGCCTGCCCCGCCTCCGACACCCGGGCCACGGTGATCATCGGCGGTGACGACACCGGGGTCGACAACGTCGACGCCGGTGACGGCTGCACCATCAACGATTTGATCGACGAAAACGCCGACTACCCCGGCCACGCCGACTTCGTCCGGCACGTCGAGACGGTCACCGCCGCACTGGTGACCGGCGGAACGCTCAACCGGCGGCAGCAGGGCGCCATCGTCCGGGCCGCGGCCCGATCGGACGTCGGCGCATGAGTCCTCGAATCTCATCGACAGGGAGTACAACGATGCCCGGACGTACCGTCGCCAAGCTGGCCACCGTGAGCGCCGTCGTCGCCGCCTCGGTGCTGGCCGTGGCGCCCACCGCCCACGCCGACCTGGTCACCCACTGCATCGGCACCGGCGGTGCGGTGACCGTGCCCAACGACCTGTACGTGCCGGCCGGCGAGTCCTGCGCGCTGACCGGCACCACGATCACCGGCAACGTCACCGTCGCCGCCGGCGGCAATCTCGTCGTGACCGGTGGGCGCGTCAGCGGCGAGGTACGCGTCGCCGCCGACGGCTACCTCGACGCCACCGACACGACCGTCGACGGCCAGGTGGTGCTGGCCGCCGGCGGGTACGGCGTCTTCCTCAAGGACGCCCGTACCGGCACCGTGACCGTACGGCCGAAGGGCTCCGCGACCATCGACAGCTTCCTGTTCGCCGAGGCGTCGACGATCGCCGGGCACGTCACCGTCGGCGCCGGTGAGGTCCGACTCGACCGCGGCACGCAGGTCGAACGCAACCTCAGCAGCACCGGCACCTACTACACCGACGTGCACGACTCGTTCGTCGACGGCACCGTGTCGGTGCTCAACAGCGCCACCGGCAGTGTCGTCTGCGGCAGCGCGGTCCGCGGTCGGGCCACGTTCGCGGGCAACCTGGGCGGCGTGCAGCTGGGCCCGAACGGCGCTCTCGACAGTTGCGCCTCCGGCAGCTACTGGGGCGCGGACGTCAGCGTCACCAGCACCACCGGCGGCGTCACCGTCGACGACAACGTCATCAACGGTTCGTTGACCGCGACGGGCAACGACCCGGCCGCCCAGGTGGCCGCGAACAACCGGATCCGCGGTGGCGTGACCGGTGACCAGGCGGCGGCGACCGCCAACCGGGCGGCCCGGGTCGCCGGCGCGACCGGGAGGACGCTGGCGACGAGCGGGCGGAGGTTCGTCGTACCTCGGCGGTGCAGGAGGCCACCGCGGCGGGCGACGCCCGGCTCTGACCGCTCGAACGCCTGATCACGTCGGCCGGACGCCATCGGGCGTCCGGCCCGACGCGCGTTGCCGGGCCGACCGCACTCCGGGAACGTGAGTTGATCAAGAAGGTGTGGAGGGTTCACGTCGAACGTCACAGGTGTTCACCCCCGCCTGATCGGCTGGCCGGGAAGACCCATCCCGGGCCGGCCACCCGCCGGTCCGGCTCGAACATCCCGGCGCAGGCCCGGATCGCACCAAGAAAGGAGCGGCAATGAGGCCATCGAACCTCGTACGCCCGAGTCTGGCGCTGCTGCTCGCCGCGGGGCTGAGCACTCTCGCGACGCCGACCGGCGCCGCCCACGCCGCCGCGTCCACCTCCACGGCGGCCACCCCGATCACCGTCACCTCGACCGAGCAGCTCGCCCCGGGCGTCACGTACGGCTCGTTCGAGGTGAACACGCCACGCGGCGTCACCGTCGGCTACCTGCTCACGGCCGACCTGCGCGGGAACAAGGTCTCCCTCGATCTGCTGCGCCCCGACGCCGTCGCGCAGCGACAGGTCGTCTCGGCGATGACGAACGAGCAGGGCGCCATCGCCGGCGTGAACGGGGACTTCTTCAACAACAGTGAGACCCACACCGGCGTCACGCCGACGTACTCCTCCTCGGGTCCGGAGATCGCCGACGGCGACGAGCTGAAGTTCGCGGTGCCGAACGCGCAGCGTTTCGGCCCCGGGCTCGCTCCCGGCACGTCGACCCGGGACGTGTTCGGCGTGGGCGTGAACGGCAAGGCGCGGGTGGACACCCTGAGCCTGGACGGCGAGGTGCGCAGCCGCAGGGGCACGGTCGCCCTCAGCGGCCTCAACCAGTACGCGCTTCCGGTCGACGGCGTCGGCCTGTTCACCTCCGAGTGGGGCGCCGCCTCCCGGGTCCGGTCGACCTGCGGCAGCGACACGAGCCGCAGTGACCCGTGCAGCACCCACACGTACGAGGTGACCGTACGCGGCGGCGTGGTGACCTCGGTCGGCCAGATCCCCGGCGCGGGCGCGATCCCCGCCGACACCCAGGTGCTGGTCGGGCGCGAGGGTGGCGCGGACGCGCTCGACGATTTCGCGGTCGGCGACCGCGTGACGGTGCGGGAGAAGATGGTCTCCGCCGGCCATCCGAAGCTGGACTTCGCAGTCGGCGGCGCGCCGATCCTGCGCGACGGCGAGCCGCTGGCCGGCCTGGACACCAGGACCGCCGCGGTGCGCAGCTCGGCCGGTGTCAGCGCCGACGGCGGGACGGTGTACCTCGTCGCGCTGGCGGGCCGCGCCCCGGCCAGCGCCGGCTTCACGATCGCCGAGCTGGCCGATCTGATGGTCACGCTCGGCGCGGACGACGCGGTGAACCTGGACGGCGGCGGGTCGAGCACGGTCGCGGTGCGCGAGCCGGGCCAGGCCGCGGCCACCGCCCGCAACAACCCCTCCGACGGTACGGAGCGCGCGGTCGCCAACGGCATCGGGATCTTCGTCGGCCGCCACTGATCCGCGACCGAACACAGACTCGCCCCGCCCGGTCCTTCCCGGGTGGGGCGAGTCCTGTCCTGCCTGCACGTTCTGGAAGTTCCCGGCCGAGTCGCACTTCACGCCGTGGTCGAGGTAGTTGCGCACGCGTGCCGCGAACGCGTCGTCCTCCCAGGCGTCGTCGTCGGGGGTCAGAAATCGTCGATGTTCACTGTCACGCGGTGCGCGCTCGACTTCCAGTTGGGCACGTTGACCAGGTCGTAACCACCGCCGCGCTGGCCCACGGCGATCTGTACGAGGCCGAGGTGTGCCGGCGTGGCCGGGATGAACACGTCCATGCCCGTGATGAAGGTCTGGCTGAAGAACTCCGGCAGCGGGGCGGACAGGTCGGTGACGCGGTCGCTGTTGTCGTCGAACGCGAAGATGGCGATCGTCCTCTTCGCGCGCGGCGTGTTGGCCGGGTTCAGGACGTCCCGCCCGTTGATCCACACATTGTCGCCGGCGTCGCCCTGGTCGCCCCACCACTCCTTCTGACGCTGGATCGTCAGAGCCGTGTGCCGGTCGCTGGTGTCGACCAGTGCGCCGAGGCCCTCGCCCGGTTGGCTGGTGGCCAGCCGCACGAAGGAGTCCGAGCGCAGGAACGGCTGGAAGTAGAAGTGGTGCGTCGCCGCGCCGGCGCGCACGATCGCTAGCTCGTAGCGAGCGGTGGCGAGTACCGGGAACGGTCCGAACGACCCGTCGCCGCTCAGGGCCACCCGATGTGTCGGCCGGGTCGACAGCCGACCGCCCGTCAGGGCGCTGACCGGGTAGACCTCAAGCGTCGCGTCGGTAACGCCGACGTTGCTCGGGAAGAGCACCGCGCGGCCGGAGACCCGCGCGGTGCCGAACAGTTGAGGCACGATGCGCGTTGTCCCGGGAGCGCGACCCTGGAAGAACTGGAAGATCTCGCTGAAGGACTCATGCGACGACACGGTCTGCGTGTGGGACTGGTTCGGGAAGTACACGTTGCTCGCGCCCACGACGGCCCGGGCCGGGTCGCCCTCGCCCCAGATCGCGAGCGTTGGCACGCCGCCCGGCGGTGCCGCCGCCGTGCGGCCGTCCAGGTTGACGTAGTGCGCGACCCGGGCCGCGCGGGCCGGCGAGCTGGTGAGGTAGCCCTGCATGACGAAGGTGCCCAGAGAGTGCGCGAGCAGGTCGACCTTGTCCGCGCCGGTCGCGGCCAACAGGCGCGAGATCCGCGCGTCGAGCCCCGCGTACACCTGGGGCAGGATCGTGGCGATGGTGGGTGAGTCGTACTCGTGGGCCTCGATGATGTCGATCGGGTAGCCGTTGCTGGCGAGGCGCTTGGCCTGGGTCTGGAACTGAGCCGCCGACCCGGCGCTGCCGTGCACGAAGATCACTGGGCGGTACGACGGTGTGTCGGCGGCTTCGGCGGGGGGCGGAACGGCGACGACGGACAGGCCGGCGGCGAGCGCGACCCCGGCCGCCAGGCAGAGCAGTCTCCGGCGAGACGTGTGCATCGGGCCTCCACCTCGATCGACGAAGTATATGCACTGATAGCGCAAGTATCTTGTCAGGGTGCGGCGCGGCGGTCCACACCTTCCAGCCGGCCCGGGGACTTCGACACCGGCGGATGTGCGCTGCCGTCAGTCGACCGACGTGGCGAGCAGGTCGCCGACCGCGGCGCGTACCGGGTCAGGGTTCGCCCAGCTCCAGTTGGGGTGCCAGCCCCGCTCATCCGAATGTCGACCTCGTCCAGCGTCCTGGCCGGTATCCGACAACCGCGTGGAGCCATCCGGGCGACGTCCGGCGTGTGTGCAACGATCGTCGGGCATTCGACGAACGGCCGTCCATCCCCGTCCGCGTAACGTCCGCCGACGGGCACGGGGAGGCCACCACGCCTCGTATCTCTTGGAGAGCACGATGTCCCTCTCTCCGGCTCAGGTCTTCACCGCGCTGAACGCCGTGCGACCTCCCGAGCAGGCGTCCCCGGTCCTGGGCAAGGCCGTCGTGGTCGGCGGCAGCGTCGCCGGGCTGCTGGCCGCCCGGGTGCTGTCCGACTACGCGGACAGCGTGGTCATCATCGAGCGGGACGACCCGCAGGTGACCGGCGAGCGGCCCGGTGTGCCGCAGGGGACGCAGTTGCACGCGCTGCTGCCCGGTGGCTTCCTCCAACTCGAACGGCTGTTCCCGGGCTTTCGCGAAGAGGCCGTGGCCCAGGGGGCGGTCGGGGCCCCACCCCCCGCCAGGCGGACCTACCTCGACGGCCGGTTGAAGGTTGTCGTGCCCGACGACGCCGACAGCCTGGCGGGCAGCCGGCCGCTGCTGGAGGGCCTGATCCGCCAGCAGGTGCTCCGGCTACCCAACGTCAAGACGGTGGCCGCCCGGGCCACCGGCCTCGTGTTCGACGGGGCCGCCGTCACCGGGGTCCGCTGCGACGTCGACGGACTGCCGGGCGCCGAGAGCGCCGACCTCGTGGTGGACGCCATGGGGCGTTCGAGCAGGCTGTCGGACTGGCTGGAGCACGCCGGCTGGGAGCGGCCCACCACACGGCGGATGACGGTGCACCTGAACTACGCGACCGCGCTGTTCCGGCGCACCGAGGCGAACCCCGCCCTGACGGTCGTCATGGCGCTGCTCAGCCCGAAGATGTCGCCGGACGTGGCCGGCGCCGCGTTCTTCGCCATCGAGGACGGTCGGTGGATGGCCATGATGGCCGGGTACGGGGACCACCGCCCGGGCCGTACCGCCGACGACTTCGTCCGCCGGCTGCGCGAGCAGTTCCCCCCGGAGTTCGGCGATCTCGCCGGCAACGAGATGCTCGGCGACGTCCGGACCTACGCTCACGCCGACAGCCGGCGACGGGACTTCCACGCGGTGCGGCGGTTCCCCGCCGGGCTCGTCAGCGTCGGTGACGCCGTCGCGTCGTTCAACCCCGTGTACGGGCAGGGCATGACGGCGGCGGCCCTGCACGCGGCGTGCCTGTCGACGTACCTGAGGTCCAAGCCGGACCTCAGCGTGCCCGCCCGCGCGTACCTCGATCTGCAGAAGGTCGTGGTGGACGCCGCCTGGTCGATATCGACCTCGGCGGACCTGGCGCTGCCCCACGTCGACGGGCCGTACCCGCGCGGCTACCGGCTCTCCAGCTGGGCCAGCAGGCAGATCGTCGCGGCGACGGTCTCCGACGTCGAGGTCGCCCGGCGGTTCAACGACGTCGTCTCCATGCGGGAGCATCCACGTTCACTGGCCACGCCCGGCCTGCTTCTGGCCGCCCTGCGGGCCAACCGGCGTGCCCGCCGCTGACGCTTCGGCGGCGGGCTCGACCGCGGTGGGCCGGGCGTTCGGCTAGCGCGGAAGCTTGCGGAGGATGTCGACGACGAAGCGGTGATCGTCCAGCTGGGGGAGCCCGGAGACGCCGAACCAGCCCACGACGCCGGTGCCACGAACACGCAGTGGCACCGCGCCCCCGGCCGCGGCGTACCGCGAGGCCGGCAGGCCGAACTTCTCGGTGAGCGTCGTGTGCTTGTCCTGGCAGAGCCGAGCCATGTACAGCGAGGAGTGCTCGAACCGCGTCACCACGCGCCCCTTGCGACGCAACCACCCGTCGTTGTCCGCCGTCGAGCCCGGCAGGCCGCAGTGGAACAGCTGGCGGCCGGTCCGCCACACACCCACGGAGATCGGAAGCCGCTGCTCCGCGGCGGCGGTGACAGCCAGCACCCCCAGGTCGTACGCGTCCGTCTCGGTCAGGCCCGCGAGCTCCAGCTCGCTCTCCTCGCGCAGCAACTCGTCCAGCGTCGGCCACTGGTCAGATGACATGTACCTTCTCCTCGTCGAGCGGGTGGGACGTCGTTCACCAGGCGCAGGGCGCGTAGTCCTTCAGGAAGCAGCCGTACAGGTCTTCGCCCTGCTCGCCGCGCACGATCGGGTCGTACACCCGGGCCGCGCCGTCGACCAGGTCGAGGGGGGCGTGGAAACCTTCGTCGGCCAGTCGCATCTTCGTCGGGTGCGGCCGCTCGTCGGTGATCCAGCCGGTGTCGACGCTGGTCATCAGGATGCCGTCGGTCAGCATCTCCTGGGCGCTGGTCCGGGTCAGCATGTTCAGCGCGGCCTTGGCCATGTTGGTGTGCGGATGCCCCGGCCCCTTGTAGCCGCGGCCGAACTGGCCCTCCATCGCCGAGACGTTCACGATGTACTTGCGGCGGGCCTGCGCCGCGGCCATCGCCGGACGCAGGCGGCTGACCAGCACGAACGGCGCGGTCACGTTGCACAGCTGCACCTCGAGCAACTCGACCGGGTCGACCTCGTGCACCCGCTGGACCCAGCTGTTCACCGAGTCGAGGTCGGGCACCAGGCCGCCGGCGTCGATGGCGGTGGACGCGGCGATCCGTTCCGGTGAGGCGGAGCCGCTGGTCAACGCCAGGGCGGTGAGCGCGTGCGGGGTGAGCGCGGTCGACTGCGGCCCCGCGGTCAGGCTGCCCGCCGGACCGCCGTGGCCGTCCGGCTTGGCGAACGTGATCAGCTCCGGCAGCGGACCGTCCGGCAGGGCCGCGGCCTCCGCGGCGACGAGCTGCGCATACGCCCCGGGGGAGCGGCGAACCGTCTGCGCCGCGTTGTTGATCAGGATGTCGAGTGGTCCCTGGCTGCTGACCGAATCGGCGAGGGCGATCACCTGGGCGGGGTCGCGCAGGTCGATCCCGACGATCCGTAGCCGGTGCAGCCAGTCGGCGCTGTCCGGCATCGCGGCGAACCTGCGTACCGCGTCGTGCGGGAACCGTGTGGTCACTGTCGTGTGCGCGCCGTCGCGCAGGAGCCGCAGCGCGATGTACATGCCGATCTTCGCCCGGCCGCCGGTGAGCAGGGCGCGCCGACCGGTCAGGTCGGTGCGGGCGTCGCGGCGCTCCCGGTTGAGCGCGGCGCAGGACGGGCAGAGCTGGTGGTAGAAGGCGTCGACCTCGCGGTAGCGCTGCTTGCAGATGTAGCAGCCGCGCGGGTTGTGCAGGAAGCCGGCGGTGGTGCCGGTGGTGGGCGAGGCGAGCGGGATGCCCTGGGTCTCGTCGTCGATCCGGCCCGGAGCGCCGGTGGCGGTGGCCTCCGTCACCGCGCGGTCGGCCGCCAGGATGGCGTCCCGCCGTTCCTCACGCCGCCGCTGCTTGATCACCTTGTACAGCTTCGCGGTGGCGCGCTGCACCCGCACCACGTCCGGGTGGTCGGGCGGCAGGGACTCCAGGGCCTCGAAGACGCTGAGGCAGGTCTCCAGTCGGCTCCGGTCGATCCCGTCCTGACCGTTTTCGGTAATGCTGTCCGCCGTCATGCGCCTTCGTCTCGTCCCGTTCCCCACGCCGGATCCAGCCGGCCCGCCCACGTCCGACCCGGAACTGTACGCACTTGCGGGGCCGTGCTGCATCCCGCGCGTCGGCACGTCGGCTGCATGGGGGCGGTACGGGGGTGGCCGTGCGTGGCGACCGCCGAATCGCCACGCACGGCCATTGGAGCCGCCGGCGGTCAGCCGGAGGTACAGGAGCGGATCTGCGCTCGGGCGCTGCTGTTGCCGTTGAACATCGTGGTGAAGCCGAAGGTGTTGCCGCTGCCGTTGGACCGCATGGTCAGGGTGCCGCTGCCGTCTGAGGAGGCGGTGCCGTTCCAGGTGGTGGCGACCGTCTGCGGTGCGGTGATCGCCACGACCACGGTCCAGGTGGTGGCGCCGCTGACCGTCACCGAGGTGTTGTACCGGTCACCCCAGACGTTGGTGGTCGTCGCCGTCGCGGTGCAGCTGCCGGCGGGGGGTGGGGTGCCACCGGTCGGCGGGGTGGTGCCGTCCGGCGCGACCGCCCGCCCGGTGGACGGCGAGATCATGCCCGGGCACAGGTTGCGGCTGGTCAGGTTGGCCATGATCTGCGGGATCGCGTCGCGGGTGTTCTGGATCCCGTCGTGCATGAGGATGACCTGACCGCTCTGGAGGCGGCTGGCGTTGGACACGATCTGGCTGACGCTGGCGCCGTTCCAGTCCTGGGAGTCCACGTCCCAGATCACCTGGCGCATGCCGAGCGACGAGGCGACGGACTGGAGAGTGCCGTTGGTCTCCCCGTACGGCGGGCGGAACAACTGCGGCCGGCTGCCGGTGGCCGACTGGATCGCCGAGCTCGTCTGGGACAGGTCGGACTGCATCTGGGCCTGGCTCATCGAGGTCATGTGCGCGTGGTTCCAGCTGTGGTTGCCGACCCACATGCCGGCGGCCACCTGCGCCTGCGCCGCCGACCGGTTGTTCTGCACGTTCTGCCCGACGTTGAACATCGTGGCCCGCGCGCCGTTGTTGCGCAGCACGCTCAGCAGCGCGCTGGTGCTGCCGGTCGGTCCGTCGTCGAAGGTCAACCCGACGTAGCCGTTGCAGGTGGCGGCGCTGGACGGGGTGGCGGTGGCGGCGACGACGACGCCGCAGGTCGCGACGGCGGTGGCGAGGATGGCGAGGATGGCGCGTAGCCGCCTCGGCCCTGCGACCGTGCCATCGGAGACTGTGCTCATCTGGTGCCCCTTCGGCCAAGCCCGGACGCGCGTGGACATACGACGGCGCGGCGCGGACATCTGGGTGTGACTGGGAAGGTCGACCGATACCCGACGAAGCTCATCGCATCGACCTGAATGAATCGGAGTATTACAGCGAGAATTCTGGGACGTCAACAAGTTCCGGAAGTGCTCCGGAAGCGCCAACGCCGAACCTCGAATCGTGCAACCGGGCGTTCATCGCCGGTCGAACCGCTGCGCCTGACGTGTTCGATCATGTTCTTGTCCGGTCAGACATCAGATGATCCGGAAGACCGTCGAAACTTTCGATCCCGCGATCAGGTGCCGCCACAGCGCTGTCCAGATCGCCCATCGTGGAGGGTCCGTGTCGGTCGGTTGAGCGGGTGCGGTCATCGACCCGTTGACATCGCCGGGCTCCGCCGGGAACTATCAGCGGCAGTCCACTGCTTCCGCCCTCATCGTGACGAGTTCCATGACAACGATGTCAGGCCAACTCCTAAGGAGAGCGCATGCCCCCTGCGCGTTCCCTGTCTCCCCGACTGGTCGCCGCGACAACCGCGCTCCTGCTGCCAGTGGGACTACTCGTCGCAGCCCCCCTGGCCAGCGCCGCGCCCAACACCCCGCCGCCCGGCACCTTCGGCTCCTCGTTCGAGGCGGCCGACCCGCGACCCGCCACGAGCACTGTGGAGGTCGGCGCGAACGGAAAGCCGGTCCAGGCCAACCTGAGCGGAACCCCCACCACGTTGCCCGGCAGCCTGCTAGACCAGGTCGGCGCGGTGACCGCGAGCAAGGATCACCCACCGAACGAGATCGCCGCCAACCTCAAGGACGACGACTCGTCGACCAAGTGGTTGGCGTTCGAACCGACCGGTTGGGTGACCTACCGGCTTGCCGAGCCCGCGACCGTGCGGCGGTACTCGCTGACCTCGGCGAACGACGCCCCGAGCCGCGATCCCCGCGACTTCGTCGTGCAGGGGTCGAACGACGGCAGCACGTGGACCGACCTCGACAAGCGGACCGGCCAGACCTTCGGCGGACGCTTCGCCACCAAGGTCTACAGCCTCACCAACACCACCGCGTACGGCTACTACCGCCTGAACGTCACCGCCAACTCCGGTGACTCGCTCGTGCAGCTCGCCGACTGGAACATCAGCGACGGCTCCGACGTCCGGCCGCCGGCCACCCCGATGGTCAGCGAGACCGGCGCCGGCCCCGACGGCGGCTACACCACGAAGCCGGGCGTCGGGTTCACCGGGCTGGCCGCGCTGCGGTACTCGGGTGGCGCGGAGGGCGACGGCCGCTCGTACGCCACCAACCGGCTGTTCGACGTCGACATCCCGGTCGGGCCGAAGACCCGACTGTCGTACAAGATCTTCCCCGAGTACACCAACGGGGACGCGCGCTATCCGTCCACCTACGCCGCCGTCGACCTGCACTTCACCGACGGCAGCTACCTGAGCCGGCTCTCGCCCGTCGACCAGCACGGCTACCCGCTCACGGCCGGAGGGCAGGGTGCCTCGAAGGTGCTCTACGCCGACCAGTGGAACGCGGTGCAGGCCGACCTGGGCACGGTCGCGCGCGGCAAGACGATCGACCGCATCCTGCTCGCGTACGACAACCCGCAGGCCGCCGGGGACACCCGCTTCCAGGGGTGGCTCGACGACGTCGCGGTGACCGCCTCGCCGGCGTCGATCGACGGTGCGCGGCTGACCAACTACGTCGACACCCGGCGCGGCACCAACTCCACCGGCGGATTCTCGCGCGGCAACAACCTGCCGATCACCGCGGTGCCCAACGGCTTCAACTTCTTCACGCCGGTCACCGACGCCACGTCCGACTCGTGGGAGTACCAGTACCACCGCGCCAACAACGCGGAGAACCTGCCCATGCTGCAGGGCCTCGCGATCTCCCACGAGCCCAGCCCGTGGATGGGTGACCGTAACCAGATGTCGGTGATGCCGGTCGCCGGCGACGGTTCCCTCACCGGGCCGCCCTCCAGCCGGGCTCTCGCGTTCAGCCACGACGACGAGACCGCGCGACCGGACCTGTACCGGGTCGCGCTGCGCAACGGTCTGACCGCGGAGATGGTGCCCACCGACCACGCCGGGATCATGCGGTTCACCTTCCCGACCGGCCAGCCGACCGGCAGTCTCGTGTTCTACAACGGCACGTTCACCATCGGCGCGGACGGCACGTTCACCGGCTGGGTCGACAACGGCGGCGGCCTGTCGGCCGGTCGCAGCCGCATGTTCGTGTCCGGCGCGTTCGACCGGGCGCGACGTCGTCGTCCGCGACGTCGGCCACCTTCGACGTCTCCACCGGGCGTCAGGTGACGATGCGGATCGCCACCTCGTTCCTCTCCGTCGACCAGGCGCACCGCAACCGTGACCTGGAGGTCACCGGCAAGAGCTTCGAGCAGGTCGAGGCCGCCGCCACGGCGGCGTGGAAGGACCGGCTCGGCCGGGTCGAGGTACGCGGCGCCACCGAGGCGCAGCTGGTGACGATGTACTCCAACCTGTACCGGCTGAACCTGTACCCGAACTCGCAGTCGGAGAACACCGGCACCGCCGCCGCGCCGCGCTGGCAGTACGCGAGCCCGGTGTCGGCGCCGACCGGCACGTCCACCGCCACCCGGACCGGCGCGAAGATCGTCGACGGGCAGATCTACGTCAACAACGGTTTCTGGGACACCTACCGGACCGTCTGGCCCGCCTACGCGCTGCTCTACCCGGACGTGGCGGCCCGCATCTCCGACGGCTTCGTCCAGCACTACCGCGACGGTGGCTGGATCGCCCGGTGGTCGTCACCCGGCTACGCCGACCTGATGACCGGCACCAGCGCGAACGTGGCCCTCGCCCAGGCGTACCTCACCGGGGTCAAGCTGCCCGACCCGCTCGCGGCGTACGACGCGGCGGTCAAGGACGCGACCGTGGCGTCCGGACGCGGCGCGGTCGGCCGCAAGGGCATCGAGACCTCGCTGTTCCTCGGCTACACGCCGACCTCCACCGGAGAGTCGGTGTCGTGGGCGCTGGAGGGGTACATCAACGACTACGGCATCGGCAACATGGCCGCGGCCCTGGCCAAGGATCCGGCCACGCCGAAGTCGGAGCGCGACCGGCTCAGGGAGGAGTCGCGCTACTTCCTGGAGCGTGCCCGCAACTACGTGCACCTGTTCGACCCGAAGACGAAGCTCTTCCAGGGCCGCGACGCCGCCGGCACGTTCCTCGCCGGTGACCCGCTGGACTGGGGTGGCGTCTACACCGAGACCAACGGGTGGAACTTCGCCTTCACCGCGCAGCAGGACGGCCAGGGCCTGGCCAACCTGCA
The DNA here is from genome assembly GCF_016802865.1 of Micromonospora parastrephiae. Taxonomy (GTDB): domain Bacteria; phylum Actinomycetota; class Actinomycetes; order Mycobacteriales; family Micromonosporaceae; genus Micromonospora; species Micromonospora parastrephiae. Next base: position 35,693 of record NZ_JAEVHM010000004.1, on the reverse strand, counting down.
CGGCGGTCAGAAGGCGCTGCGGGACAAGCTCGACACGTTCTTCTCCACCCCGGAGAACGCCGACCGTCCCGGTGGGTACGGCAGCGTCATCCACGAGATGCTCGAGGCGCGGGCCGTGCGGATGGGTCAGCTCGGCATGAGCAACCAGCCGTCGCACCACATCCCGTACATGTACGACGTCGCCGGCGCCCCGGCCAAGACGCAGTCGACGGTCCGCGAGATCCTGCGGCGCCTCTACGTCGGCAGCGAGATCGGCCAGGGCTACCTGGGCGACGAGGACAACGGCGAGATGTCGTCGTGGTACGTGCTCAGCTCGCTGGGCATCTACCCGTTGCAGGCCGGCTCGTCGCAGTGGGCCATCGGCTCGCCGCAGTTCACCAGGATGACCGTCCACCGCACGACCGGTGACATCGTGGTCAACGCGCCGAACAACAGCACGAGGAACGTGTACGTGCAGGGCGTGACGGTCAACGGCAAGAAGCAGCGCAGCGTGTCGCTGGACGTGTCCACACTCGCCCGGGGCGGCACCGTCGACTTCCAGATGGGCCCCGACCCGTCGTCCTGGGGCAGCGGGAAGAACGACGCGCCGCCGTCGCTGACCAAGGGCGACGACGCGCCGAAGCCGTTGCAGGACACCACCGGCCCCGGTCTCGGCACCGCGACCGCGACCGGTGGGCAGGACGCGTCGAAGCTGTTCGACGACTCGTCGACCACCCAGCTGACCTTCACCTCCGCGACGCCGCAGATCAGCTGGGCGTTCCGTGCCGGTAGGCAGAAGCCGACCTACTACACCGTCACCTCCGGAGCCGGTGCCGGCGATCCCGCGAACTGGCGCCTGGAGGGCTCCAACGACGGCATCACCTGGAGCACCCTCGACTCCCGCAAGGACCAGGTGTTCCGGTGGCGTAACCAGACCCGTCCGTTCACCATCGACCGGCCGGGACGATTCACGCAGTTCCGGCTCGCCGTGACGAAGACCGTCGGCGCCGCGCAGACGAACCTCGCCGAGATCGAGCTGCTGGCCGGCGGAGACCTCGACCTGTCCGGCGGCGACATCACGGTGAGCGCGGCGGGCGGTGTGCGCGCGACGTCCGGCGTACCCGTCTCGGTGCCGCTGGCCACGGTCACCGGTGGCACCGCCAGCGGCTACCAGGCCACCATCGACTGGGGTGACGGCACGCCGGTCACCGCCGCGACCGTCACGCCGAGCTCGCGGGCCGTCTACAGCATCGGCGGTTCGCACACCTACGCCACGCCGGGCTACCACCAGGCGAGCGTCACGGTGACCGACGGCACCAGCCAGAGTTCCGCGACGGTCGGCGTCGAGGTGGCGTACGCCCCGAGTTCCGGCCTCACCGCCGCGTTCGACACCATGTGTGTCGGCGACGAGGGGGTCCTCGCGGCGGACTGCGACGCCAAGTCGTGGGCGTACTCGCGGGCCGCCCTGTCGGCGGCCGGTGTCACCCAGGGGCAGCGGCAGCAGGTGCCGGGCACGGCGTTGCGGTTCACGCTGCCGGTGATCCCGGCGGGGCAGCCGGACAACGCCACCGGCAACGGTGCGACGGTGGTTCTCGACCTGCCGGCCGACGCCAGGAACATCTCGTTCATCGGCGCCGGTACGCAGGGCAACCAGAGCACCACCGGCACGGCGACGTTCAGCGACGGCAGCACCGCCAGCATCCCGATCCAGATGAGTGACTGGACGTTGGGCGGCAACGCCAACGGCACCCCGTCGTACGGCAACGTCGTCGTCGCCAGATCGGCGTACCGGCTCAGCGGCACGAGTCGGGACGGCGCCCAGCCGTTCCTGTTCGCCACCGCCCCGTACGAGATCCCGGCGGGCAAGACGCTGGTCTCGGTGACCCTGCCGACGCAGACCGGCGACCCGCGCTCGGCGGGCCGGATCCACGTGTTCGCCGTCGCCGACGACGGCACCCCGGCCGCCGCGCTGGCGACCGTCGCGCCGAACAACCAGACCGCCACCGCCGGGCAGGCCCTCGCGGCGAAACTCGGTTCGGTGACCGGCGGCGTTCCCGGCGGCACGGGCTACCGCGCCCGCGTCCAGTGGGGTGACGGCACGGTTCCGGACGACGTGACGATCGGTGCGTCCGGCGTCATGACCGGGCAGCACACCTACGCGCGGGAGGGCACCTACACGGTGCACGTCACGGCGTGGGACACGCGGTCGAGCAGCACCGGGAGCTTCACCGTGACCGTGGCGCGGGGCGGTGCCCAGCCGGCGATCGCGCTGGCCGCGTCCGCAACGGTCGGCACCGGGGACGCGATCACCGTCGCCGGCAGCGGGTTCGCCGCCGGTGAACAGGTGACCGTCAGCGTCGGCACCGATCCGGCGCGGAGCACGAAGGTGGTCGCGTCCGCGACGGGGACGGTACGAGCCTCGGTCCCGACGTCCGGTGACGCGTTGCCGGGCCGTTACGCCGTCACCGCCACCGGCGCGTCCTCGCGGACACCGGCGACGGCGACCGTCCAGGTGACCGGGGAGGCGCAGGCACCGACCTACCAGCCGCGGGTGGCGCTGTTGAGTACGTCGGGCCCGCGCGGCGCGGCGATCACGGTCGACGGTTCCGGGTTCGCGCCGAACGAGGCGATCACGGTCACCTTCGGCGCCGGCCTGGCGGCCACCACCGTCCGTGCGAACGGGGACGGTGTGATCGCCGGCGCGACGGTCAGTGTCCCGGGTGCGGCGAAGGCGGGTGCGACGAGTGTGACGCTGGCGGGCGCCACGTCGGCCACGAAGGTGTCCCGACCGTTCACCGTCACCGGCTCGAAGTGAGCCGGAGGTAGTGCTGCCGCGTCTGGCGGGCCGTGAACCACGGCCCGCCCGACGCGGGCAGCCGCTCAGTGTGGGGGCAGCAGCGCGTTGACCAGGCCGCGCAACGGCTCGACCAGGTCCTGTTCGGTGGCGGAACTCAGCGGTTCCAGCCGGATCGACGACCGCAGCACCGCGACTCCGATGCCGGCGGCGACCGCCATCTGGGCGCGCAGGAGGATCTGGTCGCTGCCCGGTTCGTCCGGGCGCCACCCACGGGCCGATGCCAGTTGTTCGCTGGCGCGGTGCAGAACGCCACGGCGGATGTCGTCGGCGCCGGCGTCACCGGACGAGCGCAGCAGCAGCGCCAGTTGGCTCGACAGCCCGGCCGTGCCGAGGTCGGCGATGTGCCGGGCGATGGCCTCGGGCACCTGGTCGGCGGGTGTCTGGCCGGTCGTTCGGCGCAGCTCGTCGCCCGCCGCCCGCAGGCACGCTTCGAACAGCCCTTCCTTCGACGAGAAGTAGCGGCTGATGAGCGCGACGTTGACGCCCGCGTCGTCGGCGATGTCACGGACCGTGGTGGCCGCGTACCCGTCCCGGGCGAAGCGTCGGCGAGCGGCGTCGAGCAGGAGATGCCGGGTCTCGCCCGCGTCCCTGCGCCGACGGCGGGCCGGCTCGTCCTCCCGTGCTGCGGCGTTACCGGTCGCGGGGACGGGCGGTTCTGCTGCCACGACGCATCCTCTCTCGCTCCGGGGCTGGCGGTGAGTGCCCCGGAAGGTCGCGGCGGTGCCGCTCGTGGTCGATATACCTGGGAGTCATATCTATACCTCTGAGGTATATCGCTCCCCGCAGCATCCGTCCGTGAATCACCGCCTGTCCGTAAGTAAACATATGTTGACTTACGGTTGAACGCAAGCGCCGCTGCGCGCCGACATGACGTAAACAACTGTTGACATAACCCGCGGCCTGCGGATACTAGTAAGTCAGCAAACGTTTACATCTAGCCTCGGGGATCTTCATGACCCACACCCTCCAGGAGTCGGCCCGCGTCGGCTCCACGGCGAGCGCCGCCCCGCGCGCCAACAGCAGCCTCCTGGTGCTGTACCTGTCGTTCGGCGGCCTGGCGTTCGCGGTGCTCCAGTCACTGGTGGCACCCGCGCTCTCGACCATCGGAAGGGATCTGAGCGTCTCCACCAGCGACATCAGCTGGGTGCTCACGGCGTACCTGTTGGCCGCCTCGGTCCTCACGCCCATCCTCGGCCGTCTCGGTGACATGGTCGGCAAACGCCGGGTCCTCATCGGCGTCCTCGCCGCCCTCGCCGCGGGCACCCTGCTCGCCGCACTGGCTCCCAACCTGACCGTGCTGATCGTCGCGCGGGCGCTACAGGGCGCCGCCGGAGCGATCCTGCCCCTGTCGATCGGCATCGTCCGTGACGAACTACCCCGGGAGAAGGTCGGCGTCACCGTCGGCCTGCTGTCGGCGATCTTCGGTGTCGGCGCCGGCGTCGGCATCGTCGCGGCCGGTCCGATCGTGGAGCACCTGTCGTGGCACTGGCTGTTCTGGCTGCCGCTGGTCCTCGTCGTCGTCGCGCTGCTCGGAACCATCTTCGGAATGCCCGAGTCGCGGGTGCGCACGCCCGGACGGCTCGACGTGCTCGGTGCCGCGATCCTGTCGGTGTCGCTGGTCTCCCTGCTGCTGGCCGTGAGCAAGGGGCAGGGCTGGGGCTGGACCGGACCGAAGACGATCGGCCTGTTCGCGCTCGGCGTGGTCGCGCTGGTCGTGTTCGTCCTGGTCGAGCTTCGGGTACGCGAGCCGCTCATCGACATGCGCCTGATCTGGATCCGCGGTGTCTGGGCCACGGATCTCGTCGCCCTGATCCTCGGCTTCGCGATGTTCGGGACGTTCGTGCTCGTTCCGACCCTGCTCCAGCTCCCCTCCGCCACCGGGTACGGGTTCGGCAAGTCGGTGTCCCAGGCGGGCCTGTTCCTGCTGCCCACCGTGGTGATGATGGTGGTCTTCGGGCCCCTCGCGGGTCTGCTGGACCGTCGCTTCGGTCCCAAGCTTCCGATGTTCCTGGGCGCGGTCGCGGTCGTCGTCGCGTTCGTGCTGCCCGCCCTCGCCCACGGCGCGGCCTGGCAGATGCTGCTCTCCGGGGTGCTCACCGGCGCCGGTATCGGCCTGGCGTTCGCGGCGATGTCCAACGCGATCATCGAGAGCGTGCCGGCCGGGCAGACCGGTGAGGCCAGCGGTGTGAACACCATCGCACGGACCATCGGCAGCAGCATCGGCGCGGCGGTCGTCGCGGCCGTCATCTCGTCGCACAGCACCCCGCAGGGTCTGCCCACCGACGAGGCGTTCACCGCCGGCTTCTGGGTCTGCGCGGGTGTCGCCGTCCTGGCCGTCCTCGCCGCGCTCGCCCTGCCCTCGGCACGCCGCCGCCACGAGCAGGCTGTTGCCGCCGGTGTCGACGACCTGCCGCCCGAGCCCGTCGAGCTGCACCTGCCCCACCGGCACCACGAGGACCACCGCTGACCGCTGCCCGCATCCGGCGCCGGCCGTGGCCATCCGCGATGGTGGCCACGGCCGGTCGCCGTACCTGCTCAAGGGGGCCGACGATCAGGTGGGCACCCTCGGTGCCGCCAGTCGTAGCTGCCAGCGTGAGCCGTGGCCGGTGAGCCGGACGATCGCCAACGGCTCGACGTCGACCTGTCGGTACGTCGCCACCGGCAGCCCCAGGGCGTGCACGACCGCGACCCGGATGACGAGTGGGTGGGTGACGGCGGTGATCCGCCGTCCGCGTCCGCGCTGCCCGTCCAACCAGTGACCGACCCGGTCCCGCACGGCGGCGACGGACTCGCCGTTATGAGGCGCGGCGTCCGGACTGGACAGCCACTCGTGCAGCGCCTGCGGCTCGTCCGCGGCGACCTCCTGGAGTGACCGCCCGGTCCAGTCGCCGTAGTCGCAGTCGGCCAACGCCGCCTCGACGCTGGGCGCCAGCCCGAGCGCGTCGGCGGTCTGGATGGCCGCGGCAGCCGGACTGGACACGCAGACATCGGTGGCACCCAGGTGTCCTCGCCGATCCTGCACGGCGGGGGCCAGGGTGAGAGCGGCCCGCAGGCCGCCGTCGTCCAGGCCGTCGTCCTGCCCACCGAAGCGGGCCCGCCGCAGGGCGGTGGTGTGACCGTGTGCGACCAGCCGCAGGCTGGTGGCAGTCACGTGGTCGGCGCCACGCCCGCGGCCCGGCGGCGACCCTGCTGCATCAGGGCCGCGAACAGCAGGCCGATCCCGGTCCAGAGCACCACCTGGGTGCCGAGCGAGGCCAGCCGGAAGTCCCACAGCAGGGTCGCGGGGAAGTCGGCCGGAACCTCCTGGAAGGACGGCATCACCACGTAGGACACCGCCGTGACCAGCAGGAAGCCGCCGACGGCCGCGGCGACGCGCAGCCACCACGGTGCCTCGGCACCGACCGCCCGGTAGCCCAACGAGCCGGCCCAGACCGCCACCAGGCCGAGCACAACCATCAGCAGGTAGGTGACCGTGCGCTGGTTGATGGTCGCCGGGTCGCCGACCGCCGGTGGGTTCGCCGGATACTTGAGGAACGGCACGATCACCGCGCCGAGCAGCGCCGCGCCGGCCAGCAGCAGCCCCGACCGACCGTCGTCGTAGGTGCGTCGCCGGCGTGCCAGCAGGACGTACGCGGTGGCCAGCAGGCCACCCATCGCGGCGCCGAACAGGCCGGTGGCCAGGAACAGGCCGCCGCGCTGCCCGTTTCGGCTGACCGGGGCGTCCTCGTGCTGGTGCACGCCGGCCGCGGGCTCGGTGTGCGCCGCCGCCTCCTCGATCGCGATGGCCGCCTCGACGTGGGGTTCGCCGGCGACGTACGCGAACGCCCCCGCGAGCAGGCCGGCTACCAGCCCGGCGAGCAGGCCGCGGACGAGAACGGTGACGAACGGGGGAGCGGTGGTGGTGTTCAGTGGCACGGAACACCCAGCAGGTGCCGCCCATCGTGCATCAGCTCGTGCAGGTACGTGCCGCTCCGCGAGACGGCGCCCTGGTCGAAGGCGACGAGGTAGGCCAGCAGGGCGAGCACGGCGACGGTCGTCAAAACCATCCACAGGAGACGAGCGGTGCCAGCGGGGTGCACCAACGGCTGGCTGGACGTGGAACTCGACATGCGTACACGAACCTCCCCGGGGATGACGCGTCCCCATCGCAAGGCTGCGGACGACCGAGCGTCCTGGCTCGCGGGCCTCCGTTGACGCTGGAGGACCGCTCACAGTGGCGCGACCGCGCCGGATTTTCACCGGCTTCCCTCGCGTCGCCGCAGATAGTGGGTCGACGGTATCGGTGCCGCCTCGGGCGGTCAACCCGGCCCCGCGAGCAGTCGGCCGTTGCCGATCGACAACACGCAGCCGTCCGGGGCCGGGCCGATTCGTCATACCAAAGCTCCAGATCGCTGGCGGCGCGCGCATCCGACGGTGCGGCGGGGATCGAGCCGCCGGCGAACCGGCACAGCGGCAGCACCGCGCCCGTCACGCCAACCGCTCCGCCCGCCAGCGCCTGTCCAGGGGCCATTTCCACGTCCCGAGCCTCCTGACAGAGCCGATCACGGTGGTCGCCCGGCGAACCGCCGGATCGGTACGAGTGATGTGGACGGCGAGCTTCGCCAGGGCCGCCGTCACGACACGGAAGTCATCGAACAATATCGATGTAAAAGATATGATGCTTGAAGGGATGCCTGTTATCGCTAACATGGTCGAAGCTGTCGACCGAAGCACCGAGCGAGCGGGGTCTGGGTTGAACGTGAGCGCAGCAGGACGTGGCCGATGACACCCGACGATCCGGTCGAGCGACCGGGCATCGTCGACGCGCACCACCACCTCTGGGTCCGGGCGCGGCACCCGCAGCCCTGGATCGATCCGCGCACCATGGCCGCGATCGATGCCGACTTCACCCCGGTGGACCTCGCCCCGGTGGCGCGCGCCGCCGGAGTCACCCAGACCGTCGTCGTGCAGTCCGTCGCGGCCCGGACGGAGACGCCCGAGTTGTTGGGCATCGCGGCCGACGACCCCCTCATCGCCGGGGTCGTCGGCTGGGTCGACCTCACCGCCGACGACGTCGCCGACCGTCTCGACCGACTCCGGGCGGGCCGGGGCGGACAGCGACTGGTCGGGATCCGCCACCTCGTCCAGTCCGAACCCGACCCGACGTACCTCGACCGCCCGGACGTCCGGCGGGGCATCGCGGCGGTGGGCGCCGCCGACCTCGCCTTCGACCTGCTGGTACGCGCCCATCAGTTGCCGGCGGCCACCCGGCTCGTCCGGGACCTGCCCCAGACGCGGTTCGTCCTGGATCATCTCGGCAAGCCCGCGCTGGGGCACGCCGACCTCGGCGCCTGGTCCCGCGACCTGCGCGCGCTCGCCGCCGAGCCCAACACGGTGGCGAAGCTCTCCGGCCTGGTGACCGAGGTGGACGCGACGTCCTGGACGACGGCCGATCTACGGCCCGCCGTCGAGCACGCGCTCGACGTGTTCGGACCGGACCGGCTGATGTTCGGCTCGGACTGGCCGGTGTGCCTGCTCGCCAGCTCGTACCTCCGGTGGGTCGAGGCCCTCGCCGACCTGCTGGGCCCGCTCCGCGACGACGAGCGGGCGGCGATCTGGCGACAGACCGCCCGCCGCGCGTACCGGCTGCCGGCGTCGTGACACGGCGGATCTCCCGGCCCGACGGGTCGGGAGACCGCGCCGCTCGGACTCGTGACCCCGGTGGGTCCCGCCTTCCGGGTTGACGGACACCGGACGGCGTGTCCTCGACGTCGCGTCTAGACATCGAGTGGTATCGATAACATGCTCCGGCGGGGGCGACGGTCGGCCCGTGGCGGCGGGCGCGCGCGGCTCGTCACGTCCCCGCGCCGCACGGTCGTTCCGGTGTGGATCCCCGCTGGATCGCTCGTTGCTGCTCGGTGGCGGCGGCCGCGTCCGCGCCATTGCAGGTTGTGCCGGTTTGGTCAGACGTATGCGGGTCATTGCTCGGAAAACGATGGCAAAACATGGCGGTAAGACCTTGGCAACATACGTGAATGCATGGCATGGTAACGCCTGATCGAGGGAAACATCCGACCTATCTCGACGGGTGATGCGAGCCCTGCTCGTGCACTCCCTTCCGAGGAGGCTCGGTTCTCACAGGTGCTCCGCTCGCCGGCGGTGATCCGTCGGGTCCGGCGCCACGGTTGGGGAGGTCAGGTCCGACGATGAGTACCGTCGAGACAACCGCCGGCACGCAGCGCGGCGAACTCAGCGACTGGTTCCGGGAACGGATCTCCCACGCCGTCTCGGAGTTCACCGCCGCCACCGCGCTCGTCGTCCTGTTCATCGCGTTGAGCTTCGCCAGTCCGTACTTCCTGACGGCGGACAACCTGTTCAACATCGGCGCGCAGACGGCGGTGATCGCCATCATCGCCGCGGCGCAGACGATGGTCATCATCACGAAGGGCATCGACCTGTCCGTGGGGTCGGTCGCCGCCCTCGCCGGCGTCGTCGGCGCGATGGTCGTCCGTGACCTGGGCTTCCCGCTCTGGGCGGCGACGGCGGTCGCGCTCGGCGTCGGCGCGCTGGCCGGGCTGCTGAACGGACTGCTGATCACCGCGGCCCGGATTCCGCCGTTCATCGCGACGCTGGGGACGATGTCGGTGGGCCGCGGCCTCGTCTTCATCATCACCGGCGCGGTCGGCGTCTACGGCCTGCCCCGCTCCTTTCAACTGCTGGGCAACGGCGAGATCCTCGGCATCCCGTTCGCCGTGGTGATCACCGCCCTGGTGGCCGTCGGGGTCGCCTTCCTGCTCTCCCAGACCCGCTTCGGTCAGTACACCTACGCGATGGGCTCCAACCTGGAGGCGGCCCGCCGCTCGGGCATCCGGGTGGGGCGGCACCTGACCGGGGTGTACGTGCTGGCCGGAGTGCTGGTCGGGCTCGGTGGCATGATCGCCGCCTCCCGCGTCAACTCCGGTCAGCCCAACTACGGCATCTCACTGGAGCTCGACGTCATCGCCGCCGCGGTCATCGGCGGCGCCAGCCTGTTCGGCGGGCAGGGCCGGATCGTCGGGACCATCATCGGCGCGTTCCTCATCGCCCTGGTGCGCAACGGCGCGGTCCTGCTCGACATCAGCATCCACTACCAGCAGGTGATCGTCGGCCTGATCATCTGGGCCGCCGTCTACTTCGACCAGTACCGCCGCCGGCGGCTGGAATCACGGGGTTGACATGCCATTTCGAGAGTCCGAACGAGGAAGGACACACACCATGGCACACACCACCACCAGCCGGCCGGCGCGAGGCCGCCTCCTGCGCACACGAGCCGTCCTGGCTGCCGCCGCCGCGACCGCTCTGCTCAGCGCGTGCGGCGGGGTCGAGGTCCGCGACGGAGGGGACGGCGCGACCAAGGACGCGGCCGGGCCGCTGAAGCTCGCCGTGGTGCCGAAGGCCGTCGGGGCCGACTACTGGAACACCGTGAAGGCGGGCGCCGAATGCGCCGCGCAGCGCGCGGGCAACGTCACGGTCCAGTGGGACGGTGTGACGACCGAGACCGATGTCGAGGGCCAGGTCAACCTGATCCAGAACTTCGTCACCAAGAAGGTCGACGGCATCGTCTACGCGGCCACCGACTCGCGCGCGTTGGCGCCGGCCACCGACCAGGCACTCGGCGCCGACATCCCGGTCGCGATGATCGACTCCGGCACCAGCCCGCAGCCGTCGGGCGTGCCCCTGTTCGCCACCGACAACCGGGCGTCGGCCGTCGAGGCGGCGAAGCTGCTCGCCACCGAACTCGGCCCCGGCAACCACGACGTGGCGCTTGTCGAGTTCCAGCCCGGATCGCAGACCAACACCGAGCGGGTCGACGGCTTCAAGTCCGGCCTCGCCCAGTTCCCCAACCTGAAGCTGGTCGGCCAGCAACCCAGCCGCAGTGACGTCAACGAGGCACGGCGCGTCACCGAGAACATCCTCACCGCCAACCCCAACCTCGCCGGCATCTTCGCGGCCAACGAGCCGAGCGTGCTCGGCGCCGCGCAGGCGATCCAGGCCGCGGGCAAGTCCGGCAAGGTGGTCATCATCGGTTGGGACGCCGCTCCCGACGAGGTCGCCGGGCTGCGCAACGGCCAGATCTCGGCGCTGGTCGTGCAGAACCCCTTCAAGATGGGCTACTTCGGCGTCGACAAGATGGTCAAGCACCTCCGGGACAAGGCGCCACTGGCGTCGGCCGACACCGGCGTCACGTTCGTCACCAAGGAGAACATCGACTCGGCGGAGATCAAGGCGGTGCTCGAGCCCAGCTGCGCCAACCCCCCGGTGCAGTGATGGGCACGACTCCAACGTCCATCGCCGACGTCGACGAACGGCCGTCCGCCGAGGAACCGCCGGTCCTCGAAGCCCGCGGCATCGTCAAGCGGTTCGGGCACGTCGAGGCGCTGCGCGGCGCCGACTTCACGGTCCACCGGGGCGAGGTCGTCGCGCTGATCGGCGACAACGGCGCCGGAAAGAGCACGCTGATCAAGACGCTGTCCGGAGTGCACCCGCCCGACGAGGGTGAGATCCGGGTGGGTGGTCGTCCCGTCCAGTTCTCGACCCCGGTCGATGCCCGGCGTGCGGGAGTGGAGACCGTCTACCAGGATCTCGCCGTCGCCGACGACCTCAGCGTGGCGGCCAACCTGTACCTGGGGCGGGAGATCCTGCGCTCCGGGCCGCTCGGCCGGCTCGGTCTGCTCGACAAGCGGGCCATGCGGCAGGGTGCCGCGGCGGCCCTGGACGAACTGGGTGTGCGGATTCCCCGGGTCACCACCCCGATCGCGATGTTGTCCGGTGGGCAGCGGCAGTGCGTGGCGGTGGCGCGGGCGATCATCTGGGCGACCAACGTGGTCATCCTCGACGAGCCCACCGCGGCGCTCGGAGTCGTGCAGACCGGACGGGTGCTCGACGTCGTCCGGCGGGCCCGCGACGCCGGCATGTCGGTCGTGCTGGTGAGTCACAACATGCCGCAGGTGCTGGAGATCGCCGACCGGGTCGAGGTGCTGCGCCTGGGGCGGCGGGCCGCCCGCCTGCGCGCCGACGAGGTCACCACCGACGACCTGGTCGCGGCGATGACCGGAAGCACCGGCACGGAACGGGAGGACCGGTGACGGCGGTCGTCTACCGGGGCGCGCGCGATCTCGCGATCGTGGACCGCGCCCCCGAGCCCCCGGGCCCCGGGCAGGTACGGATCGCCGTGTCGTACACCGGCATCTGCGGTACGGACCTGCACATCTTCCACGGCGACATGGACGCCCGGGTGGGCGCGTCGGCGGTGCTCGGCCACGAGATGTCCGGCCGGATCGCGGCGGTGGGTGCGGGAGTACGCGGCTGGTCGGTGGGTCAGCCGGTCACCGTCATGCCGACCCGTTCCTGCGGGCGGTGTGCGGCGTGCCGTCGCGGCGACTCGCACATCTGCCATGCCATGAACTTCCTCGGCATCGACTCGCCCGGCGCCATGCAGTCGTCGTGGACGGTCCCGGCGGATCTGGTGCTCGCGCTCCCCGACGGCCTTGCACTGGACCGGGCCGCCCTCGTCGAGCCGGTGGCGGTAGCCGTCCACGACGTACGGCGCGGGCGGGTGGCAGCCGGCGAGCAGGTCGTGGTCGTGGGCGGAGGCCCGGTGGGTGTGCTGATCGCCGCGGTCGCCAAGCAGGCCGGCGCCCGGGTGGTGCTGGTGGAGCCGGATGCCTTCCGCCGCTCGGTGGCCGGGCGCATCGGGATCGAGGCCCTCGACCCGGGGGAGGTCGACGTGGTGGCGTGGGTGAACGACCGGACCGACGGCGCGGGCGCGGACGTCGCGTTCGAGGTGTCCGGCTCCGCCGCCGGGGTCGCCACGGCGGTCGATGTGCTGACCACCCGGGGCCGGCTGGTGATGGTGGCGATCCACCCGCAGCCGCGTCCGGTGAACCTGCACCGGTTCTTCTGGCGTGAGCTGGAGTTGCTGGGCGCGCGGCTGTACCAGCGCGAGGACGTGGTCGAGGCGATCCGGCTCGTCGCCGCGGACGTCATTCCGGCCGAGGAGCTGATCTCGCGGGTGATGCCCGTGGCGGGTGTCACCGACGCGTTCACGGCCCTGGAGGGCGGTGGCGGTGTGATGAAGGTGCTGCTGGACTGGCGGGACGGTGCCCGGTGAGTGACCTGTTCGACCTGTCGGGACGGACGGCCATGGTGACGGGCGCCCGGCGAGGGATCGGCTTGGCGATGGCGGAGGCGCTGGCGCGGGCCGGTGCGGACATCATCGGCGTCTCCGCCCAGCTCGAACCGCACGGCAGCGAGGTCGAGCGGCGGGTACGCGCGGCTGGTCGCCGGTTCGTGGGTATCCGAACGGACCTCGGTGATCGCGCGGCGGTGTACCGGTTGGCCGAGGAGGTCACCGCTTCGGGCCCGGTGGACATCCTGGTCAACAACGGCGGCACGATCGCCCGCGCGCCTGCCGTGGAGCACCCCGACGAGATGTGGGACCGGGTGCTGGAGGTGAATCTGTCCAGCCAGTTCGTGTTGAGCCGGGAGATCGGTCGGCAGATGGTCGACCGGGGCCACGGCAAGATTATTTTTACGGCCTCGTTGCTCAGCTTCCAGGGCGGTGTCAACGTCCCCGGCTACGCGGCGGCCAAGTCGGGACTGGCCGGGCTGACCCGGGCACTGGCCAACGAGTGGGCGGGGCGTGGGGTGAACGTCAACGCGATCGCGCCCGGCTACGTCGCCACCGACAACACCCAGGCGTTGCGCGACGACCCCCAGCGCAACGAGGCGATCCTCTCCCGGATCCCGGCCGGTCGCTGGGGAAGCGCCGACGACCTCGCGGGCGCCATCGTGTTCCTGGCCGCCCCGGCCTCGGACTACGTGCACGGCACCGTCCTGGCCGTCGACGGCGGCTGGCTCGGCCGATGACGGGCCGCCCGCCGCACCTCAGCGCACTGGGCTTCGGTGCCTCGCAGGGCGGCAACCTCTACCGGGTGACGTCGGACGAGGACTTCGCCGCCGCGGTCGACGCCGCGTGGGACGGCGGCATCCGGTACTTCGACACGGCGCCGCACTACGGGCTCGGCCTGTCCGAGCGGCGCCTGGGGGCGGCGCTGCGCTCCCGCCCGCGCGACGAGTACGTGGTGTCGACGAAGGTCGGTCGGCTGCTGGTGCCGTCGCCCGACACCGCGCATCTGCGGGATCCGGAAGGGTTCGAGGTGCCCGCCGACCACCGGCGGGTCTGGGACTTCAGCCGCGACGGCGTACGCCGGTCGTTGGAGGCGAGCCTTCGGCGCACCGGCCTGGACCGGATCGACATCGTGTATCTGCATGACCCGGACGAGCACTGGGAGCAGGCCGCGCACGAGGCGGTGCCGGCGTTGGTGGACCTACGTGAGCAGGGGGTGATCGGCGCGATCGGGGCCGGCATGAACCAGTCCGCGATGCTGGCCCGCTTCGTGGCGGAGACCGACGTGGACGTGGTGATGTGCGCCAACCGGTTCACCCTGCTGGAGCAGGGCGCGTTGGTCGACCTGCTGCCCGCGGCGCGGGCCCGCCGCGTCGGTGTGGTGGTCGCGGGGGTCTACAACTCCGGGCTGCTGGCCCGGGACACACCGCCGTCCGACGCCGTCTACGACTATCAGCAGGCGCCGGCAGAGGTGATCGAGCAGGCCCGGCGGATAGCGCGGGTGTGCCAGAGGTACGGCGTCACCCTGCCCCAGGCGGCGTTGGCGTTCGTCCGTCGACATCCGGCCGTGGTCTCGACCGTGGTCGGCATGCGCGACGAGGCCCAGGTGACCGAGACCCTGCGCCGCTCGGACGTCGACGTTCCGGATCAGCTCTGGACGGCGCTGTACGACGAGGGGCTGCTCGACGTGCAGCCGTGACGGCGGGCGCTCACGACCCGCCGGCCTCGGCGTTCGCGTCACCGTCGTCGGGCAACCCGTACAACGACTCCTCCACCCCGATCAGGTGGTTGGCCATCCGGATGCGGGCCCGTTCGGGGTCGCGTGCCACGAGCGCCTTCAGGATCGCCGCGTGCTCGTCGTGGGTACGCCGGTCCGCGCCCTCCTCGTGCAGACTCCGCCAGAGCCGCCCCCGGAGGGTGCGCCCGGCGAACGCCTCGATCAGACCGACGAGCACCGGATTGTCGGCGTGCACCGCGATGATCCGGTGGAAGGCAATGTCGATCTCCATGATCCGTTCGTGGTCCTGCGGCGACTGACCGGCGATCCGGGCCGCCTCGTCGAGCAGTTCCCCCGCCTGGGCGAGGGCCTCGTCGGTGATCCTGGTCGCCGCCAGCCGGGCGGCCTCGCACTCGAGCAGGCGTCGGACGGTGTGGATGTGCCGGGGGTCGCCCTGGCCCTGGAAGTCCACGACGAAGCCCATCGGCGCCAGCAACTGCGGCGCGTCGAGGTTCGTCACGTAGGTGCCGTCACCCTGTCGGATGTTGACGATACCGAGGATCGACAGGGCCGACATTCCCTCACGCAGCGATCCCCGCGAGACGCCGAGCGACTCGGCGAGGTCCTTCTCGATGGGCAGGCGGTCCCCGGGCTTGAACGTCCCTTCCAGGATCATCCGCTTGATGCCGTTCACCACTTCGTCGGTGCGAGACACGACACCCCCTAGCGGCCGGCGGGGGTGGCCGTCCCACCCGCGATTGCGTACGGCTCCGGAGGTGACACGGTAGTCGGGTCCGGCGCCGCCCAGTAGTGGCCGTCGGGAAACCGGTAGTCCGCGACCGACTCGGGACGCATCCGGGTGGAGTAGCCGGGCTGGCTGGGCAGGACGTAACCGCTGCCCGAGCCGGTGTCGCGGATGACGCACGGGTCGGTGAAGTGCTCGTGCAGGTGGTCGACGAACTCGGTGACACGGTCGGTGAGATCCCCCGAGATCGCGACGTAGTCGAGCACCGACACGTGTTGGACCATCTCGCACAGACCGACGCCGCCCGCGTGTGGGCACACGGGGACGCCGAACTTCGCGGCGAGGAGCAGCACGGCGACGATCTCGTTGATGCTGGCCAGCCGGCCCGTGTCCAACTGGCAGAAGTCGATGGCCCCGGCCTGGAAGAGCTGCTTGAACATCACCCGGTTGTGGCAGTGCTCGCCGGTGGCGACCCCGATGGGCGCGACGGCGCGACGGACGGCTGCGTGGCCGAGGATGTCGTCGGGGCTGGTGGGCTCCTCGATCCAGAGCGGGTTGAACTGGGCGAGAGCCTTGACCCACTCGATGGCCTGGCCGACGTCCCACACCTGGTTGGCGTCGATCATCAGGTTGCGGTGCGGGCCGAGGATCTCCCGGGCGATCGCGCATCGGCGGATGTCGTCGTCGAGGTTGGCGCCCACCTTGAGCTTCACGTACCCGTAGCCGGTGTCCACCGCCTCCTGGCACAGCCGGCGCAGCTTGTCGTCGCCGTAGCCGAGCCAGCCGGCCGAGGTGGTGTAGGCGGGATAGCCGGTCCGGTCCAGCTCGGCGAGGCGATCGGCCTTCGTGCTCTCCTTGGCGCGCAGGATGGCCAGTGCCTCGTCCCGGGTCAGCGCGTCGGACAGGTAGCGCAGGTCCGCGATGTCGACAAGCTGCTCGGGGGACATGTCGACGAGCAGCCGCCACAGCGGCTTGTCGGCGATCCGGGCCACCAGGTCCCACGAAGCGTTCAACACGGCCGCGAGGGACAGGTGGACGACTCCCTTCTCCGGACCGAGCCACCGCAGCTGCGAGTCGGAGGTGAGCAGGCGGTAGACCGCTCCCATGTCCGCCGCCATCGTCGCCACGTCCAGGCCGATCAGACGATGGGCCTGGTGAACCGCCGCCGCGACGACGATGTCGTTGCCTCGGCCGATGGTGAAGGTCAGCCCGTGACCGGCGAGCGGCGCACCGGTGCTGTCGACGCCATCGGTGTGCAGGACGACGTAGGCCGCCGAGTAGTCACCGTCCTTGTTCATGGCGTCGGACCCGTCAGCGGTCAGGGAGGTGGGGAAGCGAACGTCCTCGACGGTGACGGCAGTGATCTGCGGCATGCGCTCCTCGCCCGGCTCGGGGAAAGATCGGATGATCACACGGAGTATACGGATGGTCGATCCGGCCCGTCAACGACGACGATCGACGGATGACCCGAGACATCCGACGTTTCCCCGCCTCGGCGTCGGTCGCCGAGAGTGCCCTCCCACCCGGCGCCTCGCATGCCGGAGCCTCGTGCGACTGCCCCGACGACCCCAACCTGCGGTCCTCACCGGATCAGATCGCTGTTCGACGAGGCTTCCCCGCACGGTGGGGGATCTATCCGATCCGTTGTGGACGATCTGGATGGCCGGGCCGCTCGGTGGCTTCGGTGCGACCGGGACGCGGGCGCCGCCGCCCCGGCTTGGCCCGGACGCCGGCGGGATGAGCCGGTCCACGGCGGCGAAGATTAGATGTTCACGTCGGATAATCGTGGTACCGGCGAAGTGTGAGCGGTCTTCGTTACATCCATTGACTCGATACATCAAATCTTTGTAGATTGCCGGCACCACCCAGAGCCTCGTCGTACTGCTGGCCGCGCCGTCTCACCCACCCACCCTCCCGCCGGTGCCGAATTCGTCGTTGCGCCGGTGAGCCTCGGCCGCCCGCACGGACGACCTCCCGCTTGGAGGAAACGAGATGCCACATCCGACGCGACGGCAGATGCTCAAGATCGGATCAGTCGGAGCCGGTTCGTTGCTGCTGCCGATGCCGTGGACGGCGTCGGCACGAGCCGCGCCGACGCCGCCCGAGGAGGTCAAGGCCGCCAACGACATGGCCCTCTGGTACGACGAGGCCGCCGGCGCGGACTGGCTCCGTGCCCTTCCGATCGGCAACGGCCGCCTCGGCGCCATGGTGTTCGGCAACGTCAGCCAGGAGCGTCTGCAACTCAACGAGGACACCGTCTGGGCCGGCGGCCCGTACGACCCCAGCAACCCTCGGGGCGCTGAGGCGTTGCCGGAGATCCGGCGGCTGGTCTTCGAGAACCAGTGGATCCAGGCGCAGGACCTGATCAACCAGACGATGCTCGGCAGGCCCGCGGGGGAGTTGGCGTACCAACCGGTCGGCAACCTGCGGCTCACCGTCCCGGACACCGGCGCGGTGTCGGAATACCACCGGTCGCTGGACCTCACCACCGCCACCACCTCGGTGACGTACGTGGCGAACGGGGTGCGGTACCGCCGCGAGGTGCTGGCGAGCGCTCCGGACCAGGTGATCGCCGTCCGGCTGACCGCCGACCGGCCCGGGTCGATCAGCTTCTCCGCCGCGTTCGACAGTCCGCAACGGACGACGGTCTCCAGCCCGGACGGCGCGACGGTGGCGCTGGACGGCGTCTCCGGCGACCAGGAGGGGATCGCCGGCTCGGTGCGTTTCCTCGCCCTGGCCCGCGTCGTCGCCGACGGCGGCAGCGTCACCAGCTCCGCCGGCACGGTGCAGGTGACCGCCGCCACCAGCGTGACGGTGCTGATCTCCATCGGCTCCAGCTACGTCGACTACCAGGACGTCAGCGGTGACTATCAGGGCATCGCCTGGCGGCACCTCAACGCGGTCGGGCGTACCGCCTACGACAGGCTGCGTCGTCGGCACGTGGCCGACTACCAGAAGCTGTTCGGCCGTACGACGATCGACCTCGGGCGGACCGCGGCGGCCGACCAGCCGACCGACGTGCGGATCGCGCAGCACTCGGGCGTGACCGACCCGCAGTTCGCCGCATTGCTGTTCCAGTTCGGCCGGTACCTGCTGATCTCCTCATCCCGCCCGGGAACCCAGCCGGCCAACCTCCAGGGCATCTGGAACGACTCGATGACCCCGTCATGGGACTCGAAGTACACCATCAACGCCAACCTGCCGATGAACTACTGGCCGGCGGACTCGACGAACCTCTCCGAGTGCTACGGACCGGTCTTCGACATGGTCCGGGACCTCGCCGTGACCGGCGCCCGCACCGCCCGGGTGCAGTACGGCGCAGACGGTTGGGTGACCCACCACAACACCGACGCGTGGCGGGCCACGTCGGTCGTCGACGGCGCCTTCTGGGGCATGTGGCAGACCGGTGGCGCCTGGCTGGCCACGATGATCTGGGACCACTACCTGTTCACCGGTGACATCCACTTCCTGCGCCGGAACTACCCGGCGATGAAGGGCGCCGCCCGATTCTTCCTGGACACCCTCGTGGTGGAGCCGAATCTCGGCTACCTGGTGACCAACCCGTCGAACTCGCCGGAGTTGTCGCACCACCCGGACGCCAGCGTCGCCGCCGGCCCCACCATGGACAACCAGATCCTGCGGGACCTGTTCGACGGGTGCGACCGCGCGGCCGGGGCGCTCGGCGTGGACACGGCGTTCCGGGCCGAGGTCCGGGCGGCGCGTGAACGGCTGGCGCCCATGAAGATCGGCTCGCGCGGCAACATCCAGGAGTGGCTCTACGACTGGGTGGAGACCGAGCGCAACCACCGGCACGTCTCGCACCTCTACGGGCTGCACCCCAGCAACCAGATCACCAAGCGCGACACCCCGGAGTTGTACCAGGCGGCCCGTCGGACGCTGGAGCTGCGCGGTGACGACGGCACGGGCTGGTCGTTGGCCTGGAAAATCAACTTCTGGGCGCGGTTGGAGGAGGGCGACCGCGCGCACGATCTGGTCGAGGACCTGGTGACCCCCGCGCGGCTCGCGCCGAACATGTTCGACCTGCACCCGCCGTTCCAGATCGACGGCAACTTCGGCGCCACGTCCGGCATCGCCGAGATGCTGCTGCAGAGCCACAACGGTGAGTTGCACCTGCTGCCGGCGCTGCCCACCTCCTGGCCGACCGGCCGGGTTGAGGGGCTGCGGGGTCGCGGCGGCTACACGGTGGACGCGGCCTGGAGCGAGGAACAGGCGGACGAGTACCGCATCACACCCGACCGCAACGGCACCGTACGTCTGCGCGGTCGGATGCTCGCGGGACGGTTCCGGATCACCGACCTCACCAGGGGCGGGCGTGTTCCCACCCGCAAGGTCGAGTCCGATGTCGTCGAGCTGACCGTGCAGGCCGGTCACCGCTACCGGGTGAGCGCCCTGCAGAAGGTCCTCGTCGCCGCGCCGGGCGAGGTGACCTCCGGCCAGTCGGCGACGGTCACGGTGACCGTCCGGGCCATCGAGCTGCCGTTGACGCAGGGGAAGGTCTCCCTGGCCCTGCCCGCCGGCTGGACCGCCACGCCGGCCCAGATCGCGCTGAAGCCCGTGCGGCCCAACTCGCAGGCGACGGTCGAGTTCGCCGTCCGGGCCCCCGAGGACGCCGTGGCCGGTGTCGTGGCTGTGACCGCCGTGGTCAGCGGTCGCGACTGGACAGCGTCCGGGGCCGCCCGGGTGCGGGTGTGGGACGGCCGGCAGGCCACACTGGAGGAGAGCTTCGACAACGTCGGCGTCACCGACGACGCCCACACCGACGCCGGCAACTTCGACGGTGCGGGTGCCAGCATCTCCGCGCAGGCGTTGGCGCAGGCGGGCGCCACTCCGGGCGGCACCGTCTCGCACGGCGGGGTGGACTTCCGCTGGCCCCAGGTCACCGCCGGCAGCGCCGACAACGCGGTCGCCAAGGGGCAGGTCATCACGGTCTCCGGCACCGGACGGACGCTGGGCTTCCTCGCCACCGGCACCTACGGCGCCGTGTCGGGGCCGGGCACCGTCGTGTACACCGACGGGACGCGGCAGGCGTTCACGCTGAGCACCCCGGACTGGTACGGCGCGCCCCAGCCCGGCGGGGACGCCGCGATCGTGGCGGCGTACCAGAACCGGCCCGGCAACCAGCGGGTCGACACCCCGGCGACGATCTACTTCGTCGGCGTGCCGCTTGAGGACAAGCCGGTCTCCCGGGTCGAGCTGCCCAACATCAGCGCGGCGCCGGCGGCGGGCGTCCCGACGATGCACGTCTTCGCGGTGGCGATCGGCGGATAGTCCCGAGCATGGTCGCACCGCACCGGTGAGCTGACCGGCACCCCGCCTCCGCCGAAGGTCGGGGTGCCGGTCTCGTCCGGCCGATCGTCAACCCTGGCGCGGGGCGAGACCCGGAACGCCGTACTGCTTGTCGAGGACCTGCATGGCGGCGCCGGCGGCGATCACGTCCGCGCCCAGGCTGGACAGGGTGACGTCGGTGGTGAGCCAGTCCGCGCGTGGCACGTCGGTGTGGACGGCCTGCTCGACCGCCGCGAGGTAGGGCCGTGGGTGTCGCAGGAGGTCGGCGCCCGCCAGCACCACGTGGGCGAGGTCGAGGGTCTGGAGCAGGTTGACGACGCCGACGGCCAGTACGCGGGCCGCCCGTGCGATGTCTCCCGCCT
Organism: Micromonospora parastrephiae; assembly: GCF_016802865.1. Lineage (GTDB taxonomy): Bacteria > Actinomycetota > Actinomycetes > Mycobacteriales > Micromonosporaceae > Micromonospora > Micromonospora parastrephiae. The sequence goes on along the minus strand of NZ_JAEVHM010000004.1, from coordinate 14,579 downwards.
CGGCGGCCCGGTTGTGCACGATCTCCAGGCATCCGTGGCGTCCGCAGACGCAGAGCGGCCCGTCGAGTTCCACGACGGTGTGGCCGAACTCGCCGGCGTTGGTGTGTGCGCCCCGGTGGGCCGTGCCGCCGAGCCAGAAGCCGCCGCCGATGCCGGACTCGACCATGATGAGGACCGCGTCGCCGAAGGTCCCGCCGTGTCGCCACGCCTCGGCCGTGACCCCCGCGGTGACGTCCTTGTCGAGGTGGACCGGCAGGCCCAGGTGCGCCTCGGCGATCTCGCGCAGCGCCACGTCGTGCCAGTGCCGCAGACCGTGTGCGTCGCGGACCATACCGTGTTCGTGGTCCAGCGGACCGATCATGCCGATGCCGACGCCGGTGAGTCGGCCCCGCAGATCCCTGCCCGCGGTGATCGCGCCGACGCCGGCGTGCAGGGTGTGCAGCAACTGCTCCGGGGTGAAGTCGCCGGGCAGCGGGTGGACCGCCGAGTGGTGCACCGCGCCGGCCAGGTCGACCAGCACCAGTCGTAGCGTGCGCCGGGCGACGTGGGCGCCGATGGCGTACCGGCTGTCGGGGACCAGCTCGTAGACGACCGCGGGCTTACCGATGCGCGGGCGGCGGACGCCGGCGGATCGGATCAGGCCGTCGGCGGTCAGGCGGGCGATGACCTTGGAGACCGCCTGCGGGGTCAGGCCGGTGTCGGAGACGATGGTCGACCGCTCGAACGTCGGCACGGTACGCCCCACCGCCATGACCAGCGCCTGGTTGTAGTCGCGCAGGAACGTCACGTCGGCTGTGGTGCGCGTCATCTCGACACCCTATTACGCAACGCTGTTGCTAAATTCTTTCGGTGGATGGACTGAGCAGAAATCGACGTCTCGCGGCGGTGGCCGCCCTGGCCCTGGGCGGTGTGGCGGTCGGCCTGACCGAGTTCGTGGCGATGGGCCTGCTACCCGACATCGCGCGGGGACTGCTCCCGCAGCAGTACGCCCAGTCGCCGTCCGACGCGGTGGCCCGGGCCGGCTGGATGATCACCGCGTACGCGCTCGGGGTGGTCGTGGGCGCTCCCCTGATCGCCGCGCTGAGCGCGCGCCTGCCCCGCAAGAAGCTGGTGCTCGGGCTGCTCGTCCTCTTCGCCGTCGGCACCGTCGCGTCGGCGACCGCACCGACCTTCGACCTGGTGCTGGTCGCCCGGTTCGTCGCGGCGCTGCCGCACGGCGCGTACTTCGGGGCGGCCGGTCTGCTCGCGGCGACCCTGCTGGGTCCCGGCAACGAGGCCCGTGGCTTCGCCGCCGTGCTCAGCGGACTGACCGTGAGCAACGTGGTCGGCGTACCCCTGATCACCCGGCTCGGGCAGGCGGCCGGCTGGCGTACCGCGTACCTGGTCATCGCCGGGGTTTTCCTGCTCACCCTGCTGGCGGTGCTGGCGGTCGTCCCGGAGGTCGCCGCGGCGGTGGAGGGCTCGCCGGCCGCCGAGTTGCGGGCCCTGCGGACCCGGCAGGTGTGGCTTGTCGCGGCCACCGGAGCGGTCGGGTTCGCCGGCTTCTTCGCGGTCGACACCTACATCGCGCCGGTCACCACCGACGTCACCGGCCTCTCCGCCGCGACGGTGCCGTGGGCGCTTGTCGCCGTGGGTCTCGGCATGACCGTCGGCAACGGCCTGGGCGGTTGGCTCGCCGACCGGGATCTGCGCCGCAGCATGATCGTCGGCTTCGTCGCGATGATCGTGAGCATCGCCGTGTTCGGTCTCGTCGCGTCGAACCGCGTCGGCCTGTTCGTGGGGGCGTTCCTGGTCGGCGCGACGAGTCTCTACCTCGGGCCGGTCCTGCAGGCGCGCCTCATCACGGTCGCCCCGGGCGCCCAACTGATGGGCGCGGCCGTGAACCAGTCGGCGATGAACATCGCGAACAGTCTCGGCGCCGCCCTGGGTAGCGTCGCCATCGCCACCGGGTTCGGCTACCTCGCGCCAGCCTGGGTCGGTGTGCTCCTGGCAGTTCTCGGGTTGGGCCTGGCCGGTGTCAGCTTCACCGTCGAGCGCCGCACGCGCACCCCCGAGCCGGTCGCCGTCGGCAGCTGAACGTCGGCCGTGACGGCCGTCACCGACACGCCCGACACCGAGATGTGGGGTGTGACAACCACGGCGTCCCTATATATGGTGTCGAGCGCAGCTGGTTCGCCGCTCATCCGGAGCGGCCGAGGCAAGAGGGAACCCGGTGGGAATCCGGGACTGTCCCGCAGCGGTGAGTGGGAACGACCGCCGTCATCAGCACTGGGCCGCCAAACGGTCTGGGAAGCGACGGCCAGTAGGAGACCGGGGCAACCGGTCGTGCCCGCGAGTCCGAAGACCTGCCAGCGCGCCGTACACCCACACCGGGTGGACGGCGGTCCGAGGCCGCGTGGGACGGCCGACGCCACCTGACCCGCGTCGTGCCGGCGTGGCGTCCGCCGGTGTCTGTCTCCTCGTGTCCGGACCACAGGTCTCGAACTCCGAGGAGCGAGTGGTGACAGTCACCGAGGTAGTCCCGGCCGCCACCGACACGGCCCCCCGCCGAACCCAGATGCGGGTCCGCAAACGCGACGGCGCCACCGAACCGGTGGACGTCAACAAAATCGTCCGGGCGGTCGAGCGGTGGTCCGACGACCTGACCGACGTGGACCCGATGCGGGTCGCCACCCGCACGATCAGCGGCCTCTACGACGGCGCGACCACGGCCGAGCTGGACCGGCTGTCCATCCAGACCGCCGCCGAGATGATTGGCGAGGAGCCGCAGTACTCGCGCCTGGCCGCCCGCCTGCTGGCCGTCCACGTCGACAAGGAGGTCCGCCGACAGCGCGTCACCTCGTTCAGCGCGGCGATCCGGATCGGCCACGCCGAGGGGCTGATCGGCGACGACACCGCCGCGTTCGTCGCCGCGCACGCCACGACGCTCGACGAATCCGTCGACCCGCGCGGCGACCGGCGCTTCGAGTACTTCGGGCTGCGCACGGTGTACGACCGGTACCTGCTGCGCCACCCGAGCACCCGGCTGGTGCTGGAGACCCCGCAGTACTGGCTGCTGCGGGTCGCCTGCGGCCTGTCCGCCACACCCGACCAGGCGATCGGCTTCTACCGGCTGATGTCCAGCCTGGCCTACCTGCCCAGCTCGCCGACGCTGTTCAACTCCGGCACCCGGCACACCCAGATGTCCTCCTGCTACCTGGTCGACTCGCCGCGCGACGAGTTGGACTCGATCTACCAGCGGTACGCCCAGGTCGCGAACCTGTCCAAGTTCGCCGGCGGCATCGGCATCGCGTACTCCCGGGTCCGGTCCCGTGGCGCCCTGATCCGCGGCACGAACGGGCAGTCCAACGGGATCGTGCCGTGGCTGCGGACGCTCGACGCGAGCGTCGCCGCGGTCAACCAGGGCGGCCGGCGCAAGGGCGCGGCGTGCGTCTACCTGGAGCCGTGGCACCCGGACATCGAGGAGTTCCTGCAACTGCGGGACAACACCGGCGAGGACGCCCGGCGTACCCACAACCTCAACCTGGCCAACTGGATCCCGGACGAGTTCATGCGCCGGGTCGAGGCCGACGAGGTGTGGTCGCTGTTCGACCCGCACGAGGTGCCGGAACTGCCCGACCTGTGGGGAGAGCGGTTCGACGCCGCGTACCGGGCCGCCGAGGCGCAGGGCCGCTACGTGCGGCAGGTGCCGGCCCGGGAGCTGTACGGGAAGATGATGCGCACCCTCGCCCAGACCGGCAACGGGTGGATGACCTTCAAGGATGCCGCCAACCGGCTGTGCAACCAGACCGCCGAGCCGGGCAACGTGGTGCACCTGTCCAACCTGTGCACCGAGATCATCGAGGTGTCCAGCGACGCCGAGACCGCCGTGTGCAACCTCGGCTCGGTGAACCTCGCCGCCCACCTCACCGACGGCGATCTCGACTGGGAGCGGCTGCGCGCCACGGTCCGCACCGCCGTGACGTTCCTCGACCGGGTCATCGACATCAACTACTACCCGACCCCGCAGGCGGCGGCGAGCAACCCCCGCTGGCGGCCCGTCGGGCTCGGGCTGATGGGTTTGCAGGACGTGTTCTTCGCGCTGCGGCTGCCGTTCGACTCGCCGCGAGCGCGGGAGCTGTCCACCCGGGTCAGCGAGGAGCTGTACCTGACCGCGCTGGAGACCTCCGCCGACCTGGCACGCCGCTTCGGCGCGCACCCGGCGTACGGGCAGACCCGCGCCGCGCGCGGGCAGTTGCAGCCCGACCTGTGGGGCGTCGAGGGTACGCAGACCGCGCGTTGGGCCGCGCTGCGCCAGCGGGTCGAGGCGTACGGGCTGCGCAACTCGCTGCTGGTGGCGGTCGCCCCGACCGCGACCATCGCGTCGATCGCCGGCTGCTACGAGTGCGTCGAACCGCAGGTGTCCAATCTGTTCAAGCGCGAGACCCTGTCCGGGGAGTTCCTCCAGGTCAACACCGCCCTGGTCGGTGAGCTGAAGGCCCGCGGCCTGTGGACCGACCGGGTCCGCTCGGCGATCAGGCGCGCCGAGGGCTCGGTGCAGGACATCGCCGAGCTGCCGGCCGGCGTGCGGGAGGTGTTCCGCACCGCCTGGGAGTTGCCGCAGCGGGCGCTGATCGACCTCGCCGCCGCCCGCGCGCCGTTCATCGACCAGTCCCAGTCGCTGAACCTGTTCCTCGCCTCGCCCACCATCGGCAAGCTCTCCTCGATGTACCTGTACGCCTGGAAGGCCGGCCTGAAGACCACGTACTACCTGCGATCCCGCCCCGCGACCCGGATCCAGCAGGCGACGGTGGCCGTCGTCGCGCCGCCCACGGCCGACGCCGAGGCGCTGGCCTGCTCGCTGGAGAACCCCGAGTCGTGCGAGGCCTGCCAGTGACCGCCGCCGACGCCACCTCCGACACCAGGACCACGCACATGCTGCTCGACCCCGGGATGGACCTCACCCTGCGCCCGATGCGCTACCCGCACTTCTTCGACCGGTTCCGCGATGCCATCCGCAACACCTGGACCGTCGAGGAGGTCGACCTGCACGCCGACCTCGCCGACCTGGACAAGCTCTCACCGGCCGAGCGGCACCTCGTCAGCCGCCTGGTGGCGTTCTTCGCCACCGGCGACACCATCGTCGCCAACAACCTCGTGCTCAACCTCTACCAGCACGTCAACAGCCCCGAGGGTCGCCTCTACCTGTCCCGGCAGCTGTTCGAGGAGGCGGTGCACGTCCAGTTCTACCTCAACCTGCTCGACACGTACGTGCCCGACGAGACCGAGCGGTTCGCCGCCTTCGCGGCCATCGAAAACATCCCCTCCATCCGCCGCAAGGCCGAGTTCTGCTTCCGTTGGATCGACTCCCTGCACGATCTGCGCGAGCTGCGGACCCGTGAGGACCGGCGGACGTTCCTGCTCAACCTGATCTGCTTCGCCGCCTGCATCGAGGGGTTGTTCTTCTACGGCGCGTTCGCCTACGTCTACTTCCTGCGCTCCCGGGGCCTGCTGCACGGTCTGGCGTCGGGCACCAACTGGGTGTTCCGCGACGAGTCCATGCACATGGCCTTCGCGTTCGACGTCGTCGACACCGTCCGCGCCGAGGAACCCGACCTGTTCGACGACGACCTCGCCGACCAGGTCCGCGAGATGCTCACCGAGGCCGTCGAGTGCGAGGTCCAGTTCGCCGAGGACCTGGTGGGCCAGGGCGTGCCCGGCCTGACGCTGACCGACATGCGGGAGTACCTCCAGCACGTCGCCGACCGGCGTCTCGCCCAGCTCGGCATCGCCGCGCACTACGGGTCGGCCAACCCGTTCGCCTTCATGGAGTTGCAGGACGTGCAGGAGCTGTCGAACTTCTTCGAGCGGCGGGTGTCGGCGTACCAGGTCGGGGTCACCGGCACGGTCGCCTTCGACGACGACTTCTAGAGCCGCAACTCCTTGATCATTTGATGCTGAGCAGTTGTCGACGAGCCGATTCGACTCTTCAGCATCAAGTGATCAAGGAGGCGGCGCAGGAACACGGGCGCAGCGGGTTCAGCTCTCGACTTCCGCGACGTACACACCTTTGCCCGGATGGCCCTCGACCAACTCGCGGTCCTTGAGGATCGTCATAACCCGGTTGATGGTGGAGATGTGAACTCCGTACTGCTCGGCCAGCTCACGGGTCGACGGTAGCTTCTCACCCGGCGCGAGCTCTCCGGACTTGATTCTTCCTGCGATCTCGTTGGCGATGCGCCGGTAGTCCACTCGCTCGGTCGGCATGAGTCGATCTCCGTAGGTTCCCTGGTTTCGGCACTCCGATTCGATCACGAGCCGACCTGTTCCAACAAGTTTCACAATGCTGCCTTGACCTACTCCTACAAGTTGGAATAGGTTTTTCCCGGGTCGGGTTCCCTGGTTTCGGCAAACTCCCGGGTTCTCGGCCGTTCACCCACCTGGGGAGCGCGACGCATGGGCTCGGCGCCCCCCAGGTGGGGTCTACGTCGTGATTGCGGGAAGGGCGCCGCCGTGCCGATCGATGAACCGGTAAGTAGGGCAGATGAGCTGTTCGCCGCGATGAGGACTCTTGATGCTCACTGGACTCGGGCTCTCGACCGGCCATGGCGAGTGGGCGGATGCCTGGAGTGCGAGGGTCGGAACAACTGTCGTCAGCTTGACTGGTCGTTGTGTGTCGTCGCGGATGTCGCATCGATCATGTTGCAGAAGTGAGCAGTCCCCGATCCATCCACCACGCGAACTGCGACTTCCCCTGACCCCGTTGGGCCGCTCTGCTCGCGCCTCGATCAAGTGATGAGAAGTCCGAGAAGCCTTTGGCACCTACTTCTCATCACCTGATCAAGGAGACGCGTGTGTCCGTCGTCACCGGAGCTCCTGGGGAGGGGACTCGGGGTTGCTCGGTGGAAGACCTGACAACGGGATCAGGGGACAGACCCGGGCAGCGCCCGGAGGTCTGCTAGGCGTCGGCGGCCAGATGATGGCGAGCATGAAACACGCTGCGCTCTATGTGGTCGCCGGGCCGGTCGGCATCGTGGCCTACGGACTCGTACGGCTGTGGGGGAGATCCGACGACGTGTACGGCCCCGGGCTCGACTGGCAGGCCGCGCACCTGGCCGGCCTCGCGGGCATGGTGTTCTTCGTGCCGGCCGTCCTCGCGCTGTCCCGTCTGCTGCCCCGCAGCGGGTGGCGCACCGGGGTGGTGGCGCTGACGCTGGTCGGGCTCGGCGCGTCGATGGTGCAGTTCGGCGCGGACATCGTGGAGGGGCTGCTGGCCGCCGACCGGGCGGAGATGTCGGCGCTCGGCCGGGACTTCAAGGACATCCCCGGCGTCGAGGTGGCCTTCTACGACGTCGTACCCCAGTTGTTCTTCCTCGGGTTGCTCGTCCTCACCGGGATGCTCGCCGCGAAACGTCAGCTGCCGTGGTGGAGCGTCCCGCTGCTGCTCGCCGGCATCGTGCTGCCGGTGGTAACCCTCGACCTGCTCCCGGTCGGTGGCCTGCTCATGCTGGCGGCGTTCGCGCCGGTGCTGCCGACTCTGCGACGTGAGGCGGCGCACGAAAAACCGTCCATGGCCGTCCGCTGAGGACAGACGGGTGGCCCCGCGGAGAGCGGGGCCACCCGTCGGACTACTTCAGCGCGAGAGTCCGCGCGTCGGCGGCGATGACGCTGGCGACCTCCGCCGGGACCAGCTTGCCGGCCTGCCGGTCGGCGTAGGTGGCCAGCTCGGCGTACTGTGCGTGGGCCAGCCGGGTGGCCATCATGGTGATCGCGCCCGGGTCGGCCCCCGAGGTGAGGATCAGGTAGCCGAGACCGGCCTGGGTGACCGTCACCGTGAACGTGCTGGTCGCGGTCGCGGTGCCGTCGGGGCCGGTGGCCTCGGCGCGGATCGTGTGCTTGCCGGCGATCAACGTGGCCAGGTCGAGCCTGCGCCCGGAGGCCGAGGTCCTGCCGTCGAGCGTGACGGTGACGGTCTCCGCGTCGGTGGCGGCGACCGCGATCACCGGGGACTGCGCCCGGTCGAGCCGCGCCCCGTTGGCCGGCGAGGTGATCTCCACGGTCGGTTCGGCGGACGCCCGCTGCATGAGGGCGGAATTCCACCCGACCAGCTCGGACGCCCGGTTGGTGATGACCCCGTCGGTGCCGATCCGCTCCAACCGCTGCCACAGGCCGGCGGAGTCCATCGTCCAGGCCATGACCGCGACGCCGGCGGCGTGCAGCGGGGCGACGACCTCCGGCTTGGCCAGCAGCGCGTTGCCGTCCGGGTTGTACGCGGTCAGGTGCAGCTCCCTCGCGATGGCCACCGGGTCGGCGTCGAGGCTGCTGCGCAGCAGGCCCAACGGCAGCTCCGGGGCGAGCTCGAAGGTGTACCTGAGGGCGTCGACCTCGAAGCTCTGGACGAAGACCCGGCCCATCATCTGCTCGTCGCGGATCACCTGGATGATCGTGGCGACCTCGTCCCTGGTGTGCTTGCCCTTGATCTCCAGCAGCAGGTTGCCGCCCCGGGTGCGCAGGTCGGCGAGCTGCTCGGCCAGAGTGGGCACCCGCTCACCGACGTAGTGCGGGCCGAACCAGGAACCGGCGTCGAGCGTTTTGATCTGCGCGGCGGTCAGGTCGCGGATGTTGCCCGTCCCGTCGGTGGTCCGATCGACGGTGCCGTCGTGCAGGATGAACGGGATGCCGTCCCTGCTCGGCTGGACGTCGTTCTCGATCCAGTCGGCGCCGCCACGACGGGCGATCTCCTGCGCGACGAGCGTGTTCTCCGGCGCGACGGCGGACGCGCCACGGTGCGCGATCACGGTGAGCGGGCTGCCCTCGGGGCGGATGTAGCCGTTCGCCGGCAGCTCGGTGACGACGACGTCGTCGTACGAGACGGTGGAGCCGTTGACGAACAGCGCCTGAACGCCGTTCGCGGAGCGCTGGAGGCTACTGGTGCGCATCACCTCCCGGCCGTCGAAGATCCAGCGGGCCTGGTTGCCGTGCACCTCGACCGCGACGCGGACGTCCCGACCCGTCCCGGCGGCGTACGGGGCGGAGGCGGTGTTGGTCACGACCCAGGCGTTGGCCGTGGTGCGCTGGGCGAACTCGAGACCGTTGGCGGCGGTGGTGCCGCTGCGCATGGTGGCGATCCACCACGGGGTGGCGCCGTCGGCGGGCACGTCGATGCCGAGCGAGGCCCAGCGGGTGGCGGCGGACACCGTCTCGAAGCGCATCGTCGCCTCGAGTCGGAAGTCGTTCAGGTGCCGACCAAAAGTGATCTTGTTGTTCTCTCCCGAGCCGGCCGAGGTCCCGTGGAGCCGGCCGTTCTCGACCTTCCAGGTTCCGTCCACGGCGCGCCAGCCAGCGGGAAGCGACCCGGCCGAGAAGTTCTCCGACACGACGACGGTGCCCGGTCCGGCGGTGGCCGGCGACGAGGTCCCGACGGCGACCGCGACGGTGCCACCGATGACGGCGAACGCGGCGAGGGCGGCGGCAACCCGGGTACGCGGAGCGACGGACCTCGTCCAGGCGCGGCCGAGAGACGATGAGGCGGGTAGGACAGTCATGGCCGGAACCGTACGAAGTGTGTCCGAACTCATCCTCAAGCGATCATGGCCGCCGCCGGAACGCCAGGTGGAGAAACCGCGCTCAGTCCGGCATGCCGGTGCAGGTCGTCCCGTCGATGGTGCACGCCGTGGGGGCGGCGCCGACCGGCGCGCCGTTCACCCGGAACGTCACCCGCACCGACGCGCCACCGGGCACCTGCCCGGCGCTGCCGTCCGGCACGAACGTCCACACGGCACCGTCCTGGACGGCCCGCGCGCCCTCGACCTGACTGACCCGCAGCGACTCCCGGGGCAGGGTGACGGCCAGCGTCCACTGCGGCACCGGCACCTGGCCGGGGTTGGTGATCGTCACACTGGCGCCGTAGCTGAGCAGGGCGGCGTCCGCGATGGCGAACTCGGCGCCCAGGGCGGCCGGGGCCGGTTGACGTCGTCGACGCCGACGGGGAGGGCCCGGTGGTGGACGGGGCCGCGGTCGGGGGCGGGGTGGGAGCGCCCGACGACACCGAGGGCGGGCTGGTGGCCGCCGGAATGGCGTGTGCCCGGGGAGTACCGGCCGACGGTGTCCCGGACTGGTCGACCGAGGGTGGCGGATTGAGGGTCACCGGCGCCAGCTTCTCCGGCGTACGCAGCACCACGACGACGGAGACCGTCGTCGCGACCAGCACCCCGAGCGCCGAGACCAGCGCGACCCAGGTGGCCCGGGAGACGTCGCCCCGACCGGTGAGCAACCGCCGTGTGGCCGCGGCGACGGCCACGACCCGGTCCAGCAGAATGATCGCCACGGTACGACGTGGCTGCGGCGGTGTTGCCGGCACTGCCTTTCTCCCCCTCAGATCGTCACCGGACGCGCGGCTGCGGTCCGTCCGGTCGCCGCTGACAGCCGACCGCTCACAGGGCGCGGAGCCCGACGAGTATCGACTCGAGCAGCTCCGCGGACGGCAGCTCCGACAGCGTCGGCGGTTCGTGCGTCTCGATCAGGCCGGCCGCGAGCAGGTCACCGAGGAGCACCCGGACGGTCCCCAACGGCAGGTCCAGTTCGGCGCCCACCTCGGCGACCGACACTGATGGTGACACAACTCGACGATCCTCGCCTGTTCGGGGAAGAGCGGCGTCCGCGATGTGGCCGCCCGCCGGGCGACGACAAGCGAGATCAGATCGAACTGGCCGCGCTCGGGGGCGGTGCGCCCGCCGGTCATCGTGTACGGCCGGGCCACCGGGCCCGCGTCGTCGTCGTACCACGCCTCGTCAGCGGAGTCGTTGGTGAACACCAGCGTCCCCGTTCCGTACCGAGGAGGCCGGTTCCAGGCTGACCGGCAGGTGCCGTTCGGCCTGCCCGACGAAGAGCGCCACCTCGTACGCCATGTCGCCGACCTGTGCGTCGTCGCCGGCGATCCGTACGGTGAGGATGGTTCCGTTGCGGATGGTGGCGACGAACAGGAACGCCCGCGACATCTGCACCACGATCTGACGCAGCCCGCCCGCGTCGCAGGTGCGGGTGGCGGCCAGTCCCAACGCCAGCAGGCCGGCGACCACGCCGGAGATCTGCTCGGCCAGCTTCGCACCCACATGGCGGGAACCGCCGAGCGGCAGACCGTCCGGGGAGAGCACCACGGCGAACTCCGCGCCGTGTACCCGGTCGACCAGCCGGTCCAGGGCGCCGGTCAGGCTGTCTCCGCTGACCACTGCGTGCGTCATCGATGTCTCCTTGTTGCTCTCGCGACCGGCAACTCGACGGTGTCGGGGCCGGCGCTGCCGTGGTTGGGCCCCATCGGCCCGGGTTGACGGATCCGCATCGGCAGGTGGCCGCTCTGGTCGGCCGCGTCGGCCCCGTCCCGGTCGGGCGGGTACCCGATGCCGGCGAGCGACGTGACCGGCCCCTCGCCGGCGCCGGTCGTCCTGATCAGCCGGGCCGGAAGGAAAACCACCGCCGCCGTACCGCCGCGCTGGCTGCGACGGAGCGAGACGTGCGCGCCGCAGCGGGCGGCCAGCACCGCGACCGTGTACAGGCCCGCCGCGCCGGCGGGTGGGTTGCCCGGCGGAGGGTTGCCGAGCAGGTGGTTCGCGTCGGCCAGTGCGCTCGCGTCGAGGCCCGTGCCGTCGTCGACGACCAGGACGGCGCAGCCCTGCGGCCACTGCTCGCCGGCGACACGGACGGTGGTGTCCGCCGGTGAGTGGGAGAGGGCGTTCTCGACCAGCTCGGCCAGCAGGTGGACGACGTCGGTGACGGCGGGGCCGGCGAGGGACCACGGCCAGTGTGGCGCGATCAGGACCCGGTGGTAGTCGGCCACCTCGGCGACCGCGCCGCGCGCGACGTCGAGCAGCGGCACAGGTCGCCGCCAGCGGCGGGCCGGCGTCGCGCCACCCAGGGTGATGACCGTCTCCACGTTGCGGCGGACCCGCGTGGTGAGGTGGTCGAGCTGGAACAGCTCGTCGGTCTCCTCGGCGGACCGTTCCCGCCGCTGCATACCGTCCAACAGATTGAGCTGGTCACGCAGCAGGACCTGGTTGCGTCGGGTCAGTCGCAGCAGCAGTTCCCGGGCGGCGTCACCGTCGGAGGTCCGCGCCTCGGGGACGGGGGGCGGCGCGTCAGCGGTCGGCGGCGGCGCCTGGGGCGGCGCCGACGGGTCGGCGGGGGAGTGGGCCAGCCCCTCGGGTCAGCCGCCGGAGCAGGCCGGCCCAGCTCAGCAGGACCGCGAGCACCGCGATGAGCCCGAGGCCCAGCACGGCGCCGGTGCGGACCACGAGCCCGGCGGCACCCGGCGTGGCCCGCTGCACGCTGTCCCGCGCCGCGGCCGTCACCAGCTCGTGCAGGGCGCCGAGGACGCCGTCGACCGCCTTCCGCCAACCCTCCTGGGTGATCCCGCCCACGGTGTTGGCGGTGTCCGTACGCGACAGCGCGTCCTCCAGGGCGAGCAGGTCCGTGAAGGGGGGGCCCGCGGCGAGCCGCTGCCGCTCGCCCGGCAGAGCCGCGACCGCCTCGCCGCGCGCGTAGCGCTGGTTGCTCACCAGCGTGGTCAGTCGACGCCGCTCGGCGAGATCGAACCGGGCGCCGGCGAGCGCGGCGCTGACCAGGGTGTCCTCCCGGGCGAGCAGTTCGCGGGCGCGCGCCAGCGCGATCACCGTGCGGGTGTCGGCGGCCAGGTCACTCTCGTAGGCGCCCCACTCCGGGCCGTACACGGCGAAGGCGACGTCGACGAGCTGGTCGTACCCGTCGACAACCCGGGCGCGGTCGAGCTGCCCGGCGTCCACCTGGGAACGGATGGTGCCCAGCCCGTTCAGCCGCCGGACCAACTCGTCGGCCCGGTCCCGGACGGCGTCGGCGGTGAGCAGCCGAAGGTCGTGGCCCTCGGTGAAGACCCGAACCTCGGCCGCCGCGCGGTCGGTCCCCTCGCGTGCCCCCACCAGCGCGGTATCCGCCGACCCGGCCCCGGCGATCGTCTCGACGGTCAGCCGGCGCTCGGTCTGCAAGCCCAGGACCAGCCGGTCGATGGGCTGGCCGAGCGTCTCCGCCAGGGCGCGTACCCGCAGCAGGTCGGCCGTGTCCTGACCGGTCAGATAGGCCGCGTACGACCAGAGCGTGATCAGCACGGCCGCCAACGCGACGAGTCTGGCCCGGATTCCTGGTTGGGTCATCGGGCCGACCGCCGCGGCCACGGCTGCCCGGCCGTGTTGCTGGCCCGGTCGGCGACGACGGTACGCAGCAGCGCGAGCAGCTCCGCGCGGTTGGCGCAGTTGAGTCGGTTGCGCATCCGGGCGACGTGGTGCTCGACGGTCTTCGCCGAGATGAAGAGCCGATCGCCGATTTCCCGGTAGGTCAGCCCCGCCAGCACCAGTTCGGCCACCTCGTACTCGCGGTCGCTGAGCCCCGGCTGGGCGGGGCCGGCGATGGCGTCGGTGACCTGCGCGGTGCCCTCGCCGGCCGTCGGCCGGTGCCCGCCGTCGACGCCGGCCGGGCGGCCCTGCAACGCTCGCGCGCATTCCAGCAGCGTGGTCATGGCCCTGCGGTCCGCGGTACGGATCGCGGCCTGCCCGGCGAGTCGGGCGCCGTCCCACCACAGGCCGGTGTCGTGCAGCCCTCGGGCGGCGGCCTCCACCCGCACCGGGTCGACCGCGCCCCGCAGCACCTCCACCCAGCTCTCGGCGGCCGCCGCGACCACTGCCGCGTACCGGCTGTGACCGGCGGCGGCGAGCAGGGCGGCGACCCGGTCTTCGGCGACGGCCGGCTCGTCGGTCAGGATCGCGGCGTGCAGTCCGCTCCAGTGCAGCGGGACACTCCACAGTGGTGGGTCGCCCAGCCGGTTGAGCAGGGAACGGCCCTCCCGCAGGTACGGCTCCAGGCGGGCCAGATCACCCAGGCGGGCGCCCGCGATGGCGAGTTCACCCAGCGGCAGCAGCGTGAACAGGTCCACCGGGTGCCGCACCACCGCCTCCAACGCCTGCCCCCAGCCACTCTTGAGCGATCCGAGGTCGCTGTTGCGCCGGGCGATACCCATGCGCAACGCGGCGGCGAAGAGCAGATCGCGGGACTCCAGCGGCCGCCCGTCGGCGTGGTGGCCGCGAGGCGGTCGGCGGCGGCGGCCGTCTGACCACGGACCATCAGGATCCAGGCCTGCAACAGTCGGTGCCGGCGGGTCATCAGCGGGCCGCGACCCCGGCCGCCAGGGCCCGGTGCAGCACCCGCTCGGCGATCTCCAACTCACCGCAGTGCACCGCGGTCAGGGCCGCCAGCGCCGCCGGGCTGTCCGGCAGCAGCGCCGCCCGGCCGTCCGGCTCCAACAGGGCGGCGGCCTGCACCAGCGCGGAGAGAGCGGCGGTCGGTGGGCCGGTGACGCTCTCGCGTACCCCGTCGGCCATCAACCGGGCCGCGCTCGCCCGCAACGTGGGCGGCTCGCCGGCCGGGTCGTCTCCCGGCGCCTCGTCGACGGCGCTCAGATCGCCGCCGGCCAGCCCGCCGACGGTGGCGAACGCGACCGACGAGGCGCTGCCCGACCACCGGTACAGCTCCACGCTGCGACCGACGTGCCCACGGTGCGCCAGTGCGGTCGCGGCGACCAC
>NZ_JAEVHM010000399.1 GCF_016802865.1 Micromonospora parastrephiae | reverse complement strand
GAGCAGCCGGCCGCCGCCGCCGCCGAGCAGCCGGCGCAGGCCGCCGCCGAGCAGCCGGCGACCGCCGCCGCGGAGTGACCGCACCGTCGCTGCCCTGCCGTCCGTTTTCGCAGACGGCGGGCAGCGACGGTACGCCGGGCACGATCCGCCCGGATCCGGGTAACCGGCACCTCTGACCATCCACACGCCGTCTCAACACCGAAGAGAGAGCCATGTCCCAAATCACCGCCGCGGACGTCAAGAAGCTCCGCGACCTCACCGGCGCCGGCATGATGGACAGCAAGAAGGCGCTGACCGAGGCCGAGGGCGACTTCGACAAGGCCGTCGAGATCCTGCGCGTCAAGGGCGCCAAGGACGTCGGCAAGCGGGCCGGTCGTACGGCCGCCAACGGCCTGGTCGCCCACTCCGGCAAGGCGCTGCTCGAACTCAACTGCGAGACCGACTTCGTCGCCAAGACCGAGTCGTTCATCGCGCTGGCCCAGCAGCTCGTCGAGCACGGTGAGCGCTCCGGCGTGAACACCGCCGAGGAACTGCTCGCCAGCGAGCTGGACGGCAAGGTCGTCGCCGACCTGATCCAGGAGCAGTCCGCCAAGATCGGCGAGAAGCTGGTCCTCAACCGGTTCGCCAAGGTCGAGGGCACCACCGCGGTCTACCTGCACCGCAAGGCTCAGGACCTGCCGCCGGCCGTTGGTGTGCTGGTGTCGTACACCGGCAAGTCCGACGAGGCGGGCGACGCCGACGCTCGTGGTGTGGCCATGCAGATCGCCGCGATGCGGCCGAAGTACCTCACCCGGGACGAGGTTCCGGCCGAGGTCGTCGAGTCCGAGCGGCGCATCGCCGAGCAGACCGCCCGCGAGGAGAACAAGCCCGAGGCGGCCCTGCCGAAGATCGTCGAGGGCCGGGTGAACGCCTTCTTCAAGGACTACGTCCTCGTCGAGCAGGCGTCCGTGGCCGACAACAAGAAGTCGGTGAAGCAGATGCTGGCCGAGGCCGGCATCGAGGTCACCCGTTTCGTGCGGTTCGAGGTCGGCCAGGCCTGAGCCGCCGCCGGGCGCCGCGCGCGCCCGTGGGCAGGAGACGTCGACGAGGAGGCCGCCGGTGTACGTGACAGGCACCGCGGCCTCCTCGTCACATAGGGTCGGCAGCGGCAGGTTCGCGGTACGCGGCGCACGGGGCGTGCGCGTGGGGAAGGGCGGGGCGGATGACGCAGGTTGTGAGTGACCGGACGCTGGCGATGGACGATCCGACGGCGCCGCCGCCGGGGCGTGCCCGGCGTGTGGTGCTGAAGCTCTCCGGTGAGGTGTTCGGTGGCGGCGCGATCGGCGTCGACCCGGACGTCGTCCAGGCCATCGCCCGGCAGATCGCCACCGTGGTCCGTCG
>NZ_JAEVHM010000398.1 GCF_016802865.1 Micromonospora parastrephiae | reverse complement strand
CCCATGTCACTCCGATCTGGCCAGCGTCACCCGGCGAAAGGGTGGATGGCATGAGTTGGAGGGGCAGGTCTCGGTCAGCAAGCATACATACCATATGGACGACTGGCGATCGACAAGCAATCATGTCGGCCGCCGCTTTGATCGACGGTCCGGTCACGCCTACTAGGCCTGGTCGCGGTCGTACGGCCGTAGCCCGTGGCCGATGACGCGTCCGCGTCGGCCGTCTGGTTCGTCCGACCAGAGCGGGGCCAGCCCCGCGCCCCGGTCGGCGCCGCGCCGAGCCGTCGCGCTGCGCGGCCGGCGAATCCCCTGTCGGCGCGTTCTACACCTCCGGCCACTGCGGGCTGTTGCGTTGTGGATCGGCGGACGTGTTGAAGCCGTGTGGGTGAGACCAGTCCGGAAGCGCAGTCCCGCCGACGGCGACCGCGAGATGCGGCACCCTGGCCGGGTCAGGGGGCGGCCTCGGCCGGTCACCCGAGCAGTGGTACCCACGCGGCGGCGACGGTTCCGTCGCGTTGCGCCTCGGTGAGCCGTTGAGCCGGAGGCGGAACGGGGTGCACTGCCTGCTGCAGGGGACCAACTCCGTAGACGACGGCGACGGCGCCCAGCGCCCTTGCGGCGGTCGTCCAAGTGGACGGTATCTCGGCGACGCCGTGGGTGAAAACATGACCGGTCGGGTCATGCAACGCGAGACCTGTAGCGCCCAGGCCCACACCCCAGGTGGTCACCCTCGCCGGATGTGTCGCCGATGGCCAGCGCGGCAGGCCCAACAAGACCGCCGCCTCCACCTGCGCCTCGCACCGCGAGCCAGTGAGGGTTTCCGTCCACGCGGCGCTGGCTGGCTCGAACCAGGCGACGGCGACCACCTCCGGTCCGTCGGCGTGAGAAGGCGCCCCTGGCTGCGGGATGGGAAAAGGAGCAGCCCACGGCTCCTCTTGACTCGTCACCCACACGTGCAGCCGTTCACCGCCGCGGCTTCTCGCATCATCGGCGACGGCAAGCACCCATGCATCGCTGACCGTGTCTCGCACGCCTGAGCAATCCGGGCGGTTTACCGGCGGAGTCGGCTCCGCAGCACCGGCGCTTTCCGCAGCCGGGGATCTGTCCGATACCTCTCGCGATGTTGCTGACGTCCACGTGCGGCGTGCGTCCACCGGTTGTTCGGACCTGGATACTGCCGCAGGTGCGGGCCGGAACGCGTCGACTCCATTCGGCAGGAGCGTGATTGGCACGAGCTCGCCTGTCCTGTACAGCTGGTACCGAGCACATGTCAGCCAGCCCTGCTCACTGTCGCAGTAGTGGTTGCGCCAGTCGCGCAAGCTTGCGTTGAGCAGGGGAAAGAGGGGGCAGTCCTGAGCGTGTGAGCAGCCCATGTCACTCCGA
>NZ_JAEVHM010000397.1 GCF_016802865.1 Micromonospora parastrephiae | reverse complement strand
ACGGCCCGCCGCTCGGCCGCGTCGCCGTGCCGGTAGGAGGGTGTCGGCGTACCCGGCGTGGTCGCCGGGCAGCGCGGTGAGCAGCAGCACCCGGGCGGCGTCGTCGGCGGTCCAGCCGGGGGCGTCGGGCAGCGCGCCGCGTCCGCAGCGCCGGCCGGCGGCGGGGAAGAGCCTGGTGATCGCGGTGGGCTCGGTGGCGACTTGGCGCAGCGCCGTGTCCAGCCAGTCGGGATCGGGTACGCCTCGCAGTGCGGCCCGTAGTGAATCCGGTGTCATCCCGTCTCCTCCCCTTGTGTTGCTACGCAGGCACCCCAGGTATGTCTGCGGGCACCTCGTCCTCCGTACGGCCGGCGATCGCGGCGGCGCGCAGGAACTCGATCGACCGGGCGGCCACGGCCGGCGCGGCGTGCGAGTCCCGGGGCAGCTCCACCGCGACCAGGCCCCGGTAGCCGGCCTGCGCCAGGGCGGCCAGCACCGGCGGAAAGTCGATCTCGCCGGTGCCGAACTCCAGGTGCTCGTGAACGCCCCGACGCATGTCGTCGATCTGCACGTTGACCAGGTGTTCGGCCACCTCGGCGACGCACTGCGGCACCGGCCACGGCTCCAGGCAGCGGCAGTGTCCGATGTCGAGGGTGATGCCGAAGCGGGCCGGCGCGCCGAGCGCGGCGCGCAGGCGCCGCCAGTCCGTGATGTCCTGCACCAGCATTCCCGGCTCCGGCTCGAAGCCGAGGGTGACACCGGCCGAGTCGGCCGCGTCGACGACGGTGGCGCAGCCGGCGACCAGCCGGTCCCAGGCGCACTGTGGCGAGACCGTCTCGGGGCGGACGCCGGCCCAGAACGAGACCGCCTCCGCACCGAGGTCCGCACCGATCCGCACGGCCCGACGCAGGAACTCGATCCGCCGCGTCGGGTCGTCGTGCAGCAGTGTCGGGGCGTGCTTGTGCCACGGGTCGAGCAGGTAGCGGGCCCCGGTCTCGATCACCACTCCGAGGCCCAGCGCGCTCAGCCGCCGGCCGACCGCCGCGATCCGGCGGGTGAGCCCGGGCGCGAACGGGTCGAGGTGGTCGTGGTCCAGGGTGAGCGCGACCCCGTCGTAGCCGAGGTCGGCGAGGACGGCGAGCGCGTCGTCGAGTCGGTGGTTGGCGAAGCCGTTCGTGCCGTACCCGAGGCGCAGCGTCGTCGCGTCGGCGACCGGCGGCGCGGGTCGCGGCTGGGGAGCGGTCATGTCGGGGACACCCTCCGGGCCAGTCGACGACCCAACGGCGCCGCCGCCGCGACGGCCAACCCGAGCAGGCCAGACCCGCCGCGTGCGGTGAGCGCCCCCTGGAGGGCGGGCAGCCCGGTGATCCCGCGCCGACGGCGGCACGGACCCGAGCCGGAACC
>NZ_JAEVHM010000396.1 GCF_016802865.1 Micromonospora parastrephiae | reverse complement strand
CAACTGGTCACCGCACAGGTCGCGGCGGCGCTCGTCCTGGCCGCCCTCGGCCGGGGCGCGCCGGTGACCGTCGCGGCCGTGACGGCGGCGGTGCTGCTGCTGGGGACCGCCGGGGCCCGGGTCCGGGGCCGGTGGCTCTTCGAGTGGCTGGGCACCGCCGTCGGGCACCTGACCCGTCGCCGGACGCTGGTCGGGCCGGCCGGGTCGGCCGAGCTGCTCGACCTTGTCGCGTCGGGTGCCGTGGTCCGTTCCACGGAGCTGTCCGACGGGCCGGCCGCGGTGCTGGAGGACACCGGCGGCATGGTCGCGCTTCTGGAGCTCGGCGACCCCGGCGACCTGCTCGGCGACACGACGCGGGCGATCCCCGCGCCGTCCGCTCTGCTGCCCGCACCCGGGGTGGACGTCCCGCCACTGCGGATCCAGCTGCTGCTAGCCGGGACACCGGCACCGGTGCCGTCGGCCGGTGGCACGGTCGGCACGTCGTACCGGCAGCTCACCGACGGGAGGCTGGCCGGGCGGGAGCAGGCGATGCTGGCGGTCCGGGTGCTGCGGGTCGACGGATGGTCGGAGGAGGCCCTGCGCCGGGTGCTCGCCGGCACGGTACGCCGCATCGTCCGCCGGCTGGGACCGCTGGCCGCGCGGCCACTCGGCGTTCCCGCGGCGCTGCGTGTCCTCGGCGAGCTGGCCCACCACGACGACGGCCAACCGGTGCGGGAGTCCTGGCCGGTGCTCCGGTCCGGCTCCCTGGTCCAGGCCACCTTCCGGCTGACCCACTGGCCGGACGCCGGTGGCGCGGGCGCCCGCCGACTGGCGCCTCGGCTGCTCGCGCTGCCGGCGACCGCGACGACCGTGTCGATCTGCGCGGGCCCGCTGCCGGCCAGCGGTGCCACCGAGGTGCCGACCGAGCTGACCGTACGGCTGGCCGCCGGGACGGCGACCGAGCTGACCCTGGCCGCCGAAGCGTTGGACCGGCTGGTCACCGGCCTGGGCGGAGGGCTGCGCCGGCTCGACGGCGCGCACCTGGAGGGGTTGGCCGCCACCCTGCCTCTGGCGCTCGCCACCGCGGGCGCGCAACCCCGACCGGCACTGGACGACTGGGAGCTGACCCTGGGCCAGGCGGGGATCCTGGTTGGCACCAACCGGCACGGCGGCGCGGTCACCATGCGACTGTTCCGACCGGAGAGCACCCGGGTGCTGCTGGTCGGCGGCGTACGCGCGGCCCAGCTGGTGGCACTGCGTGCGATGGCGCTGGGTGCCCTGGTGGTGGTGCAGACCGCGCGGCCACGCGTCTGGGAGCCGTTCGTCCGGGGGGTGGGTGCGCCGGGTGGGACGATCCCGCTGATCCCGCCCGGCCGGCCGGTGGCCGAGCATCGATCGATGTACAGCTACGTACGTCTGAGCATCGATCGATG
>NZ_JAEVHM010000395.1 GCF_016802865.1 Micromonospora parastrephiae | reverse complement strand
GGTGGAGCGTTGTATGGCCGCAGAGAGCAGGGGGAAGCGACTGTTTACTAAAAACACAGGTCCATGCGAAGAAGTAATTCGATGTATATGGACTGACGCCTGCCCGGTGCTGGAACGTTAAGGGGACCTGTTAGCTCTTCGGGGCGAAGCGGAGAACTTAAGCGCCAGTAAACGGCGGTGGTAACTATAACCATCCTAAGGTAGCGAAATTCCTTGTCGGGTAAGTTCCGACCTGCACGAATGGCGTAACGACTTCCCCACTGTCTCAACCACAGGCCCGGCGAAATTGCAGTACGAGTAAAGATGCTCGTTACGCGCGGCAGGACGGAAAGACCCCGGGACCTTTACTATAGCTTGACATTGGTACTCGAATTAGCTTGTGTAGGATAGGTGGGAGCCGGTGAAGTCCATACGCCAGTATGGGTGGAGGCAATCTTGAAATACCACTCTGGTTGATTTGGGTATCTAACTTCGGACCGTTATCCGGTTCAGGGACAGTGTCTGGTGGGTAGTTTAACTGGGGCGGTTGCCTCCTAAAAGGTAACGGAGGCGCCCAAAGGTTCCCTCAGCCTGGTTGGCAATCAGGTGTTGAGTGCAAGTACACAAGGGAGCTTGACTGTGAGACTGACAGGTCGAGCAGGGACGAAAGTCGGGACTAGTGATCCGGCACTTGCGAGTGGAAGCGGTGTCGCTCAACGGATAAAAGGTACCCCGGGGATAACAGGCTGATCTTCCCCAAGAGTCCATATCGACGGGATGGTTTGGCACCTCGATGTCGGCTCGTCGCATCCTGGGGCTGTAGCAGGTCCCAAGGGTTGGGCTGTTCGCCCATTAAAGCGGTACGCGAGCTGGGTTTAGAACGTCGTGAGACAGTTCGGTCCCTATCCGCCGTGCGCGTAGGATACTTGAGAAGGGCTGTCCCTAGTACGAGAGGACCGGGACGGACGAACCTCTGGTGTGCCAGTTGTCCCGCCAGGGGCACGGCTGGTTAGCTACGTTCGGAAGGGATAACCGCTGAAAGCATCTAAGCGGGAAGCCTGCTTCAAGATGAGGTATCCCACCCACCTTTGGTGGGGTAAGGCCCCCAGCTAGACGACTGGGTTGATAGGCCGGAAATGTAAGCCCGGTAACGGGTTCAGTTGACCGGTACTAATAGGCCGAGGACTTGACTACCAAGCTGCTACGCGTCCACTGTGCAACTCTCGATAAACGAACAACAGACCACACGTGTGTGGTGTTGTTTGACATGTCGATAGAGTTACGGCGGTCATGGCGGAGGGGAAACGCCCGGTCACATTCCGAACCCGGAAGCTAAGCCCTCCAGCGCCGATGGTACTGCACTCGCGAGGGTGTGGGAGAGTAGGACACCGCCGGACAATCATTCCAGAACGTCACCCTCACGGGTGACCCGTTCTGCGTTT
>NZ_JAEVHM010000394.1 GCF_016802865.1 Micromonospora parastrephiae | reverse complement strand
GTAACCCTTGACCTTCCCATCGATCATGTCGAGCACCTGCTGGTAGGTACCGTGATCACCGGTCATCCGGGGCAGATACCCGTAGCAGTAGTCGTTCTCCGGTGTGGCCGCGTCCCCCCAGTACGCCTTGAGCAGGTTCACCCCGTAGGCGCGCGCGTTACCCCAGAAGCCCTTCTGCCCGGGGTGCCGGATGCTGTCCACCCACTCGTCGAAGTTCGGGTGGGACGCGTGGTGCGGCATCGGCAGGTAACCCGGCAGCAGGTTGAACAACGTCGGGACGTCCGTGGAGCCCTGGATGCTGGCATGGCCCCGCAGCGCCATCACCCCGCCGCCCGGGCGACCCATGTTGCCCAGCAACAGCTGGATGATCGCGCCGGTGCGAATGTACTGCACACCCACACTGTGCTGCGTCCACCCCACCGAGTAGACGAGCATGCTCGTCCGCTCCCGGCCCGAGTTCGCCGCCCACGCCTGGGCCAGTTCCAGGAACTTCTGCTGCGGGATGCCGCAGACCCGCTCGACCATGTCCGGGGTGTAGCGGGCGTAGTGCCGCTTGAGGATCTGGTAGACGCAGCGCGGATCCTGCAACGTCTCGTCGCGCTGGGTCTGCCCGTTCACCGGCGCGCCGTGCGACTCGTGCTCCAACCCGGCCGCGGTTTCCCGCTGCGTCTCGGTGTCACCGCTGGAGGCGTTCTCCTCGGTGCCCTCGTACTGCCAACTGGACTGGTTGTAGCTGGCGTTGTCGTCGTTGAAGCCGGAGAAGAGCCCGTGCAGATCCTCGGTGTCGCGGTACTCCTCCGTCACGATCGTGGCGGCGTTGGTGTAGGCGACCACGTACTCGCGGAAGTCGAGTTCGTTGTCCAGGATGTAGCGGATCACTCCGCCGAGCAGGGCGATGTCGGTGCCGGCGCGGATCGGCAGGTACGCGTCCGCGAGGGCACTGGTCCGGGTGAACCGGGGGTCGACATGGAAGATCTTCGCGCCGCGGCGCTTGGCCTCCATCACCCACTGGAAGCCCACCGGGTGCGCCTCGGCCATGTTCGAACCCTGGATGACGATCATGTCGGAGTTCGACAGGTCCTGCTGGAACTGGGTGGCGCCGCCGCGACCGAAGCTGGTCCCCAGACCGGGGACGGTGGCGGAGTGTCAAATACGGGCCTGGTTCTCGATCTGGAGTGCCCCCATCGCGGTGAACAACTTCTTGATGAGGTAGTTCTCCTCGTTGTCCAGCGTCGCCCCACCCAGGCTGGAGATGCCCAGCGTGCGGTGGAGTGGCCGCCCCTCGTCGTCGACGTCCTCCCAGGTCTCGTCCCGGGCGGCCAGGACCCGGTCGGCGATCATGTTCAGCGCCGTGTCGAGGTCGAGGTCCTCCCACTCGGTGCCGTACGGCCGGCGGTAGCGGACCTTCGTCTGCCGTAGCGGGCTGGTCACCAGACTCTTGCTGGCCGCACCCTTCGGACAGAGCCGACCCCGCGAGATCGGGCTGTCC
>NZ_JAEVHM010000393.1 GCF_016802865.1 Micromonospora parastrephiae | reverse complement strand
CTCAATCTGCGCCCGCTCCGCGGACGACAACCTCTGCCCCGGCATGACTCCTCATCCTGACGAGAATCCACCCCGTTGCAACAACCACTTGAGCCCAAGCACGCTGACAGACCGACTTCATGGAACCCGAGTGGATCATGCGCGAAGCGGCACGCGGCGCAAAGCAGAGCGAAGGGTGCCGTGGATACGACGAAGGGGCACGGCCGTGGTGGCCGTGCCCCTTCGTCGTCGGTCAACCGGGGATGGTTACTCCCCCGGCGTCGACTTCGCGATCTGCATCAGGAACTCGATGTTGGTGCGGGACTGCTTGAGCCGGTCCAGCAGGAGATCCATCGCCGCCTGCGAGTCCAGCGAGTGCAGCACCTTGCGGAGCTTGTGGATGATGGCCAGCTCCTCGGGTGCGAGCAGGACCTCTTCCTTACGCGTACCGGACGGGTTGATGTCGATGGCCGGGAAGGTGCGCTTGTCGGCGATCTTCCGGTCCAGCTTCAGCTCCGCGTTACCGGTGCCCTTGAACTCCTCGAAGATGACCGTGTCCGCCATGGACCCGGTCTCCACCAGCGCCGTGGCGATGATGGTCAGCGAGCCGCCGTTCTCGATGTTGCGGGCCGCACCGAGGAAGCGCTTCGGCGGGTAGAGCGCGGTGGAGTCGATACCACCCGACATGATCCGGCCGCTGGCCGGCGCCGCCAGGTTGTACGACCGACCGAGCCGGGTCACCGAGTCGAGCAGCACGACCACGTCGTGCCCCAGCTCGACCAGACGCTTCGCCCGCTCGATCGCCAGCTCGGCCACCGTGGTGTGGTCCTGCGGCGGACGGTCGAACGTGGCCGCGATGACCTCGCCCTTGATCGACCGCTGCATGTCGGTGACCTCTTCGGGTCGCTCGTCCACCAGCACCACCATCAGGTGGCACTCCGGGTTGTTGCGCGTGATCGCGTTCGCGATCGCCTGCAGCACCATCGTCTTACCCGCCTTGGGCGGCGACTGGATGAGTGCCCGCTGGCCCTTACCGATCGGCATGACCAGGTCGATGACGCGGGTGGTCAGGATGTGCGGCTCGGTCTCCAACCGCAGGCGCTCCTGCGGGTAGAGCGGCGTGAGCTTGTAGAACTCGGGCCGACGCCGCGCCTCCTCCGGCTCCATCCCGTTGATCGTGTCCAGCCGCATCAGCGGGTTGTACTTGTCCCGCCGCTGGTCCCCGCTGTTGCCACCGTCGCGGGCCGCGCGCACCGCACCGGTGATCGCGTCACCGCGGCGCAGGCCGTACTTCTTGATCTGGGACATCGAGACGTACACGTCGTTCGGACCGGCCAGGTAACCGGTCGTCCGCACGAAGGCGTAGTTGTCGAGCACGTCGATGATGCCGGCCACCGGGACGAGCACGTCGTCCTCGCTGACCTGCGGCTCACGCCCGCCGGTGTCGCCGCCGGTCTCGGTGCGCTCGCCACGCCCACGGCGACGGTCCCGGAAACGGCTGCGCCGGCCACGCCGACCGCCACCCTCGTCGTCGTCGTCGTTGTCCCGCTCGGCGCGCTGACCACGATCGTTGCGGTCGCCCCGGTCGTTGCGGTCGTTGCGCTCGCCCCGGTCGCCGCGCTCGTTGCGC
>NZ_JAEVHM010000392.1 GCF_016802865.1 Micromonospora parastrephiae | reverse complement strand
CCTCGCCGGCGCAGCCGTCCCGCCAGCGCGCGGCGAGCAGCAGCAGGCCACCGGTGGCCAGCACGGAGAGCGCGAACCCGGGATCGCCGGCCAGCTCCGGATCGGCCAGCACCAGCACGGTGATCGCGGCGGCCAGCGCGGGCAGCGCGCCCGGGGACGACCGGCGGCCAGCGCGGCGAGCCCGATCGTCCCCATCGTGGCGGCTCGCACGACACTCGGCGACGGGCGGACCAGGATGACGAAGCCGACCAGCGCCACCCCGCAGAGCCCGGCGGCGAGCCACGGGCCGGCCCGCGCCCAGCGGGCCAGCAGCAGCACGGCACCCACCACGATGGCGACGTTGGAGCCGGAGACGGCGTTCAGATGTGTCATTCCGGTGGCCTGGAAGTCGTCCTCGACGGCGGGCGGCAACCGGCTGGTGTCCCCCACGACGAGCCCGGGCAGCAGCCCGCCCGGATCGTCGGGGAGCGGCGCGCAGGCCCGTTGCAGGCCGGCGCGGAGCGTCCCGGCGGCCCGCTGCGCCCAGGACGACACCCCGTGTCGCTCGGGCGGGCCGTTGGTGCTGAGCACCGCTCCGGTCAGGTCACCGCCGCGTGGAACGTCGAGGCGTCCCTCGGCGGTGAGGCGCTGCCCGGGGAGCAGCCCTCCCCAGGCCGGGTCGGTGGCCAGGACCAGCAGCTGCACCGACGCACTGACCCGTCGGCCGTCCGGGCCGGTGAGCCGAACCAGTTCCGTCGCCACCAGCAGCATGCCCGGCCGCCCGGCGCTCCGGATCGGACGTGGATCGTCCCGAACCACGAGGTCGACGCTGACCGGAGCGCGCTGTTCGGCCAGGGCACGAATCGGCGGCGCGTCCCGGACGGCGAGCCGGGCTGCGGTGGCCGCCCCTGCGCAGACCACGCCGAGGCCGACCGCGACGGCGATCCAGCCGTACCGGCGGGCGACGGACGGGGGTTGGCCGAGGCGACCGGTCAGGTGCAGGGCGCCGAATGTGGTCAGGACGGCCGCCGTCCCGGCCGCCAGCAGGAGCGAGCGGCTGCCGGCGTGCAGGCCGGCGAGCGCTGTGAGCCAGACGGCCACGGCCAGCCCGGCCAGTCGCAGGTCCGGCACTGCGGGCCGAGCTTGCCCGGCAGGCGGTGGTACGGCGGACCTGCTCACACCGTCACCAGGTCCTTGAGCTGCTCGTAGCGGGCATCCCCGATCCCGTCGACCTGGCGCAGGTCGCCGACGGCCTTGAAGCCGCCGTGCTGCTCGCGGTGGGTGAGGATGCGCTGGGCGAGCACCGGCCCGACCCCGGGCAACGCGTCGAGCTGGGCGAGGGTGGCGGTGTTGAGGTTCAGCGGCCCGGCTGCGGGTGGTGGCCCGCCCGCAGCCGGGCCTGCCGCACCGCCCGGCATCGGTGGCGGCGTCACCCCGACGACGATCAGCTCGCCGTCGGTGACCTTCCGGGCGGGGTTGAGCAGCGCCACGTCGACGCCGGGCAGCGCGCCGCCGGCCGCCTGCACCGCGTCGGCCAGCCGCGACCCGGTCGCAGCCCGCACCAACCGGGCTTGCGGACCTTGCCCGCGACCGCAACCACCAGCTCACCCGCGCTGGACGCACCGGGGTCACC
>NZ_JAEVHM010000391.1 GCF_016802865.1 Micromonospora parastrephiae | reverse complement strand
GGCACCGCGGCCAGCGCGGCGGCCACCGAAGCCTCGCCGCTCCGCGCCGCCGGGCACCACGGTCACCGGCGCCACCGGGGCGAGCAGCTCGCGGACGGCGGTCACCTCGGCGACCGGCGCGGCCACCACGATCGTGTGCACCGAAGGGGCCGCCGCCAACCGCCGCACGGCATGGACCAGCAGTGGCTCGCCGGCGAGCAGGCGCAGCGCCTTGGGTCGGCCGGGGCCGAGCCGTACGCCGGCACCCGCCGCAGGCACGAGGACCGCGACGTCACCGCGCGGATTAAGCTGCGCGGTCACGTCGCGGTCCTCGGTGGTTTCTTCGCTACGAAGTGGGTACGACGATGCTGTGGGACTAGGCCTCGGTGAGCACCTTGTCGAGCAGCGTCTCCGCCTCGTCCTTGGTGCTCTTCTCCGCCAGCGCGACCTCGCCGACGAGAATGTCGCGGGCCTTGGCGAGCATCCGCTTCTCACCCGCGGAAAGGCCCCGCTCCCGCTCCCGGCGCCACAGGTCACGCACGACCTCGGCGACCTTCAGCGGATTGCCGGAGGCCAGCTTTTCCAGGTTGGCCTTGTAACGCCGCGACCAGTTGGTCGGCTCCTCGGTGTGCGGAGCCCGGAGAACGTCGAAGACCTTTCCGAGGCCCTCTTCGCCGACCACCTCGCGTACGCCCACGATCTCGGCGTTCTCGGCGGGCACCCGGACCGTCAGGTCACCCTGAGCGACCCTCAGGACGAGGTATTGCTTGGGCTCGCCCTTGATGACCCGAGTCTCGATTGCCTCGATGAGTGCGGCCCCGTGGTGGGGGTAAACAACGGTCTCGCCGACACTGAAAACCATAGGTTCGAAACCCCTTTCGCTGTGTCTAGGGTAACACGGTCAGGCACCGATGTCTCACCGATGTCCTGACCGTTGGCGCAGCTCAGGGGCCCTGTGAGAGGTCTTTCTTCAGCTTGACAGGCGGTCAAACCGATGGTTCGAACACGCTCCGTAACGTACGGATGACTGCCCGGTACGGGTGAACAGAACGTCGAGATCAAGGGCTATGCGCTCACCTCATGGTATCCCGACCGGCCGGACCGCGCCCAGGTGTAGCGAGAGGTGCCTCCGGTGGGGGACGCTGGAGGCCGAACAGAACTCCGCTCTCGAGACGCTTCAGGGGGTCCGATGGGCAAGCCGGACGCAGAGGGCCACGGGCCGTCCGACGGCCTGCCCGACCTGCCCGCCGAGTGGGGTCGGGTGGTGATCCCCGACGACGCCTCGGCGCTCGCTGGCGAGGCCGCCCAGATCCGCCGTGAGCTACGCCGGGCCGCCGGGCTGCCCCACCCGCACCGGGCCCTGGCCCTGCCGATGCTGGTCCTGCTGGTCGCGGTGCTCACCACACTGGCCGGCCTCCTCGCCGTCACGTGGCCCCGCGCCGGCCGGGGCACCGACCGGCCGACCCCGACGCCCTCCAGCCCGCCGCCCTCACCGGTCGGCCGCTGCCCGCGCTCGACCTGGTCGACGCCGGACAGGCGCCGGTACCGCTGCGCGGCCTGCTGCCCGCCATGATCATCCTCGTGGACGGCTGCGCGTGCCCCGGACGTCGCCACCGGAGGCCGTGGCGGCCGGCGGCCCGCCCGGGGGTCACCGTGC
>NZ_JAEVHM010000390.1 GCF_016802865.1 Micromonospora parastrephiae | reverse complement strand
CGGCTGACCGGGCGCCGGTCTCGGTGACCGCCCGGTACGGATTCAGCACGCCGGCGCCGTACCCGCCGCCGTGGCCCGGGCCGGGCGCCGGATCGGCCGTGGCGATGATCCGCTCCGCCACCTGGGCGGCGGTCAACTCGGGCCGGTACTGGCGCAGCAGCGCGGCGGTTGCCGCCACGAACGGCGCCGCGTAGCTGGTGCCCTCGACCCGTTGGTGGCCCTGCCCGGGCGCGGCGACCAGCACCTCGCTGCCCGGTGCGACCAGGTCGACGTACGGGCCGGTCTGCGAGAAGGCCGCCCGCACGCCGTCCGCCCCGATCGCGCCCACCCCGAGCACCCCGTCGTACGCGGCCGGGAACGGGCGCGGATCACCGCTGTCGTGCAGGTTGCCGGCGGCGGCCACCAGCACCACGTTCCTCTGCACCGCGTAGGCGACGGCGGACTGGACGGCCGGGTCGTCGGCGTACAGCACCACGGAGAGGTTCACCACGTCGGCGTCGTGGTCGACGGCCCAGCGGATGGCCCGGGCGAATTCGGCGGCGCTGACCGTACGCCCCGACTCCCGTCCCTGCACC
The DNA here is from genome assembly GCF_016802865.1 of Micromonospora parastrephiae. Lineage (GTDB taxonomy): Bacteria > Actinomycetota > Actinomycetes > Mycobacteriales > Micromonosporaceae > Micromonospora > Micromonospora parastrephiae. The sequence continues at coordinate 1,109 of NZ_JAEVHM010000390.1, read as the reverse complement.
ACCTGCTGCTCACTCACCCGTACCGGCAGGATCCGGGCACCCGGCGCGAGGCCGTGGAAGGCGACGCCGGAACGGGGTTGCGCAGCGATGATGCTCGCCACGCCGGTGCCGTGCCCGGCGCAGTCGCGGCTGCCGTCTCCGCCGGAGTCGAGCAGATCGGTGCCGGCCAGCACCTGCCCGGCCAGTTGCGGGTGGGCCCGGTCGACCCCGGAGTCGACCACCGCCACGGTCACTCCGGCGCCGGTGGCCAGTGGCGCGAGCCGTGCGGGGTCGTACCGTTGCTGCGTCCACGGCAGCGCCGCGACCGGCCGGACGGGGGCCAGCGGGGTCGCGCAGGTCGGTGCCGCCCGCAGCGCGGCGTCGGCGGCGCCGACCGGGAGGGCCGGTGCGGTCAACAGGCTGGCCGCCAGGCCTGCGAGGACCGGGCGCGCAATCGACGGGGACATCGATGGCCTCCGTATCGTGTCGGCTCCGGGACGGGATGTTATCGCCTCACCCGCGCCCCGGCGGCCCGCCGCCGGCCAGCCATTGTGATCTTGGTACCACCTTGTAGGTTGTACGCGATACCTGTGGCCTGTTCTCGGAAGGAGAGGTGGCCGTGACCGAATGGGAGCCGGCCACGGAGGCCGAGGTGGCGATGCGGGACGCGCTGCGCGCCAACGACCAGGAGCTGTACTTCCGGCTCCTGTCCCGCACCGATCTGCTGTTGCCGGTCTCCGCGCCGGCGCTGGCCGGCCAGGCGTCGCCCGGCTGGGGCACCTGGACCACCGGCGGCCGCACGCACGTGCTGGCCTTCACCTCCGCCGCCGCCCTGCGGGCCTGCCTCGGTGACCATCCGGGCAGCAACCGACGGGTGCCGTTCAGCGACCTCGCGGTCGGTTGGCCCAACCACGAGTGGTGGCTCGCGGTCAACCCCGGGTTACCCGTGGAGGGCTACCTACCCGCCTGGTTCGTCTCCCAGCTCTCCCGCGGTGACGTCCGGCTGCCCGGGCGCGCCATGGGCGCCCGCGCCCGGCTGGAACGGGCGGAAACCCTCGCCCGCACCCGGAGCGGTGCGACCGGTCGGGACGCCGCAGGAGCGACGCCCACGACCGGCCCCACGCCGTCCG
>NZ_JAEVHM010000039.1 GCF_016802865.1 Micromonospora parastrephiae | reverse complement strand
GTGGACGTGGCCTCGGCGCTGCGCCGGCTGCTGCCCTGGCGGCAGGCCGCCCGGCTGGACGAGCTGGCCCCCGAGCGCATCGAGGTGCCCAGCGGTTCATGGCCACCGCCCGACGCCGCGCCGACCTGGCCCGGGTGGACGTGGCCTCGGCGCTGCGCCGGCTGCTGCCCTGGCGGCAGGCCGCCCGGCTGGACGAGCTGGCCCCCGAGCGCATCGAGGTGCCCAGCGGTTCACGGATCCGGGTCGACTACACCGATCCGGCGGCGCCGGTGCTGGCGGTGAAACTCCAGGAGACGTTCGGTTGGCCGGCGGCTCCGCGCATCGCCGACGGTCGGGTGCCGGTGCTGCTGCACCTGCTCTCCCCCGCCGGGCGGCCGGTGGCGGTCACCGCCGACCTGGCGTCGTTCTGGCGCACCGGCTACCCGCAGGTGCGCTCGGAGCTACGCGGTCGCTATCCGCGGCACCCGTGGCCGGAGGACCCGGGCACCGCGACGCCCACCCGGCGGGTCACGCCGCGCCGGCGCTGAGCGCCGGTCACTCCTCCACCACGTCGGCCACCACCACGGTGACGTTGTCCGGTGCGCCGGCGTGCAGCGCCAGGTCGATGAGCTTGCCCGCGCAGGCCGCCCGGTCCGGGTGGTCGCTGAGCACCTCGGCGAGGGTGTCCGGACGGACCACGTTGGAGAGGCCGTCGCTGCACAGCAGCCACCGGTCGCCGGCGCGGGGCACCATCGTCGCGTACGAGGGGGACACGTCCTCGCCCTGCAACGCCTGGGTGACGACCGCCCGGCGCGGATGGCTGCTGGCCTGGTCCGCGGTGATCACGCCCTGGTCCACCAGCAACTGGACGAAGGTGTCGTCCCGGGTGACCTGCTTGAGCACGCCCTCGCGGAACAGGTAGGCCCGCGAGTCGCCGACGTGGGCCAGGGCCAGGCAGCTGCCGGTACGGGCGAAGAGCAGGGCGGTCAGTGTGGTGCCCATGCCCTGACGCTCGGGATCCTCGGCGACCGCCTGTCGGATCCGCGCGGTGGCCACGGCTATGCCGCCCTGGAGCGCGGCCACCAGGGCGTCCTCGGGCGTCTCCACGTCCAGCGGAGCGACCGCGTCGATGGTGAGCGCGCTGGCCAGGTCGCCGGCGGCCATTCCGCCCATGCCGTCGGCGACGGCGACGAGCCAGGTCCCGGCGTGCAGGGCGTCCTGGTTTCCGCTGCGGATCAGCCCACGGTCGCTCGTTCCCACGGAACGCAGCTTCAGGGTCATGGGAGGCAGCCTGCCAGGCGAAGGGCGCAGTTGTCTCTAGGAGATCAGGACGACGGGGCGTGGCGCGGTCAATCTCACGTCCGCACCAAGGCGTCGCGGTACGCGCCGGACGCGCCGGTCGCCCTCGTCGGACGCCAGAACCCATCCAGTCAGATCAATTGACAGGACGTGCCGCCACTGGAAACATCGAGCCGATACCTGGGAGCGCTCCCAGGTGCGCCACCGCCACCGTCCCCATTCCGTCCCGGAAGGACTCCCCGTGACGACACCCCCACGCCGCCTCCTGCTGGCCGCGGCGACTGCCCTGGCCCTCACCGGCGCAGGCGCCGGCGCGGCCCACGCCGACCCACCACCGGACGCCCCCGAGCAGATCGACAACGGCGACTTCAGCGCGGGCGTGAGCCCCTGGTTCTCCTTCGGCACCGGCGCGCTCGCGGTCACCGACGGGCGGCTCTGCGCCACCGTCGCGGGTGGGCTCGCCAACCCGTGGGACGCCGGCATCGGCCAGGACGGAGTACCGCTGGTCGCCGGCGCCGAGTACACCCTCGGCTTCGCCGTCTCCGCCACACCCGGCACCGCCGTCAAGGCCGTGCTCCAGCTCGGCAGCGCCCCGTACACCACGTACGCCGCCGTCGACGCCACCGCCACCGCCACCGCCCAGCGCGTCGAGCAGACCTTCACCGTCCCCGACGACAACCAGAACGCCCAACTGATCTTCCAGGTCGGCGGCTCCCCCGAGACGCAGACCGTCTGCCTCGACGACGTCTCGCTGCGCGGCGGCGAGCCGCCCGAGCCGTACGAGCCGGACACCGGCCCACGGGTGCGCGTCAACCAGGTCGGCTACCTGCCCGGCGGGCCGAAGAACGCCACCGTGGTCACCGAGGCCACCGAGCCGCTGCCCTGGCAGCTGCGATCGGGCGCCGGCGCCGTCGTGGCCAGCGGCACCACCACCGCGCGCGGTGTCGACGCCGCCTCCGGGCAGAACGTGCAGACCGTCGACTTCTCCAGCTACCGCACCCCGGGCACCGGGCTGACGCTCACCGTCGACGGCGAGACCAGCCACCCGTTCGACATCTCCGGCACCCTCTACGACCAGCTGCGCTCCGACTCGCTGCAGTTCTTCTACGCCCAGCGCAGCGGCATCGCCATCGACGGGGACCTGATCGGCGACGAGTACGCCCGCCCCGCCGGGCACCTCGGCGTGGCACCCAACAAGGGCGACACCAACGTGCCCTGCCAGCCGGGTGTCTGCGACTACTCGCTGGACGTGCGCGGCGGCTGGTACGACGCCGGCGACCACGGCAAGTACGTGGTCAACGGCGGCATCGCCACCTACCAACTGTTGAACACCTTCGAGCGGACCAAGACGGCGTCCACCGCCGACGGCGGCGCCGGACTCGCCGACGCACCCTGCGGGTGCCCGAACGTGACAACGGTGTGCCGGACATCCTCGACGAGGCCCGCTGGGAGCTGGAGTTCCTGCTGCGCATGCAGGTGCCGGCCGGCAAGCCGCTCGCCGGCATGGTCCACCACAAGATCCACGACCAGAACTGGACCGGGCTGCCGCTCGCCCCGCACGAGGACCCGCAGCCGCGCGAGCTGCACCCGCCGTCGACCGCGGCCACCCTCAACCTGGCCGCCACCGCCGCCCAGTGCGCGAGGCTCTACGCGCCGTACGACGCGGCGTTCGCCTCCCGCTGCGCCACCGCGGCGACCACCGCCTACGCCGCGGCGAAGGCCCACCCCGCGGTGTACGCCAGCCCGGCCGACAGCACCGGCGGCGCGCGTACGACGACACCAACGTCACCGACGAGTTCTACTGGGCGGCGGCCGAGCTGTACCTCAGCACCGGGGCGCAGACCTACCTGGCCGACCTGACGGCCTCGCCGCACCACACCGGCAACGTGTTCGACCCGCGGGGCTTCGGCTGGCAGAGCGTCGCGGCGCTGGGCCGCCTCGACCTGGCCACCGTGCCGAACGGGCTGCCCGCCGCCGAGCTGGCCCGCGTACGCGCCTCGGTCACCGCCGCCGCCGACGCGTACCTCGCCGAGCTGCGCCGCCAGGCGTACGGACTGCCGATGCCTGGAGACGCCAACAGCTACTTCTGGGGTGGCAACAGCAACATCATCAACAACGCCGTGGTGCTGGCCACCGCCTTCGACCTGACCCGGAACCCCGCCTACCGCGACGGCGCGGCGCAGGCGATGGACTACATCTTCGGTCGCAACGCCCTGAACATCTCCTACGTCACCGGCTGGGGCGAGCACGCGGCGCAGAACCAGCACAGCCGCATCTTCGGCCACCAGCTCGACCCGAGCCTGCCCCGCCCGCCCGACGGTTCCCTCGCCGGTGGCGCGAACGCCGCCCTGCAGGACCCGTTCGCGGCGCAGTTGCTGGCCGGCTGCGCGCCGCAGTTCTGCTACGTCGACGACATCAACTCGTACGCGACCAACGAGGTGGCCATCAACTGGAACTCCGCGCTGGCGTGGATCGCGTCGTTCCTGGCCGATCAGGGTGACGCCGGCGCGGTGCCGGCCACCACCTGCTCGGTGGGCTACACCAACTACGGCGCCTGGCAGGGCGGCAGCGGGTTCACCGCACAGCTGACCGTCCGCAACACCGGTGCCACGGCCGTCAACGGCTGGAGCGTGCGCTTCGCGTTCACCGGCGACCAGCGGGTCCGCGAGGCGTGGCTGGCGAAGGTCACCCAGTCCGGCGCGACGGTGACCGCGCGCAACGAGTCGCACAACGCCAGGATCGCGCCCGGCGGCACGGTGACGTTCGGCTTCAACGCGACGACCGCCGGCGGCGCCAATCCCACCCCGGGCTTGATCACGGTCAACGGCGCAGCCTGCTCGCTGACCTGACCCCCTGCTGGTGGCCGCCCTCCCCGGGCGCACCAGCCCATTCTGATCACCTGATGGTGAGTGGGCGCACCCCTCGGCGGTGCGCCGCGTCGCACGGAGGTCGCGCGGTCGACGCGTTCCCGGGCGGACGCTTTCGAGCTGATGACGTGAACGAGTCGCCCGGTGACCTGACCTCCTCGGGAGCAGCCGCCGAAGTTGTCGTACATCTGTTCTATTTTCGGTCGATGCTGGAGGGGTAGGCAGAGGCGGCGGTCGCCGCATGCGTAGCTGTGACGGGCGCCGCACGGAACGGGGCATCGAAGCGCGTGCGTCGGCCCTAGCGTCGAAGGGTGGGCACGCGGGCGGACATTCGCGGCCGCTGGCGGTCTCTGTCGCCGCTGCCGCCGCCCGGTCGGCTGCGCACCCTGTCGCTGGCCACTCTCGCCAACACCGTCGGCACCGGGCTGTGGGTGACCGGCGCGGCGCTCTACCTGACGCGCGTCGTCGGGCTGAGCCCGACCGAGGTGGGGCTCGGGTTGACCCTCGCCGGACTGGTCGGGCTCACCGCCAGCGTGCCGCTCGGCGGGCTCGCCGACCGCCGCGACCCTCGGACCCGACGCTGCTCACCGTGCTGTTCGCGGTACGGCTGAGTCGCGGTGTCCGCCACGCGCTGCCGGCGGCGGCGACGATGCGCCGGGCCGGGCTGGTGCTCGCGGCCGGGATGCCGCTCTGGGCCGCGACCGCCGTCCTGCCCACCACGGCGGCGGTCGGTCTGCTGCTGGGCGCGACGGTGATCTACACGGTCGGCGATCTGTGGCACGGCGCATCCGGGGCTGCACTGGCCTACGACCTCGCCGCCCCGGATGCCCTCGGCGCCTACCAGGGGGCGGACGCGCTGCTCGCCGGGCTGGCCCGCGCGGCGGGGCCGGCGCTACTGACCTGGCTGATCCTCGACGGTGGCCCGATCGGTTGGCTGGCCCTGGCCGGCCTGCTCGCGGCTGCCGGTCTGGCCGTGCCACCGCTCACCCGACGAGCCCTGGCAAGCCGCGCCGAACCGACCTCGGCCAGCGGTCAGCCGATCTCCTCGTCGACGTAGCACCAGCGCCAGGCCTCGCCCGGCTGCGCCGAGCGGATCACCGGGTGGCCGGTGGACTCGTAGTGCTTGCTCGCGTGCTGGTTCGGCGACGAGTCGCAGCAGCCGACCTGCCCGCAGCTGAGGCAGGTGCGCAGATGCACCCAGTAGGTGTCGCCGATGGCGACGCAGTCCGCGCACTCGTCGGGGGTGCGCGGTTCGGCGGCACCGGCCTCGGTCAGGTGCTGACAGCTCATTTCTCGACCTCCCGCAGCAACGACTCCTCCAGGTCCAGGTCACGATAGGCCTGCACCAGCACCTCCTCAGGGATCCGACCGGCGTCCCGGGCGGCCCGGAACACATCCCGCTCGGCGTCGATCATCTCTTGTCGTAGCCGACCGTACGCCTGTGACGGGGTTTCCCGCTCGGCGCCTCCGAGCCGCTCCCACGCCATGTTGGTGCGGTCCTCCGACGCCCGGCGCAGCCGGGCCACCACCGCCTCCGGCGCGCTGTCGGCCAGTTCGTCGAGACGCTCCTGGGCCGCCCGGCTGGCCTGCTGCTGCACACCGGCGGCGGACAGCGCGTCCTGCACCGGGTCGTCCTGCGGCAGCTTCAACCGGCGTGCGACCAGCGGCAGCGTGGCGCCCTGACCGACCAGCGTGAAGACGATCACCGCGAAGGCCAGCCAGATGAACAGGGCCCTCGGGTACGGCTCGTCATGGGCCAGGGTCAGCGGCAGAGCGAGTGCGGCGGCCAGGGTCACCACACCGCGCATGCCGGCCCAGCCGATGATGATCGGGAACTTGGGCGACGGCCGGACGTCCCGGCGGCGCACCCGGGGAACCAACCGGGCCAGGTAGGTGGCCGGGAAGAGCCAGACGAACCGGGTCAGGAAGACGGCGGCGAGCACCGCGAAGGTGGTCATGGCGAGCGAGCCGACCGGCTCGTCGAGGTCGCGCAGCACCTCCCGCAACTGGAGCCCCACCAGCAGGAAGACCAGGCCCTCCAGCAGGAATCGGACCAGCCGCCAGAACGCGCCGACCTGCAACCGGGACGCCGCCGACAGCAGCTGCGGCAGCTTGTGCCCGAGCACCAGACCGGTGACGACCACCGCGACCACACCGGAGGCGTGCACGTGCTCGGCGGTGAACACCACCGCGAACGGGATGATCAACGACAGCGCGTTGTCCAGCAGCGGGTCGCTGATCCGCCGGTGCAGGAAGCCGAAGACCAGCGCGCCGAGCGCGCCGATCAGGATGCCGCCGCCGGTGGCCCGCAGCACCTCCACGGCGACCTCGGCGGTGCCGACCGCCGAGCCGATGGTGGCCAGCGTCGCGACCCGCAGCAGCACCAGCGCGGTCGCGTCGTTGATCAGGCTCTCGCCCTCCAGGATGGTGACCACCCGGCGGGGCAGACCCACCCGGCGGGCGACCGCGGTGGCGGCCACCGCGTCCGGCGGGGCGACCACCGCGCCGAGAGCCAGGCAGATCGCGAACGGCAGCTGCGGCAGCAGCAGGTGCAGCACGAACCCGACCACGAACGCGGTGAACAACACCAGGCCAACGGCGAGCAGCAGGATCGGCCTGATGTTGTTCTTGAACGCCGGTACCGACGTCTCCAGCGCGGCGACGTAGAGCAGCGGCGGCAGGATACCGACGAGCACCAGCTCGGGATCGAGCTCGACCTGCGGGAAGCCCGGCACGAACGACAGCGCCAGGCCGAGTACGACCAGCACGATCGGCGCGAGCAGGCCGAGCCGGCGGGCCAGCGCGGCGCCCAGGGTGGCGATCGCCAGGAACACGACGACCGGAAACAGGCTTTCCATGGGGTACGAGCCTAGGGGTAGGCGTACCGCGCCCCGATCAGCCGCCCGGGCGTAGCTTCGGCAGCACCTCGGCACCGAACGCGTCGATGAACCCGCGCTGCTCCTGCCCGACGTGGTGCAGGGCGATCTGGTCGAAGCCGAGCTCCACGTACTCCTGGAGCCAACCGACGTGCCGGCCCAGGTCGGCCGACACGTTCACCACCTCGGCGACACGCTGGGCCGGCACGTCGGCGGAGACCACGTCGAAGTGCTCCACGGTCTCCAGGTCCCAGCAGACCGGCGGGGCGAAGACGTTGCTGCGCCACTGGTCGTACGCGAGCGCCTCGGCCTGGGCCTGCTCGGGCGCCCAGGAGACGTGCACCTGAAGGTGCAGCGGCCCCCGTCCGCCGGCGTCCCGGTACGCGTCGATCATCTCGCGCAGGTGCGCCACCGGGGCGTTCACCGTGATCAGGCCGTCCGCCCACTCGGCGCACCAGCGGGCGGTGGCCACGCTGACGGCGGCGCCGACCAGCGCGGGCGGCTGCTCGGGGCGGGTCCAGAGGCGGGCCCGGTCCACCCGGACCAGGCGTCGTGGCTGACCTCCTCGCCGGCGAGCAGCGCGCGGATCACGTCCACGCACTCGCGCAGTCGGGCGGCGCGGACGTCTTTGCGCGGCCACGGGTCGCCGGTGATGTGCTCGTTGCTGGCCTCACCGGTGCCCAGCGCGGCCCAGAACCGGCCCGGGTACATCGCGCCGAGGGTGCCGATCGCCTGCGCGATGATCGCCGGGTGGTACCGCTGGCCGGGCGCGTTGACCACGCCGAACGGCATGCCGGTGGCCTGCAACGCGGAGCCCAGCCAGGACCAGGCGAAGCCGGATTCTCCCTGTCGGGCGCTCCACGGGGAGAAGTGGTCGGAGCACATGGCGGCGTCGAAGCCGGCCCGCTCGGCGTGCATCACCGCCTCCAACAGGGCGCGCGGACCGATCTGCTCGTGCGAGGCGTGGAAACCGAACGACGTCATGGGCGCACTTCCTACCCACGACCGGGCCCGCTGATGCGTTCCGCGCCACGAACTACAGGGCGTGTGCGCCCGCGAACTACTCGGCGTGTGCGCCCGCGCCGGCCGAGGCGGCGCCCTCACCCACCCAGACCGTCTTGGTGTTGCAGAACTCCCGCATGCCCAGCTCGGACAGCTCCCGCCCGTAGCCGGAGTTCTTCACACCGCCGAACGGCAACTCCGGGTAGGAGGTGGTCATCCCGTTGATGAAGACGTTGCCGGCGTCCAGGTCGGTGGCGAAGCGCTCCTGCTCGGCCGGGTCCCGCGTCCAGGCGTTCGAGCCGAGCCCGAAGCTGGTGCCGTTGGCGACCTCGATCGCCTCCTCGTAGGACGACACCCGGAACAGGCCGGCGACCGGGCCGAAAACCTCCTCGGACCACATCCGCATCTGTGGGGTGAGGTCGGTGACCACGGTCGGCGGGTAGAACCAGCCGTCGCCGGTGGGCAGCTCACCGCCGCAGAGCACGCTCGCGCCGTTGTCCGCCGCGTCGCGCACCTGGGCGTGCACCTCGTCGCGGCCACGCTCGCTGGCCAGCGGGCCGACGTCGGTGTTCGGGTCCATCGGGTCGCCGACGCGCAGCGCGGCCATGTTCGCGGCGAACTTCTCGGCGAAGGCGTCGAAGACGTCGGTGTGCACGATGAACCGTTTGGCGGCGATGCAGGACTGGCCGTTGTTCTGGCAACGGGCGGTGGTGGCCACCTCGGCGGCCCGGTCCACGTCGGCCGAGGGCATCACCACGAACGGGTCACTACCGCCGAGTTCGAGAACGGTCTTCTTCAGCTCCCGGCCGGCGATCTGGGCGATGGACCGGCCGGCGGGTTCGCTGCCGGTGAGCGTCGCGGCACGGACCCGGGGATCGCCGAGGATGCGCTCGACGGCCTCCGAACCGACCAGCAGGGCGGTGAACGCCCCCTCGGGGAAGCCGGCCCGCCGGAACACGTCCTCCAGCAGCAGCGCGGTCTGCGGCACGTTCGAGGCATGCTTGAGCAGGCCGGTGTTGCCGGCCATCAGCGCTGGCGCGGCGAAGCGCATCACCTGCCAGAGCGGGAAGTTCCACGGCATCACCGCGAGCACCACGCCGATCGGCTGGTAGCGGATGAACGCCCGGGTGGCCTTGACCGCGGCGGCGTCGGCCGGCTCGTCGGCGAGGAACGCCGGCGCCCTGTCGGCGTAGAAGCGGGCGGCAGTGGCGCACTTGGTCACCTCGGCCTGCGCCGCGACGTACGTCTTGCCCATCTCCGTGGTCATGATCCGGGCGATCTCGTCCCGCTCGGCGTCCAGCAGGTCGGCCGCGGCGTTCATCCAGCGGGCGCGCTGGTCGACGGTGGTCGTACGGAGCTGCTGGTACGCGAGGTCGGTCCGCTCGATGGCGGCGTCGAGCTGTTCGGTGGACATCGCCTCATAGGTCTTGAGCACCTGACCGGTGGCGGGGTTGGTGGTGGCGATGGGCATCTCGTCCTCCTGTCACTCGAACAGCGAGTGTCGTACGCCCGGCTCCTCGCGGCGGCGGGCGGCGCGGCGGCGCTGGATCACGACCAGGTCGACCACCGCGACGACGGCGAGGATCGCGCAGACCACGCCGAGCCACACGATGTCGGCCCAGAACGCCAGCACCGCGAACAGCACCATGATCACCAGGCCGAAGGTGGCGAGGGTGAGGCGGAGGTTCAGCGCGCTGTTCGCGTGGCCGACCGTGCCACGGGCGCGCCGGGGCTGCGATCTCGTCATACCTCCCGACCTACCCCCGATCGGCGGTGTTAACCGGTACCGCGCGCTCGTACCGTCGCGCCGGGCCGGTGCGCTCGGTTACATCCGTTCGCCTCGCCTCGCCTCGCCGCGCCGCCGACCGCCGATGGACAGATGTCCATGATCTAGACCGTGCCGGTGACCGTCGCCATCGCCCGGCGGGCCGATCCGGCCCGGGCCAGCGAGATGGTGGCCCCCTGGCGGCGCGTATAGCACTCCGGGTGGCAGCGGTGGCGCGCTCTGCCGCATACCCGACAGCAACTTCCCGACAAACCACGTCCTACGCATAGAGTTACCGCGCTGTCGCTCTGCGCTGCGGGAACGGGGGACGTCATGCCTCGACGTTGGGTCGCCGCACTCGCCTGCCTCGCGGCGCTGGTCGCGTTGGCCTGCGAGGAGGGTGGTTCCGCGACACCCCGCCCCACCAGGAGCGCCCCGCAGTCCGGCGGGCCCGGCGGCATCGCCGCGCTCGGCGACTCGATCAGCACCGGCTTCGCCTCCTGCCTGGTGCTCACCTCCTGCGAGCGCAACTCCTGGTCGACCGGGGACGGCCTGCGGGTACGCAGCCACTACCGGCGGCTGCTCGACCAGGACTCGGCGATCCGTGGCCGAACGTACAACCATGCCCGTCCGGGCGCCCGCGCGGACGCGTTGGAGGGGCAGGCGAAGGCGGCGGTACGCGACCGCGCCGACTACGTCACGGTGCTGATCGGCGCCAACGACGTCTGCCGGGGCGCGGTGGACGCGATGACACCGGTGGCCGAGTTCCGGGCCGACGTCGACCGCGGCCTGAAGGCGCTGCGGACCGGCCGGCCCAAGGCTCGGGTGCTGGTGGTGAGCATTCCCGACCTGTACCGGCTCTGGGAGGTCGGGCACGGCGATTCGCGGGCGGTACGCGCCTGGCGGCATGGCGTCTGCCCCGCCCTGCTGGCCAACGCGACGTCGACCGCGACGGCCGACCGGAACCGCCGGGCCGCCGTCCGGGACCGGATCGACGCCTACAACGCCGAGCTGGTGGCGGCGTGCCGGGCGTACGGCTCGCGGTGCCGGCACGACGGCGGCGCGGCGCACCGGGTCCGGTTCACCCTGGACATGCTGAACCCGCTGGACTGGTTCCACCCCAACGTCAGCGGGCAGGGCCGGCTCGCCGAGGTGACCTGGCGCTCCTCCGGCCTGGCCGACTGACGCTCAGGTACGACGAGGGGCCGGAAGAGCGGCGCCGCCCGGGCGGTAGAGCGCCCGGGAGCGCTCGGCGAGATCCTTGGTGGCCGACGAGTTGGCCCAGGTGCCGAGCACGATCGCCGCGCCGGGCACGACCTTGGCGACCATGCGCTTGGCCGCCCGCACACCGGCCATCCGGGCCAGCCGGACGCTGAGTTGCAGCATGACCCGCCCGAGCGGACGGTGGCCGCCCAGGCCGAAGAGCGCGTCGGCGCGTTCGCGCCCGGCGGCGACCCCGAGCGCCAGGCGGGCACTCTCGGCGACCTTGTGCACCCGCTGGAGCACCAGCAGGTCGGTGGCGCGGTCGGTGTGCAGCGGGTCGACGTCGTACGCGGCGGCGATGTGCAGCACCATCCGTGCCTGGGTCCAGGCCAGCACACCCACGTCGAGTACGGCGCCGGGCAGCCCGGCCGCACCGGACACCGCCCCGGAGAGGCGGGCCAGGTTGACGAACTTGCGGGTCGCCTGGTCGGCCAGGACGTCGGCCGAGACGCCGGGCTGCTCGGCCCGGGCTCGACCGGCCCACTGCGCGGCCTCCGGGCCGAGGCGGCGTACCGCCTCCAGCGCGAGGTGTTCCGGAGCGTACTGCGGATCGTCACGCATCCGGTCCCAGAGTCGGGCCGGCGGGCCTTCCACGGCGTCCGACGGCCCGGCCGGCGGGCTGACGGGCGGCTGGGGATTGGGCGCGGCGGGTTGGCCGCCGACGGGCGGGGTGTCGGTCACCGGGGCTCCCCAGGGGTCGGTACGGCGGGCGGGACGGCCGACGGGATGGTCAGCGGCGGCGGTTGGACAGCCGTGCGGCCAACCCCTTGAGCTTCTGCTGGTTGGCGGGCTTGGCCATCTCGCGCCGACCGCGGTCGACCAGTTGCTGCCCCTTGGGCGATCTCAGAAAAGCGCTGATCCGCTGCATCAGTGACATAACGTCCTCCTGTCGATGATCCCTCTGTCATGTGTACCCCGAACCGGCAACACATGTACCCGGGACGCGACAGGCTCAACCCTGACCGTCCATAGTGGTCGGTAGGTTACCGCCCGCTCGGCAGGATGGCGTCGACGACCCGGGTGGCCCGCCACTCGTGCTGCTGGTAGTGCTCCGGGTACGCGGAGACCTGCACGGCCTGGGCGGCGTCGGTGAGCCGCATCCGCTCCCAGCCGGGCACCTGCTCGAGTGCGGCGAGGAACTGTCGGGTGGCGAACTCCGGGTCCATCAGCCGACCCACCGGGCCCCAGCCGCTGCTGGAGCGCTGCTGGAACAGTCCGACCGAGTCGTGGTCCCAGCCGACGCCCTGGTGCGGGTAGTCCTGCGACTCGGGCAGCACGCCGCTCGCCACGTTGTACAGGTTGCTCTCCTGCATGGCGGTGGCCACCGCGATGACCAGACCCCGGCGGGGGACGCCCATCTCGCGCCCGGCGCGGACGATCGCCTCGGCGTTCTCCATCTGGTCCTCGTCCAGCCCGGCGACGGGCGCCGGGTCGGTCGGTCGGACCGGGGTGACCTTGCGGGCCCGTGCGGTCGTGTCCGGGTCGGCGGTGGTCGCGGAGGCGGACGGACTGGCCGTCGAGACGGCGGCACGGTCGAGATCTCGGGAGGCGCGTTGCTGCTCGGCACGCTGCGCGAGCTCCGCGCTGCTGGCGAGCGGGTCGACCCGGGCTGCCGCGTCGGCGGAGTCGTCGCGGACCTGCGCGACCGTGGCCAGGCCGAGGCAGCAGACCACCCCGGTGGCCAGGGCCATCCGCGCCCGACGTCGACCGGTCAGGTCCCGGGCGTACGCCCGGAGCCGACTCGCGGCGGTTGTCCGTTCGGTTGAGGTGCCATCCTCCGTATCGGCAGTGGGGCTGCTCGGGGCGTCCGGGTCGTCGAGGGTGCCGTCGTCACGCATCAACCGAGGCTAGGCAGGCCGATAAGGCGATCACGCACGGTGATCACGTGGCGCTCACCACAGATCCGGGGTGCGCCGGTGGACGACCCGGGCGGCTCGACCCGCCCGGGGGAGGTACCTCGCGTACCGGATGAAGCAGGCGTCGCACGCAGGCCGGCACGGGCGGCGACAGGCCCGGACATCGGACCCCGCGCCTCGACATGATCGATAAACTCGGCCTTTGGGCCGAAGCACCCCTCCACCGTTCAGGCAGCGTGGACCCGCCTGCCGACGTATTCGGGTGATTAGTCCGGCCACGCCCATCAGCCAGCCGACAGATCGCCCGACGCAGGAATGCACCAGGATGGCGGGTACGTTGCCCGAACCGGGTGCCGTCCGTCGCGTCGGCATCCCGTAGGCACATTCCAGGGAGGTCCGCACCGGTGCTCGACCCACACGAGCTCTACCAGCTCACCGACGATCTGCCCGACCTCGGGCAACCGGTCCTGATCCAGGCCCTCACCGGCTTCGTGGACGCCGGCAACGCCAGCCGGCTGGCCCGCGAGCAGCTGCTCACCTCACTTGAGGGCCGGCCGATCGCCACCTTCGACGTGGACCAGCTCTTCGACTACCGCTCGCGACGGCCGGTGATGACCTTCGTGGAGGACCACTGGGAGAGCGTCGACGCGCCCCGGCTGGAGCTGCACCTGCTGCACGACGACGACGAGACCCCCTTCCTGCTGCTCACCGGTCCCGAACCGGACCTGCAGTGGGAACGGTTCGTGGCGGCCGTCGCCGGGCTCGCCGCCCGGCTGGACGTCCGGCTCACCGTGGGGCTCAACTCGATCCCGATGGCGGTGCCGCACACCCGGCCGACCGGGGTGACCGCCCACGCCACCCGCCCCGAGCTGATCGCCGGGTACGAGCCCTGGCTGCAACGCGTTCAGGTACCCGGCAGCGTCGGTCACCTGCTGGAGTTCCGCCTCGGCGAGCAGGGCCGCGACGCGCTCGGCTTCGCCGCCCACGTGCCGCACTACGTGGCGCAGACCGAATACCCGGCCGCCGCCGAGGTGCTGCTCACCTCCGTGTCACGCAGCACCGGGCTGCTGCTGCCGGGCGACGGGCTGCGCTCGGCCGCCGAGGTGGTCCGGGTGGAGATCGACCGGCAGGTCGCCCAGACCGAGGACGCCGCCGCCCTGGTCCAGGCCCTGGAGGAGCAGTACGACACGTTCGCCCGGGGTCGGGGCGAGAAGAGCCTGCTCGCTCCGGACGCCGGTCCGCTGCCCACCGCCGACGAGCTCGGCGCGGAGCTGGAACGGTTCCTGGCCGAACAGACCCGTCCCGGCGACACCCCGGGCAGCTGACCGGGCGGCGGGGCAGCGGATACGGCAGGCTGGGGGCATGCGCCTGGCGACCTGGAACGTGAACTCGGTGAAGGCCCGGCTGCCGCGGCTGCTGGAGTGGCTGGCCGGCACCGGGCCGGACGTGGTCTGCCTGCAGGAGACCAAGTGCCCGGACGGCGCCTTCCCGGTGGCCGAGGTGGGCGAGCTGGGCTACACCGTGGCCAGTCACAGCGACGGCCGCTGGAACGGGGTCGCCATCCTGTCCCGGGTGGGGCTCGACGACGTCCGGGTCGGGTTCGCCGACGAGCCCGGCTTTCCCGAGCCGGAGGCCCGCGCCATCTCCGCCACCTGCGACGGGGTGCGGGTCTGGTCGGTGTACGTGCCCAACGGGCGGACACCCGACGACCCGCACTACGCGTACAAGCTGGCCTGGTTCGCGGCGCTGCGGGACGCGTTGGAGGCCGAACTGGCCGGCGGGTTGCCGCTGACCGTCTGCGGCGACTTCAACGTCGCACCGACCGACGCCGACGTCTGGGACCCGGCCGTCTTCACCCACTCCACGCACGTCACTCCGGCCGAGCGGGCGGCTCTCGCGGCACTGCGCGACCTGGGCCTCGACGACGTGGTGCCAACGCCGATGAAGGGCCCGCACCCGTTCACGTACTGGGACTACCGGGCCGGCATGTTCCACCAGAACAAGGGCATGCGGATCGACCTCGTGTACGCCTCCGCGCCGTTCGCCCGGGCGGTCCGCTCGGCGTACGTGGACCGCGAGGCCCGCAAGGGCAAAGGGCCCTCCGACCACGCCCCGATCGTGGTCGACGCGGACCTGGTGCCCGCCGTCGAGACGTTCTGAGCTGGTTAGGGTGGGCAGATGGCAGTCGTGAAGATCAACGCAATTGACGTTCCGCCGGGCGCTGGCCCGGAGTTGGAGAAGCGGTTCGCCGCGCGGGCCGGCGCGGTGGAGAACTCCCCCGGCTTCCTCGGCTTCGACCTGCTCCGGCCGGTGGCCGGCGAGACCCGGTACTTCGTCTACACGAAGTGGGAGAGCGAGGAGGCGTACCAGGCGTGGGCCGCCGGCCCGTCGCGCGCCGCACACGCCGCGGCGCCCGGCGACAAGCCCCGCCCGCCGGTCTCCAGCGGCGCCAGCCTCCTGGAGTTCGAGGTGGCCCTGCACGTCCCCCAGCCCTGACGGCAGGCCCGCGCTTGATCCACTCCGGTTCGGGGGTGAAGTGGGGGTGTCCCAATCGTGGGATAGCGCGATTTCACTGATCCCGAGGGGATCAAGCGGCGAAAATAGCGTCGTGGCTCGCCGACCGGAGCCCCGCCTCGACAAGCCGTTGGCACCGGCGATCCCAGGGAGTCGCGGAGGATCCTGGCATGTTCGACGGATTCGAAGAGTTCGACGTTGATACGTCCGGTGCCCGGATCCACGGCCGCCGCGGCGGAAGTGGCCCTCCCGTTCTGCTCCTGCACGGCATTCCCGAAACGCATCTCATGTGGCATCGGGTGGCGCCGCGGCTCGCCGAGCGCTTCACCGTCGTCGCCACCGACCTGCGGGGCTGGGGCGACAGTGGAAAACCGCCGAGCAGCGCGGATCACGAGCCGTACAGCATGCGGGCCATCGCCCGCGACCAGGTCGAGCTGATGCGGAGCCTGGGTCATGACCGGTTCCACCTCGTCGGCCACGATCGCGGAGCCCGCTGCGCCTACCGCCTCGCGCTGGACGAACCAGGTGCCGTCACCCGGCTGGCCGTCATGGACGTCGTTCCCGTCGGGGACGTCTACAACCGCGCCGACAAGGCGTTCAGCCTCTCCTACTGGGTCTGGTCCTTCCTGGCGGCGCCGGCGCCGGTGCCCGAGCGGTTCATCGACGCGGCGCCCACGGTGCTCGTCGACTTCATGCTGGACACCTGGCCCGAGGTGAAGGACGCCTTCCCGACCGAGGTGCGGGCGGCGTACGCCAGGCAGTTCAGCGATCCCGCCACGGTCCACGCGATCTGCGAGGAGTTCCGCGCGGCCGCGACACTGGACTACCAGCAGGACGAGGCGGACCGGGAAAACCGGAGGATCGCCTGCCCGGTGCTGTTCCTCTGGAGCCAACGCGGTCAGGTCGCGAAGCTCTACGACGACCCGCTCGCGATCTGGCGGGAGTGGGCCGACGACGTGCGCGGCGAGCCGGTCGGTGTCGGGCACTTCATACCGGAGGAGGCCCCCGACGAGACCACCCGCCAGCTCCTGGCTTTCTTGACCTGACGCCCGCGCCAACCTGCGGGCACGCCGCTAGTTGATCCACTCGAGTTCAGCGAAACCGGAGTGTCCAGCTCGGCGCGACACCCCGACGTCAATGACCCCGAGTCGATCAAGCGGCAGCGGCCGGCCAGACGACCAGGCGGCCCAGCGAGGGGGGTGGCCCAGCCGGTCTGGCCGGGGTCAGCCTCAGGGCTTGCGGAAGGACTGGAGGCTGGCGAAGGCGATCACGTTGTCGGCGTAGCCGGTGCGGCCCCCGATGAACTGGCCACCGCAGGTGATCAGCCGCAGTCCGGGAGGACCGTCGTGGCCGTAGATGCGATCGGCGGGCAGCCGGTCCTTCGGGAAATGCTCGACGGTGTCGACCTTGAAGACCACCGTCGACCGGTCCGCCCGAGCCACCTCGATCAGGTCGCCGGGCTTCAGCTTGCCCAGGTCGTAGAAGACCGACGGGCCGCTCTTGGTGTCCACGTGTCCGACGATCACCGCCGGGCCGGGCTCGCCGGGCGTGGGCCCGCGGTCGTACCAGCCGGTCTCGTTGTGCCGCTCCAACGGCGGTACGGCGATCGAGCCGTCCCGCGCCTGCCCGACGGGCGCCACCGGCGCGGCCACCTCGATCGCCGGGACCGTGAGACGCACCGGGCGACTGGCCGACAACCCGACCGACTCGCCGCGGGCCGGCCGGTCACCGCCGGCCGGGGTCAGGTCGAAGGGTCCGGCCGAGCGGCCCAGCCCCGCCCCGGTGGCGAAGACCCCCGCCAGCACCAGCACCACGGCCAGCGGCACCGACCAGGGGCTACGGCCGGCCGGACGGCTGCGCCGCGGAGCGACGGCGGTAGGCGGGCGGGCGGCCACCGAGGGACGCTCGGAATCCGGAAGGCGGTCGAGGACCGGCCGACCGTCGTCCACCGGCCCACGTCCACCAGCAGGCGGCGCGGATCTGCCGGCGATCGGCGGACGAGAACCGGCCGGCGGCTGCGTGGGACGGAAGATCTCCATGGCGGGCTCAGCGGCGCGCGACGCCACGGACGGTGCGGGGCCGGCGCAGCGCCACCACGGCGAGGATCAGCCCGGTGATGGTCAACGCCGCCCCACCGGGCAGCAGCAGTTTGCCGGTCAGTCCATCGGCGCCGCCGCCGAAGCCGGTGGCCGGGCCGCGACTCGGATAGGCCGGCACCTTCTTGACCACCTGGAGCATGGTCGAGGCCGTCTCGCCGTCGCGGCACTCCAGCTTGACCCGGTAGTTGCCGGGGCGGGTGCGATCCCGCACCATCGGCGCGGCGGTGAGCAGTCCGTTCTGCGGCTGCACGCCGACCGCTCCGAACGCGTCGGAGACCACGGTGGCGCCGACCGAGTTGTCCCGGCAGCTGGCCCGGATGCCGACCAGGTAGCCGGGCTGCACGGTGCTGGGGCTCACCTCGACGAAGATGTCCACCGGCGGGTCGGGCTGTGGCGCGCCACTCGGCGCGCCGGGCTGCGGCGCCGCGACCGCACGCACGGCCACCGCACGCACGGCCATCGAGGGCACCGCCACCGAGGGCGCTGCGGACACGGGCGTGGCGGCCAGCAGGGGGCCGGCGAGAACGGTCAGCACCGCCAGGGTGACGCCGCCGCGGGTCGCTGTCACGATGCCCCCTCTCGACGCCGTGTCGGCGTGCCGGGCAGCGGACCGCCCGGCCTGCCGTACCAGTTGGATCCTCTCATTTCCGGTCGCACATCACATCCGATCCGCGGGCGTCGTCGCGTACGCTCGGGTCGCTGTGACCGCCACCGACCATGACCCCGCCGTCCCGCCCACGAGCCGGACGATCCGCACGTTCCACCCCCGTCGGGGCCGGATGAGCGGCCGGCAGACCGACGCGCTGGACCGGCTGTGGCCCCGCTACGGCCTGGACGTGTCGGACGAACCCGTCGACCTGGCCGATCTGTTCGGCCGCCGAGCGCCCGTGGTGCTGGAGATCGGCTCGGGGATGGGCGACAGCACCGCCGTGATGGCCGCCGCTGACCCGGATCGAGATTATCTGGCGGTGGAGGTGCACACGCCGGGAATCGCGAACCTCCTCGACCTGGCGGACCGTGCCGGGCTGGGCAACGTCCGGGTAGCTCGCGGTGACGCGTTGGAGCTGGTCAGCGGCCTGCCGGAGGGCGTCCTGGACGCCGTACACGTCTTCTTTCCCGACCCGTGGCCGAAGGCCCGCCACCACAAGCGCCGGATCATCCAGCCGGCGCACGTGGCGCTGCTGCGCTCCCGGCTGGCACCCGGCGGCACGCTGCACTGCGCCACCGACTGGGCGGAGTACGCGGAGGCGATGCGCGAGACCCTCAACGCCGATCCGGAGCTGGTGGACACGTACGGCGGCTTCGCGCCACGTCCGGCGCACCGCCCGGTGACGAAGTTCGAGCGGCGGGCGCTCACCGCGGGCCGGCCGGTCGCCGACCTGATCTACCGCCGACGGTGACGAGCAGGCCCGGATCGGGGCCCGACGGGCGCCGGGTTGGCGTACCGGGGCATGATCCAGGCACCATGGACAGGCTATGACGCTCACCGCCGCGCTGCCGACAAGCGCCGACCCCGACACCCTCTACGACGCGTTCGCCGGCTGGGCGAAGGAGCGCGGCCTCGACCTCTACCCCCATCAGGAGGAGGCGGTCATCGAGATCGTCTCCGGCGCCAACCTGATCATGAACACGCCCACCGGCTCGGGCAAGAGCCTGGTGGCGATCGCCGCGCACTTCGCGGCGCTCGCCGACAGCCGGACCACCTTCTACACCGCGCCGATCAAGGCTCTGGTGTCGGAGAAGTTCTTCGCCCTCTGCGAGGTCTTCGGCGCCGAGAACGTCGGCATGCTGACCGGCGACGCCAGCGTCAACGCCGACGCCCCGATCATCTGCTGCACCGCGGAGATCCTGGCCAACCTGGCCCTGCGCGAGGGCGACCGGGCCGACGTCGGCCAGGTGATCATGGACGAGTTCCACTTCTACGCCGAACCCGACCGGGGCTGGGCCTGGCAGGTGCCGATCATCGAGCTGCCGCAGGCGCAGTTCGTCCTGATGTCCGCGACCCTGGGGGACACCACCCGGTTCGTCGACGACCTCACCCGGCGTACCGGACGGCCGACCGCCGTCGTCCGCTCGGCCGAACGACCGGTCCCGCTGATCTTTTCGTACGCGATGACGCCGCTGCACGAGACGCTAGAGGAGCTGCTGGAGACCAAGCAGGCCCCGGTGTACGTGGTGCACTTCACCCAGGCCGCCGCGCTGGAACGCGCTCAGGCGCTGATGAGCGTCAACGTCTGCTCCCGCGCCGAGAAGGACATGATCGCCGAGGCGATCGGCGGTTTCCGGTTCACGTCCGGTTTCGGCAAGACGCTGTCCCGGCTGGTCCGGCACGGCATCGGTGTACACCACGCCGGCATGCTGCCCAAGTACCGCCGGCTGGTCGAGACCCTGGCCCAGGCCGGCCTGCTCAAGGTCATCTGTGGCACTGACACGCTGGGCGTCGGCATCAACGTGCCGATCCGCACCGTGCTGTTCACCGGCCTGTCCAAGTACGACGGGGTCCGTACCCGGCTGCTCAAGAACCGGGAGTTCCACCAGATCGCCGGGCGAGCCGGCCGGGCCGGCTACGACACCATCGGCCGGGTCGTGGTGCAGGCCCCCGAGCACGTCATCGACAACGAGAAGGCCCTCGCCAAGGCCGGCGACGACCCGAAGAAGCGGCGCAAGGTGGTTCGCAAGAAGCCACCGGAGGGGTCGATCGGCTGGGGTCAGCCGACCTTCGACCGCCTGGTCGACGCCGAGCCGGAGCCGCTGACCTCCAGCTTCCAGGTCAGCCACTCGATGCTGCTCAACGTGATCGGCCGACCCGGGGACGCGTTCACCGCGATGCGGCACCTGCTCACCGACAACCACGAGGAGCCCGCCGCGCAGCGCCGGCACATCCGCCGCGCCATCGCCATCTACCGCGCGCTGCGCGCCGGTGGGGTCGTCGAGGAGCTGCCCGAGCCGGACGAGACCGGCCGGCGGATCCGGCTCACCGTCGACCTCCAGCTCGACTTCGCCCTCAACCAGCCGCTCTCCCCCCTCGCCCTGGCCACTATCGAGTTGCTCGACGCCGAGTCCCCGTCGTACGCCCTGGACGTGCTCTCGGTGATCGAGTCGATCCTCGACGACCCCCGGCAGATCCTCTCCGCGCAGCAGTTCAAGGCGCGCGGCGAGGCGGTCGCCGCGATGAAGGCCGAGGGCATCGAGTACGAGGCCCGCCTCGAACTGCTCGACGAGGTGACCCACCCGAAGCCCCTCGCGGAGCTGCTGGAGGCCGCGTACGAGATGTACCGGCAGGGCCACCCCTGGGTCGCCGACCACCAGCTCTCCCCCAAGGCCGTCGTCCGCGACATGTACGAGCGGGCGATGACCTTCACCGAGTACGTGCAGTTCTACGGGCTGACCCGCTCGGAGGGCCTCGTCCTGCGCTACCTGGCCGACGCGTACAAGACGCTGCGCCAGACCGTGCCCGAGGACGCCAAGACCGAGGAGCTGATCGACCTCATCGAGTGGCTGGGTGAGCTGGTCCGGCAGGTCGACTCCAGCCTCATCGACGAGTGGGAGCGGCTGCGCAACCCGTCGGACGTGGCCGAGGTGGCCCAGGCGCACGCCGCCCTGACCGACCGGCCACCCGCGGTCACTCGCAACGCGAGGGCGTTCCGGGTGCTGGTGCGCAACGCGCTGTTCCGCCGGGTCGAGCTGGCCGCGCTGCGCCGCTGGGACCTGCTCGCCGAGTTGGACGCCGGCGACGGCTGGGACTACGACGCCTGGGCCGACGCCCTGGCGCCGTACTTCGAGGCGTACGACTCGATCGGCGTCGGCCCGGACGCCCGTGGGCCGGCGCTGCTCATGATCGAGCAGGGCCGGGAGCGGTGGACCGTCCGGCAGATCTTCGACGACCCGGACGGCGACCACGACTGGGGCATCAGCGCCGAAATCGACCTGGCCGCCTCCGACGAGGTGGGTGCCGCGGTGGTCCGGATCACCGACGTCGGGCAGCTCTAGCAGTCCTACCGACGAGGGGGTCGTCCGTACGCCGGGCGGCCCCCTTTGTCGCGTCTTCCGCACCCCCGTTTTCGCTGGGCGATGTCAGACCCGTCGATTAGAATGTATGTACTAATCGAGTTCCTGACCTGCAGGATTACGACTGGGAGGACGCCCGTGACCGCGCCCGCCTCCACGCCCCTCACCCCCTACGCCACACTGCTCGGTTTCACCCGCTACGTCGACCGCACCGGCCCCACCAAGGCGACCTTCGTGGGTGGTCTGCGCAAGCAGCGCGCCAGCCGCTCCGGCTTCAACCCGCACGGCCAGTTCGTCAAGGCGCTCAAGGCCGACATCGCCTTCCACACCGGCGGCACCCACCTGACCGGCGTGGTCGACGTGGTCAAGCCACGCTGGCGCCCGCTCTACCAGGCGCTGGTTCCCGGCGCCACGGCCTGGCTGCACTCCCTCGGCGACCCGGCCGCTCTCGACCTGGCCCAGACCCGCGACGCCCTGGCCATGCTGGGTGACCTGCCCGTCAAGATCAACCCCCACTTCGGGGTACGCCACGCCGACGGTCGCGCAGAGGCGGTCCGGCTGCACTTCGACGAGACCCCGCCGAGCGAGGAGTCGGTCCTCGCCACCCTGCACCTGATGACCCGACACATGGACGCGGTGCTGCCGCACGCCGAGCCGGTCCTGGTCGACGTCCGCCGCGGCCAGGCCCACCGCATGCCCTCCGACGCCAAACCCGAACAGATCGAACGCTGGCTCGCCGGCGAGGCCGCCGCCTTCCGCGCCATCTGGTCCACCGCCGCCTAACCCCGCCCGCCACCCCCACCACACAGACCCAGCCAAGATCCGCGTAACTTCGGGGATACTGCTGCTTCGCGTTCTTCGGAGGCAGCACGAACACCGAAGTTGTGCGGATCTTGGCATTCCGGATGAGGCGAGGGGTTATCCACAGGGGCTGCTGGCCGGCACGGCTGCCGGCCAATGTGTCGTCATGCCTGTTTCCCCACGACGGCCGGCGAGGTTGCAGGGACGCGTCTTCCGCGGCTCCCTCGTCGTCGCCCAAGGCCTGCTCAGCCGGACGGAGTTGCGCAGCGCGGCGTGGCGCCCGCTGTTCCGGGATGTCTACGCCGACGCCCAACTGGCGGTCACCCACCGCACTCGTTGTGCCGCCGCGGCACGGTGGGTGCTGCCACCGGGCGCGGTGATCACAGGTCGCAGCGCGGCAGCCCTCTACGGGGCAGGTTCGGTCGCCGCCCATGAGCCCCTCGACGTGCTCGTGCCCGCCGGTCAGCGGTTCGGGCCGGTGTCGGGGCTCGTTGTGCACACCGGCACAATCGCCGCCACCGACGTCGCGGTACGTGAGGACATCCCACTGACGACGCCGACACGCACATGCTGGGATCTGGCCCAGTGGCTGCAGACGGAGGAGGCGGTCGCCATCGTGGATCGCCTCGCCCACCAACGTCTGGTGGCGCTCCCTCAATTGCTGTCGGACGCCCGGACGCACGTCGGCAAACGGGGTTGGAAGCGCATGATGCGGGTGGCCGAACTGGCCGACGCGGGCGCGGAGTCGGCCCCGGAGTCCCGACTTCGGGTGCGGATCGTGCTCGCCGGATTGCCGACACCCGTGACCCAGTTCATCGTGGAGCGCGACGGCAGATTCGTGGCCCGGCTCGACCTGGCCTGGCCGCATCTCAAGGTCGCCGTCGAGTACGACGGTCTGTGGCACCACGATCCTGAGCAGTTCCACCGCGACCGGCGCCGCCTCAACCGCCTGATCGGCGATGACTGGATCGTTTTGCATGTCACCGCGAAGCGATTCCGCGAGGACTTCGAGGGTTTCCTGAACGAACTCCGCCACGCCCTGCGGTCCCGCTCCGGCTACCAACCCCGCTGACCCCGACGAGCAATGATCCGCGCAACTTCAGGGATCCTGCTGCCTCAGAAGCTAGTGAGGCAGCAATTTCCCCGAAGTTGCGCGGATCATGGAGCCGGCGGGGCGGCGCCGGCCGGGCGGCGCGCGCGTTAGGCGGCGGGGAGGTACTTGGTGAGGTCGTCGAGGATCTTGTTGGCGGCGCCGACGCCGATGCCGGTCATCCAGATCTCGTCGGAGACCGGGTACGCCTTGCCGGCCTTGACCGCGCCGAGCCCCTTCCAGAGGGTGCCGCCGGCGACCTTGGTCTGCTCGGCGGCGGCCTTGTCGCCGTACGCGGTGACGAAGATGACGTCACCGTCGACCTCGTTGATCCGCTCGGGGCTGACCAGGTCGAAGCGCTTGTCCTCCTTGTTGGCCAGGAGCTGCCGCTCGGGGCGGCCCAGGCCGGTGTCGCCGATCACGATGCCGGAGAAGGAGTCCGGGCCGTACACCCGGATGTTGCCGGGGATGAACCGCACGATGGACACCTTGCGGGCGGAGGCGTCGCCGAGGCTCGCGCCGAAGTCCTTGGCCCGCTTCTCGTACGCCCCGAGCAGGTCCTTGGCCTGCTGCTCGCGGCCGAGCGCCTTGCCGTCGAGGAGGAGATTCTCCTTCCAGGTGATGCCCACCTTGTCGGTGAACACGGTCGGCGCGATGGCGGCCAGCTCGTCGTAGAACTTCTCCTGGCGGAACTTGCTGCCGAGGATGAGGTCCGGCTTCAGCGCGTTGATCGCCTCCAGGTCGGGCTCGGTGAGGACCCCGACCTCCTTGATGCCGGCGAGCTTGTCCGCCCCGAAGTAGGTCGGCCAGCTCTTCGCCTCACCGGCGGTCGCCGCGCCGACGGGCGTGATGCCCAGCGACAGCGCCGTGTCGATTTTGTCGGTGTCGAGGACGACGACGCGCTTGGGTTCGGCCGGAACCTTGGTGGTGCCCATGGCGTGGGTGATCTCCCGGGTCTCCCCGGTGGCGGAGCCGGCGACCGGGTCGCTCTCACCGCAGGCGGTGAGTCCGACGCCGAGGGCGACGGCCGCGGCGAGAGCGGCGACGAGACGACGCATCAGAGTCCTTTCGAGGGGTACGAGTCGGCGAGCGGGTTGGCCGCGTCGCCGGTGGCGGGTCGGGCGTCCGGCACGGGCGCGCCCGACGAATCGGTGCCGCCCACGCCGGCAGACGCGGCGGCGGTGCCAGCGGTGTTGCCTCCGGTGTGGGCGGGCACCACCAGCGGCGCGCCGGTCACCGGGCAGGGCACGACGACGCAGGCGAGCCCGAAGACGTCGCGGACCAGGTCGGCGGTGAGGATCTCCCGGGGCGGCCCGGCGGCGACCACCGCGCCGGCGCGCATCGCGACCAGGTGGTCGGCGTAACGGGCTGCCTGGTTGAGGTCGTGCAGCACGGCGACGACGGTGCGGCCACGCTCGACGCGCAGCCGGTGCAGCAGGTCGAGCACCTCCACCTGGTGGGCCAGGTCGAGGAAGGTGGTGGGCTCGTCCAGCAGCAGGGCGTCGGTGTCCTGGGCGAGCGTCATGGCGATCCAGACCCGCTGCCGCTGACCGCCGGAGAGGCTGTCGACCGGCCGGTCGGCCAGGTCGGCCACGTCGGCCAGGGTCATCGCCTGCTCCACCGCCACGCCGTCCTCCGACGACCACTGCCGCCACCACCGCTGGTAGGGCTGTCGGCCGCGCCCGACGAGGTCGGCCACGGTGACGCCCTCGGGGACCAGTGGGCTCTGCGGGAGGACCCCGAGCCGGCGGGCCACCTCCCGGGTGGGCAGGTCGCGGATCGCGGTGCCGTCCAGCAGCACCGTGCCACGGCGGGGGTTGAGCAGTCGGGCCATCGTGCGCAGCAGGGTGGACTTGCCGCACGCGTTCGGTCCGACGATCACGGTGAACGCGTCGGCGGGCAGGTCCAGGTCGAGGCCGTCGAGCACGGTCCGCTCGTCGTAGCCGACGACCAGGTCGCGGGTGGAGAGCATCACACGACTCCTCGAAGCGTCACGACGACCGCCGCCGTCCGCGCAGCAGCAGGAAGATCAGGTACGGGCCGCCGATCGCGGCGGTCAGCACGCCGGCGGGCAGTTGGGTGGGTGCGAACAGCCGCCGGCCGGCCAGGTCGGCGAGCACCAGCAGCAGCGCGCCGAGCAGCGCGGCGCAGACCAGCGGTGGCCGTTCGGCGCGTACCAGTCGACGGGCCACCTGGGGGGCGACCAGCGCCACGAAGTCGACGGCGCCGACCTGGGCGGTGGCCATCGCAGCGACGACCACGCCGGCGCCGGCGAGGCCGATCCGGCGGGCCACCGGGCGCAGCCCGACGCCCCGGGTCGTGTCGTCGTCCAGGGCGGTGCTGTTCAGCGCCCAGCCGGCCCAGGCCAGCACCGGCAGCAGCACCAGCAGGGTGCCGGCGATCCAGGCGGCCTCGGTCCAGCCCTTGCCGGCGAGGGTGCCGATCAGCCAGATCTGCGCGCGCAGCCCGTCGATCGGGTCGGCGGTGAGCATGACCACCTCGGTGAGCGCCCGGAAGCCGAACGCGACCGCCACCCCGGCGAGCACGAACCGCTGCGCGGCCAGCCCGTGCCGGGCCCCGAGGGCGAACAGCAGCACCGCCGCGAGCAGCCCTCCCACCAGCGCGGTGGGCGCCACCAGGACGGCGGCCATCCCGCTGGTCAGCGCCACGGTCGCGGCGAGGCCGGCGCCCTGGGTGATGCCGATGACGTCCGGGCTGGCGAGTGGGTTGCGGGCCACGCTCTGGATCAGGGTGCCGGCCACGCCGAAGGCCGCGCCGGCCACCGCGGCCAGCACGACCCGCGGCAACCGAAGATCGAAGACAACGAGGTCGTACGGGGTGCCGGCGCCGGAGAGGGCGCGCAGCACGTCGGCCGGGGCGACGTACGGGGTGCCCAGGGAGAGGCTGAGCAGCATGGCCAGCAGGAGCAGGACGGTCAGCGCGACGGCCACCAGCACCGCGCGGCGACGGATCAGCAGGCTGACCGGCCCGATGCGCAGCAGCGACCGTCCGGGCAGCCGAGCAGCGGAGGCGGTGGCCGAAGGGCCGGTCGGACGGTGGGTGGTGGTCACGCGGTCACCACCCGGGCGCGGCGCACCAGGACGGCCAGGAGCGGCGCGCCGATCAGGGCGGTGACGATCCCGGCCGGTATCTCGCCGGGCGGGGCGACGAGCCGGCCGACGACGTCGGCGCCGAGCAGCAGCGCCGGGCCGAGCAGGGCGGAGACGGCGAGGGTCCAGCGGTGGTCCGCGCCGACCAGGGCGCGTGCCAGGTGCGGCACGGCCAGTCCGACGAAGGCGACCGGTCCCGCCGCCGCCACCGCGGCCCCGGTCAGCAGCACCGCGGCGAGGCCACCACCGAGGCGGACCAGGCCGATGCGGTGTCCGAGGCCGCGGGCCACGTCGTCGCCGAGGGCCAGCGCGTCGAGACCTCGTGCCACCAGGGCGGCCAGCGCCAACCCGACGAGGACGAACGGCAGCACCTGCGCGGTGACCGACAGGTCCCGCCCGGCCAGTCCGCCGACCACCCAGAACCGGTACTCCTCGAAGGTGCGGGCGTCGATGCTGAGCAGCGCGTACACCCCGGAGGCGAGGCTGGCGTCGAGGGCCGCGCCGACCAGCGCGAGGGTGACCGGGCTGGCGCCCTCGCGGGCCCGGGTGGCGATGGCGAAGACCAACAGGCCGGCGATCAGTGCCCCGGCGATGCCGAACCAGACGTAGCCGGCGAGCGTGCCGATGCCGAAGACGGAGATGGCGAGCACCACGCCGAACGACGCGCCGGCGCTGATGCCGAGGATGCGGGGCTCGGCGAGGGGGTTGCGGGTGAGCGCCTGGAACAGCACACCGGCCACGGCGAGTGCGAGCCCGACGGCGAGGCCGAGGGCGGTACGCGGCATGCGCAGTTCGCGGACGATCGTGCTCGCGTCGCTGCCGTCCGGCGCGACGACGGCGTGCCAGACCGCGTCGACGCCGAGTTGTCGGCTGCCCAGCGCGAAGCTGGCCAGCACGGCGAGCAGCAGCGCCAGCGCGGCCCCGCCAGTGACCACCACCCGGCGGCCGGTGCGGGTGCTGGCCCGACTCCGGGTCGGCCGGCTGGCGAGGGTGGTCACGAGTCTCCTGCACGTTCGAGCTTAGGTTCGCCTAACCTTAGCCGACCTGCTGAAAGTGACCTAACCGGCCTCGGTCGATACCGCTGGAGGCGGCCACGGGGCGCCCGGCGTAGCGGCCCGGCAGGTCGGAGCGCGCCTTGATCCGGGTCACCTTCTACGGTTCGTGCCCGTCCGCCCCCAGTCTCCCGGGCAGGGACACAGCGACGTAGCCGCGCCATAGGGTGTGGACATGCGATTCGACCAGCACACGGTCGTCCTCCTGCTCCGACCGTCGGACCCGCCGGAGCTGCCGCAGGACGCGATCGACCGGTTGCAGGACGCGCACCTGGCCCATCAGGCCGGGCTCGTGGAGCAGGGACTGGTGCTCGCGACCGGGCCGTTCCTGCACGCCGACGACGACCGGCTGCGCGGCTTCGTCGTGCTCTCCATCGCCCCGGACGAGGCCCGCGGGCTCTACGCCAACGATCCGGCCGTGCGGGCCGGCCGCCTGGTGGCACAGGTCATGAGCTGGCTGGTCCCGGAGGGCAACGTGCGGTTCGAGGGTGTGCCGATGCCCCGTTCGATGCTGGAGGCGGCTTCCGGCGACTGAGTCAGCCGGGCAGTTCGCCGATCCCGGCCACCCGCAGAGCGTCCAGCTCGCCGATGATCACCCGCAGCGACGGAAAGTGGTCGGTGAGCACCTGTCGGCAGTCGGCGCACGGCACACCGACCGTCCGACCCCGGTCGGTCACCGTGACGATCGTCTCCAACTGCGTCACGCCCTGCGTGGCCGCGGTGCCGACGACGACAAGTTCGGCGCAGGCTCCCCCGCTGCCGTGGTGGACGTTCACGCCGGAGAGGACCCGCCCGTCGGCGGTCCGGGCTGCCGCCGCGACGGTGTGACTCTGGCTGCGGCAACGCAGTTTGGCGACCGCCGTGGCGGCCTGCACCAGCGCCCGGTCGGTGTCCCGCAGCTCCATCCCAGCCCCCCAGTTCGACGTCGGCCGCAACATTAGACGGCCGTTCGAGCGCCGAAGGACCGGTGCGGCGGTAACCCACAGGCGGTACGGCGTCGGGCTGCCTATCCTTGGGCACGACATGCAGAATCCAGCCGCCTCCGCCGCGACCGATCCGGTACGCGAGCTGCACCGCCGCCTCTCGCCCCTGATGTTCCGCGACCAGCGCCGGCTCCAGCGGCGCCTGGACGGCGCCCGCAAGCTGCGCGACCCGCAGCGCCGGGAGGCCGCGCTGACCGAGATCACCGCCGAGCTGACCCGGGCCGAGCAGCGGCTGGCCGCCCGCCGGGCGGCGGTGCCGGTGATCACGTACCCGGCGGGGTTGCCGGTCAGCGAACGCAGGGACGACATCGCCGCCGCCATCCGTGATCACCAGGTGGTGATCGTGGCCGGCGAGACCGGCTCCGGCAAGACCACCCAGCTCCCCAAGATCTGCCTGGAGCTGGGGCGCGGGGTGCACGGCCTGATCGGGCACACCCAGCCCCGACGGCTGGCGGCCCGGACGGTGGCCGACCGGATCGCCGACGAGCTGGGCACCGAGCTGGGCGACGTGGTCGGCTACAAGGTGCGCTTCACCGACCAGGTCAGCGAGCGCAGCCTGGTCAAGTTGATGACCGACGGCATCCTGCTCGCCGAGTTGCAGACCGACCGGATGCTGCGCCAGTACGACACGTTGATCATCGACGAGGCGCACGAGCGCAGCCTGAACATCGACTTCATCCTCGGCTACCTGCGGGAGCTGCTGCCCCGGCGACCCGACCTGAAGGTGATCATCACCTCGGCGACCATCGAGACCGACCGCTTCGCCCGGCACTTCGCCGGGCCGGCCACCGCCGACGATCCGCAGGGCGTACCGGCGCCGGTGGTCGAGGTCTCCGGGCGGACCTATCCGGTGGAGGTGCGCTACCGGCCACTGGTCGAGGTCGCCGACGGCGAGGAGGACGGCGACGGCGACGAGGAGACCGTCCGCGACCAGATCCAGGCGATCGGCGACGCCGTCGAGGAGCTGGCCGCCGAGGGCCCCGGCGACATCCTGGTCTTCCTCAGCGGCGAACGGGAGATCCGCGACACCGCCGACGCGCTGGGCAAGCTGGTACAGAAGAAGCGAACGCTACTCGGCACCGAGATCCTGCCGCTGTACGCCCGCCTGTCCGCCGCCGAGCAGCACCGGGTCTTCGCCGCGCACACCTCGCGCCGGGTGGTGCTCGCCACCAACGTCGCGGAGACGTCGCTGACCGTGCCCGGCATCAAGTACGTGGTGGATCCGGGCACCGCCCGGATCTCCCGCTACTCCAGCCGGCTCAAGGTGCAGCGACTGCCGATCGAGCCGATCTCGCAGGCGTCGGCCAACCAGCGCAAGGGCCGCTGCGGGCGCACCTCGGACGGCATCTGCATCCGCCTCTACGACGAGCAGGACTTCCTGTCCCGCCCCGAGTTCACCGATCCGGAGATCCTGCGTACCAACCTGGCGTCGGTCATCCTTCAGATGACCGCCATCGGGCTCGGTGACCTCGCCGCGTTCCCGTTCATCGACCCGCCGGACCGGCGCAACATCACCGACGGCGTCAACCTGCTGCACGAGTTGGGCGCACTGGACCCGACCGAGGCCGACCCGGCGAAGCGGCTCACCGCGCTGGGCCGGCGGCTGGCCCAACTGCCGGTCGATCCGCGACTGGCCCGGATGGTGGTCGAGGGCGAACGCAACGGGTGCGCCACCGAGGTGTTGGTGATCGCCGCAGCGCTCTCCATCCAGGACCCGCGGGAACGGCCGGCGGAGAAGCAGGCCCAGGCCGACCAGGCTCACGCCCGGTTCGCCGACAAGGAGTCGGACTTCGTCGCCTTCCTCAACCTGTGGCGCTACCTGCGGGAGCAGCAGCGGGCGTTGTCCTCCAGCGCGTTCCGCCGGATGTGCAAGGCGGAGTACCTGAACTATCTGCGGGTCCGCGAGTGGCAGGACATCGTGGGTCAACTGCGTCAGGTACTGCGTACCCCGCAGGAGGGTGACCGGCGCGGCGGGCGGCCGGCGCGCGACGCCTCGGAGGACGCCGACGCCGGCCGGGGTGCGGGCCGTCGCGGCGGCGCGGACCTGCCGGAGGAGATCGACACCCCGAAGGTGCACCAGTCGCTGCTGCCCGGCCTGCTGTCGCACATCGGCCTGAAGGACGCCCAGAAACACGAGTACCTGGGGGCGCGCGGCGCGAAGTTCGCGCTGTTCCCCGGCTCCGCGCTGTTCAAGAAGCCGCCGCGCTGGGTGATGGCCGCCGAGCTGGTGGAGACCTCCCGGCTGTGGGGCCGCATCGCCGGCCGGGTCGAGCCGGAGTGGGTCGAACCGCTCGCGCAGCACCTGGTCAAGCGCAGCTACAGCGAGCCGCACTGGGAGAAGAAGCAGGCCGCGGTGATGGCCTACGAGAAGGTGACCCTGTACGGCATCCCGCTGGTCACCTCCCGGAAGGTCAACTTCGGGCGGATCGACCCGACGTTGAGCCGGGAGCTGTTCATCCGCCACGCCCTCGTCGAGGGCGACTGGCAGACCCACCACCAGTTCTGGGCCGACAACAAGCGACTGCTCGCGGAAATCGAGGAGTTGGAGAGCAGGGCCCGCCGCCGGGACATCCTGGTCGACGACGAGACCATCTTCGGCTTCTACGACCAGCGGATCCCCGCCGACGTGGTCTCCGGCCGGCATTTCGACACGTGGTGGAAGAAGACCCGCCGGGACCAGCCCGACCTGCTCACGTTCACCCGCGACCTGCTGGTCAACGACGGCCGGACCGGGGTGGACGAGGACGACTACCCCGACGAGTGGCAGGCCGACGGGGTGAGCCTGCCGCTGACCTACCGGTTCGAGCCGGGTACGCCGACCGACGGCGTCACCGTCGACATCCCGCTGCCGCTGCTCAACCAGGTGCCGGCGGAGAGCTTCGACTGGCAGGTGCCGGGGCTGCGCGAGGAGCTGGTGATCGCGCTGATCCGCTCGCTGCCCAAGCCGGTGCGCCGCAACTTCGTGCCGGTGCCGGACTTCGCCCGGGCCGCCCTGGCGGCGATCACCCCCGGCCAGGAGCCGCTGCTGGACGCGCTCACCCACCAGCTGCGCCGGATGACCGGCGTCACCGTGCCCCGCGACGCCTGGGAGCCGGCCAAGCTCCCGGCCCACCTGCGGGTCACCTTCCGGGTCCTCGGCGACGACGAGAAGCCGGTCGCCGAGGGCAAGGACCTGCCGGCCCTGCAACGCCAGCTCCGCCAGGAGGTACGCCAGGTGGTGGCGGCCGCCGCGCCGGAGGTCGCCCGGACCGGGCTGCGCGAGTGGAGCATCGGCGCGCTGCCCCGCACCATCGAGCAGGTCCGGGCCGGCTACGCGGTGACCGCGTACCCGGCGCTGGTCGACGAGGGTGCCACCGTCGGGGTGAAGGTGTTCGACTCCCCCGCCGAGGCGGAGGCCGCGCACTGGGCGGGCACCCGCCGGTTGCTGCGGCTCACCGTGCCGTCCCCGGCGCGGTTCCTCCAGGGCCGGCTGAGCAACGAGGCGAAGCTGGCGCTGAGCCGCAACCCGCACGGCGGCGTGCAGGAGCTGATCGAGGACGCGGCGGGCGCGGCCATCGACCGGCTGATCGATGCCGCCGGTGGGCCGGCGTGGGACGCCGAGGGCTTCGCGGCGCTGCGCGAGAAGGTCCGCGCCGACCTGGTCGACACCGTGGTCGAGGTGATGGACCGGGTACGCAAGGTCCTCGCCGCCGCGTACGCCGTCGAGCAGCGGCTCGGCGCCACCCGCAACCTCGCCGTGGTGGCCGCGCTGGCCGACATCCGCAACCAGCTCGCCGGGCTGGTGCACGCCGGCTTCATCACCGAGACCGGGTACGCCCGGCTGCCCGACCTGCTGCGCTACCTCACCGCCATCGAGCGTCGGCTGGACCGCTTGGGCGGCAACCCGCAGCGGGACCGCCAGCAGCAGGACCGGATCGCGGTGGTGCAGAAGGAGTACGCGGATCTGCTCGCCGCGCTGCCGCCGGCGCGCCGGCAGGAGACCGCCGTGCGGCAGATCCGCTGGATGATCGAGGAGTTGCGGGTGAACGTGTTCGCCCAGGCGCTGGGCACCCCGTACCCCGTCTCGGAGCAGCGGATCTACCGGGCGATGGACGAGGCCGAGGGCCGCTGACCCGGCCCGGCCGTGCCGGCCGGACCGGGTCGCGGACCGGTCAGTGCGCCTGGACGGACAGCGCCCGGCTCGCCGGGACGCCGCGCACCGAGCTGGTCAGCGCCGCGCCACGGGGCTCCGTGGCGGTGGGCGCCCACCAGGCCGGGTTCTCCCGGTACCAGTGGAAGACCTCGCTCAGCCCGTCCTCGAACCGGATCTGCGGCTCGAAGCCGAGCTCCTCGGAGATCTTGCGGTAGTCGAGCGAGTAGCGCTGGTCCTGGACCTTTCGGTCCGGTACGTGCCGGACCCGTTCCCAGCCGGCGCCGGCCAGTCGCAGGATCCGCTCGGTGAGCGCCCGGTTGGTCAGTTCGATGTCGCCGCCGATGTTGTAGACCTCGCCGGCGCGGCCCTTGGCCAGGACCAGCGCGATGGCCCGGCAGTGGTCGTCCACGTGCAGCCACTCGCGCACCGCGCTGCCGTCGCCGTGCAGGGTGATGTCCTGGCCGGCGAGGAGGCTGGTCATGAACCGCGGAATGACCTTCTCCACGTGCTGGTACGGCCCGTAGTTGTTGGCGCAGCGGGTGATGGAGACGTCCACGTCGTACGTTCGCCAGTAGGAGCGGACCACGTGGTCGCTGGCCGCCTTCGAGGCCGCGTACGGGGAGTTGGGTTCCAGCACGCAGGTCTCGTTCCAGGAGCCCTCGCTGATCGAGCCGTACACCTCGTCGGTGGAGACGTGCACGACCCGGCCGACACCACTGCGCGCGCAGGCGGCCAGCAGGTGGTGCGAGCCCATCACGTTGGTCTCGAAGAACGGCGCCGGGTCGTCGATGGACCGGTCCACGTGCGACTCGGCGGCGAAGTGCACGACCCCGTCGTGCCCGGGCATCACGTCGGCGAGCAACTGCCGGTCGCAGATGTCCCCGCGCACGAACGTCAGGCGGGGGTGCGCGGCCGGCAGGTTGGCCCGATCACTGGCGTAGGTCAGCTTGTCGATCACCGTCACGTCGCAGTGCTCGAACCCGGCGTAGCGCCCGGCGAGCAGACTGCGCACGAAATGCGACCCGATGAAGCCAGCGCCGCCGGTAACCAGGATCCTCATGTGTGGCCTCCCTGCCGGCGAGGAAACGCCCACCGGTGAGCTCTGCTGAGACGAATGGGGCTTTTGCCCCGTCCAAGCACCCACCTTAGGTGACCGTCATCAACACCGGCAGTGA
Source organism: Micromonospora parastrephiae (assembly GCF_016802865.1). Lineage (GTDB taxonomy): Bacteria > Actinomycetota > Actinomycetes > Mycobacteriales > Micromonosporaceae > Micromonospora > Micromonospora parastrephiae. The sequence continues at coordinate 4,621 of NZ_JAEVHM010000039.1, read as the reverse complement.
TACTGCGGCCTTAAGGATGAATTAACCCACCGGGTCGAATACCGGGCCGGATCAGCGCGGATCCACACCCGGAGGAAGGTCGTCGCGCTCGATCGCCGACTGTATGTAGTCGAGCAGAATCCGCCGTAGCTCCCGGCCGGCATGCGTCGGCACGACGTCGCGCCGACGGGCCACCGCGATGGTCCGCCGCACCCCGGGTGGGGCGAGGGGGGTGATCCGGACGCCGGGCCGCCGGGCCAGCACGATGCCGGGCACCAGCGCGATGCCGAGACCGGCCTCGACGAAGCTGAGCACCGCGTCCATTTCCCCGCCGTCCACCGCGAAGGTCGGCTCGAAGCCCGCCTCCCGACACGCCTGGATGGTGGCGTCGCGCAGGTCGTACCCCTCGCGGAACATCACCATGGGCTGGTCGCGCAGGTCGGTGATGCGCAACTCCCCGGCCGTCGAGGCGGTCGGCACCTCGTCCACCGAGGCGACGACGAGGCTCTCCCGCAGGATCTCGTCGACGCGCAGCCCCGGGTCGATCCCCTGGGACGGCATGATGATCAAGGCCAGGTCCAGGTCACCGCGGAGCAGGTCGCGCACCAGGTCCTGCGACCCGCCCTCCTCGATGCGCAGGTCGACGGTCGGGTGCGCGTCGCGGAACCGCCGCAGCACCGGCGGGGCGAGCGACGTGGCCAGGCTGGGCGTGGCACCGAGGCGGACGCGCCCCCGGCGCAACCCCACCAGCTCCTGCACCTCCCGGGTGGCGGTCTCCACGTCGGCGAGGATCCGCTTGGCCAACGGCAGCAGCACCTCCCCCGCCGCGGTGAGGGCGATGTTGCCCCTTACCCGCTCGAAGAGCGGGGCCCCCAGGTCGGTCTCCAGTGCGTGAATTTGCTTACTGAGAGAGGGCTGTGTGATGCCCACGAGGTCGGCGGCTTGCGTGAAATGTCGTACTTCGGCCACCGCGACGAAGTACCTGAGCTGATGGAGTTGCATCTACATAGCCTATGGCTATCAACACTGCGGGGTCGATGCATTGGACGACTGATCCATCTCCTCCTAGCGTCGTTCCTGTGGTAATCACGAAAACTCGGTCGCCCATCCGCTCGAACGTCGGCCTGAAGGCCGTCATGGCGGTGACGGGCATCCTCCTGGTGCTGTTCCTCATCGTGCACATGCTGGGGAACCTGAAGATCTTCACGGGGGAAACCTCGTTCGACCACTACGCGCACTGGCTGCGGGACATCGGCACGCCACTGCTGCCCCACACCTGGTATCTGTGGATCCAGCGCATCGTGCTCACCGTCGCCGTGGTGGCGCACATCGTCGCCGCCACCGTGCTGGCCCGGCGCGCACGCGCCGCCCGCCCCGTGAAGTACGCGCACCGCAAGAAGGTCCAGGGCAGCTACGCGGCCCGCACCATGCGCTGGGGTGGGGTGATCATCCTGCTCTTCGTGATCTACCACATCCTGGACCTGACCACCGGTCACCTGAACCCTCAGGGCGACGCCAGCAACCCCTACGGAAACGTGGTCGCCGACTTCGCGCCGGAGCGCTGGTACGTCACGCTCTTCTACACCCTGGCGATCGTCACGGTGGGCTTCCACCTGCGCCACGGCGCCTTCAGCGCGTTCCGCAGCCTGGGCCAGCAAACCCCGCGCGGCGAGCGCCGGGCGCGCAACGCCGCGCTGGTCCTCGCCGTCGCGCTCTGCGCCGGATACCTGGTGGTCCCGTTCGCCGTTCTCACCGGATTGGTGTCCTGACATGGAACTCTTCACCGAGGGCGACCCGATCGCCGACACGAAGGCTCCCGCCGGCCCGATCGACAGGCGCTGGGAGACCCGGCGCTTCGAGGCCAAGCTGGTCAACCCCGCCAACCGCCGCAAGATGACGGTGATCGTGGTCGGCACCGGCCTGGCCGGCGGCTCGGCCGCGGCCACGCTGGCCGAGCAGGGCTACCACGTCAAGTCCTACTGCTACCAGGACAGCCCGCGCCGGGCGCACTCGATCGCGGCGCAGGGCGGCATCAACGCCGCGAAGAACTACCGCAACGACGGCGACTCGGTGCACCGGCTGTTCTACGACACCGTCAAGGGCGGTGACTTCCGCTCCCGGGAGTCGAACGTGCACCGCCTGGCCGAGGTCTCGGTCAACATCATCGACCAGTGCGTCGCCCAGGGGGTGCCGTTCGCCCGCGAGTACGGCGGCCTGCTGGACACCCGCTCCTTCGGTGGCGCCCAGGTGCAGCGCACCTTCTACGCCCGGGGTCAGACGGGCCAGCAGCTGCTGCTCGGCGCGTACCAGGCGCTGGAGCGCCAGATCGGCCTCGGCAGCGTCGAGATGAACGCCCGGCACGAGATGCTGGAGCTGGTCCTCGTCGACGGCAAGGCCCGGGGCATCGTCGTCCGGGACCTGGTCACCGGCGAGATCAGCACCGAGATGGCCGACGCCGTCGTGCTCGCCTCCGGCGGCTACGGCAACGTCTTCTACCTCTCCACCAACGCCAAGGGCTGCAACGTCACCGCCACCTGGCGGGCGCACCGCAAGGGCGCCTACTTCGCGAACCCGTGCTACACGCAGATCCACCCGACCTGCATCCCGGTCTCCGGCGACCACCAGTCGAAGCTGACCCTGATGAGCGAGTCGCTGCGCAACGACGGCCGGGTCTGGGTGCCGAAGGCCAAGGGCGACGACCGCAGCCCGAAGGACATTCCGGAAGACGACCGGGACTACTACCTGGAGCGGATCTACCCGTCCTTCGGCAACCTGGTCCCCCGCGACATCGCCTCCCGCGCCGCGAAGAACGTGTGCGACGAGGGCCGGGGTGTCGGGCCGACCAAGCTCGGCGTCTACCTCGACTTCGCCGACGCGATCCACCGGCTGGGCCGCAAGGCCATCGAGGCCAAGTACGGCAACCTCTTCGAGATGTACGAGCGGATCACCGGCGAGGACCCGTACGAGGTGCCGATGCGCATCTACCCCGCCGTGCACTACACGATGGGCGGCCTCTGGGTCGACTACGACCTCCAGTCGAGCATTCCCGGCCTGTTCGTGATCGGCGAGGCGAACTTCTCCGACCACGGCGCGAACCGGCTCGGCGCCTCCGCGCTGATGCAGGGCCTGGCCGACGGGTACTTCGTGCTGCCCACCACCATCGCCAACTACCTGGCCTCCGGCCCCCTCGACAAGGTCGACGCCAGCCACCCGGCAGCGGTCGAGGCGCGTACCGACGTCGAGGACCGGATCCGGCGGCTGCTGGCCGTCAACGGCGACCGGACCGTGGACTCGTTCCACCGGGAGCTGGGCCAGATCATGTGGGAGCACTGCGGCATGGAGCGCAGCGAGGCCGGCCTGCGCAAGGCCATCGACGAAATCCGTGCCCTGCGCGACCAGTTCTGGCAGCGGGTCAAGGTCTCGGGCACCGGCGAGGAGCTGAACCAGTCACTGGAGAAGGCCGGCCGGGTGGCCGACTTCTTCGAACTGGCCGAGCTGATGTGCATCGACGCCCTGCACCGCGAGGAGTCCTGCGGCGGCCACTTCCGGGCCGAGCACCAGACCCCCGACGGTGAGGCGCAGCGCGACGACGACCGGTTCGCGTACGTGGCGGCCTGGGAGTTCACCGCCACCGGTGAGCCCTCGGTGCTGCACAAGGAAGACCTGAAGTTCGAATACGTCCACCCCACGCAGCGGAGCTACAAGTGAACCTGACCCTGCGCATCTGGCGCCAGAAGGGCCCTGAGGACAAGGGTCGGATGGTGACCTACCCGGTCGACGACGTGTCCCCGGACATGTCGTTCCTGGAGATGCTCGACGTGCTCAACGAACGGCTGATCCTCGCCGGCGAGGACCCGGTGGCGTTCGACCACGACTGCCGCGAGGGCATCTGCGGCATGTGCGGCCTGATGATCAACGGGGACGCGCACGGACCGCAGCGCGGCACCACGGCGTGCCAGCTGCACATGCGGCAGTTCAAGGACGGCGAGACGATCGACATCGAGCCGTGGCGGGCCAGCGCCTTCCCGGTCGTCAAGGACCTGGTGGTCAACCGGAACGCCTTCGACAAGATCATCGCCGCCGGTGGCTACATCACCGCCCCGACCGGCAGCGCGCCCGAGGCGCACTCCACCCCGGTCGCCAAGGCCAACGCGGACGCGCCTTCGAGTCGGCGGCCTGCATCGGCTGCGGTGCCTGCGTGGCGGCCTGCCCGAACGGCTCCGGCATGCTCTTCACCGCCGCCAAGCTCACCCAGCTCTCGCTGCTGCCCCAGGGCCAGCCGGAGCGTTACACCCGGGTGATCGGCATGGTCGACGCGCACGACGAGGCCGGCTTCGGCGGCTGCACCAACGCCGGTGAGTGCACGGTGGCCTGCCCGAAGGGCATCCCGCTGAACACCATCGGTCGACTCAACCGCGACTACCTCAAGGCGACCACCATCCGCGGCGACACCCCCGGCTCCTGACGCCGCCCCACCCGGACCGCCGTACCCGCTGCTGTGGATGCGGCGTCGGGCATTTGTGGCTTGTGCTTGTTGCGGTGCAGGGCTGGGCGGTCGGGCGCTTGGGCCCGTGCTTGTTGCGGTGCGGGGGCTGGGGCGACCTCCCCGGCTCCGGGCGGTCAGGCTTGATCCCTCCGCCGG
>NZ_JAEVHM010000389.1 GCF_016802865.1 Micromonospora parastrephiae | reverse complement strand
GGTGATCGCGCAGCGTTCGATGGTGATGCCGGTCAGGGTCGCTCCGGGCCGCGCCGGCCAGCGCCGCACGCCCGGCGGCACGCAGCACCGCCGTGACCAGCAGCGCCCCGAGCACCAGCATGCCCACCGAGTTCGCGACGGTCACCGCGAGCACCCGGTCGGCGGTGGGGAGCAGGGCGGTCAACGGCAGCGCCACGGCCGGCACGACAAGCCAGCCGAGCGTGATCGCCACGGTCGCCGGTCGGGTGTCGCCGCGCGCGTACAGCGCACGGGACAGGACCGCGAACAGTCCGTAGCCGAGCAGGCCGGGAGCGAAGCCGGTGATGGCCGCCGCGGTGGACGCGGGATTGTCCGGGTAGAACAGGGCCGCGACGGGGTGCGCGGTGGCGATCAGCGCCGCGACGCCCAGGAAGCTGAAGAGCAGCACCCCGCGCACCGTCGCCGACAGGGTCCGCCGGTAGCCGGCCTCGTCACCGGTGGCGGACGCCGTGGCGAGCGTGGGATAGGACGCCACCGCCAGCGGCACGGCGAGCACCGCCCACGGCAACAGGAAGATGGCCTGGGCCAGGTTGAACACCTGCGGGGAGCCGGTGGGGCCGCCGGACACCCGGTTCAGGATCACCAGGAGCGCGACCTGCTGCGCCGCCACGGTCACCGCGCCGGCCGTGGCGAGCCCCCCGATCCGCGTCCGCGCGTCGGCGGTGAAGGCGTACCCGAACCGGGGCCGCAGCCGCAGCCGACGCAGCGGGATCAGCAGCGACAGGGACAGCACGACCACGCCCAGGGTGGTGCCGGCGGACAGGAGCAGCTCGCCGCCACGGCTGACCTGGGCCACGGACGCGCCACGCCCCTGGGCGGCGCCGAAGGCCAGGTAGACGACCACCACGGTGAGGCTGGACAGCAGCGGCGCGATGACGGGCCAGGCGAAGCGCCGGTGCGCCTGGAGTACGCCGGTGAGCACGATGCCGATCCCGTAGAGCGGCAACTGCGGGGCGAACACCCGCAGCATCCGGGCGCCGGCGGCGAGCTCCGACGCCGAGCGTCCCTCGCTGATCAGCGAAATGATCGGGTCGGCGAACAGGACGACCAGCACGGCGAGCGGAACCAGCAGGCTCACCGTCCAGGTGAGCAGGGCGCCCGTGGTCGCCGCCACCGCCCGCCGGTCCTCCGCCGCGACCGCCCCGGCCAGCAGCGGCACGACGAGGCTGGCCAGCGCCCCACCGGCGACGATCTCGAAGACGATGTTCGGCACCGTGTTCGCGATGACGTACATGCCACCGAGGTCGCTCTGCTGGACGACCCAGGTGAACACGGCGGTACGGCCGAAGCCGGCGAGCCGGCTGGCCACGGTGAGGACGGCGATGAGCGCGGCTGCCCCGGCCAGCCGGCCGGCGCCGGCGAGGGGTGCCGGTCTGGTCACGTCAGTCGGCGCGCCGGCCCAGTGCGTCAAGCTCCCGCAGCCCCGGGGTCTGCTGGATCACCGACGTGAAGCTGACCTTCTCGCTGGCGGCGGTGAGCCCGGCGAGCACGGCGAGCAGACCGGCCCGGCCGAGCGGGCCGGTGCGGGCGGCGAGCGCGACGCCGAGCAGCGCACCGAGGGCGTTCGCGCCGCTGTCGCCGAGCATGACGTCCTCGGCCAGGTCGTCGCGGAGCAGTCCCGCGGCGGCGCCGGCCGCGCCGGCGGCGAT
>NZ_JAEVHM010000388.1 GCF_016802865.1 Micromonospora parastrephiae | reverse complement strand
ACCGATGGACCAGTGGACGCCGCAGGAGATCTCGGCGCACATGCAGTACATGCGCGATTTCGCCGCGCGGCTGGACGTCTACACCGGCTGCTCGGGGCTGCTCGCCACGGAGGCGGACGCAGGTGACGGGCACGGCCCGACGGCTCCGGGCCGAGCCCGACCGCGACGACCAGCGGGGCGGTGACCGTACCCAACGTGGCCAGCTTGATCACCTCGCCCGGGCCACCGGACGCGCCGAGCAGCGCCAGGGTCTCGGTCAGCTTGCCGTCGAACGCGGCGGCGATGCTCTCCGCGCCGCTGGCGAGCAGAAGGGTGCCGGCGAGGCCGCTGGTGGCGCCCTGCTCTCCGGTCTGGCTGTGCACGCCGATCACGATCGCGTCGACGGCGAGCTCCGCGGGGTCGGTGTCGACCAGGCTCAGGGTGGTGGTGCGGGGCGATGTCACTGAAGCTACTCCGGGCGGGCCGGGCCGGTCGCGACGTCGCGTACCGGCGGTGAAGGTCTCCGGCGGAACCTACCCGCCGGACGTCAGGGCTGTCCCGCCGATCGTGCCGGCAGGGGTCCCGCCGATGCTAACCAGCCACGTTGCCCCCGGTAAGTTGCCACCCATGACCGACGTGACCTCCGACGCCGCCGCGACCCGGCTGCGCCGTTCCCCGCTGCACGAGCGGCACACCGCCGCCGGCGCCAAGTTCGCCCCCTTCGGGGGCTGGGAGATGCCGCTGGAGTACGCCGGTGGCGGTGTGCTCAAGGAGCACACGGCGGTGCGTACCGCGGTGGGGGTCTTCGACGTGTCGCACCTGGGCAAGGCCCGGGTGAGCGGCACCGGCGCGGCCGATTTCGTCAACGCCTGCCTCAGCAACGACCTGGGTCGCATCGGCCCCGGCCGGGCGCAGTACACGCTCTGCTGCGACGACGCCACCGGCGGCGTGGTGGACGACATCATCGCCTACCTGTACGCCGACGACCACGTCTTCCTCATCCCGAACGCCGCGAACACCGCCGAGGTGGTGCGCCGGCTGCGCGCCGCCGCGCCGGAGTCGGTCACCGTCACCGACGAGCACGAGGCGTACGCGGTGCTGGCCGTGCAGGGCCCGCGCTCGGCCGAACTGCTGGGCGCCCTCGGCCTGCCCACCGAGCACGGCTACATGAGCTTCTCCGCCGCGAGCCTGGCCGGGGTGGAGCTGACCGTCTGCCGTACCGGCTACACCGGCGAACTGGGCTACGAACTCGTCGTGCCGGCGGAGCACGCCGTGGCGGTCTGGGACGCGCTCTTCGCCGCCGGCGAGGCGTTCGAGCTGCGCGCCTGCGGATTGGCGGCCCGGGACACGCTGCGTACCGAGATGGGCTACCCGCTGCACGGGCAGGACCTGTCGGAGGACATCACCCCGGTGCAGGCCCGCTCCGGCTGGGCGGTGGGCTGGGACAAGCCGGCCTTCTGGGGGCGCGACGCGCTGCTCGCCGAGAAGGCCGCCGGCCCCCGGCGTACGCTGCGCGGGCTGGTGGCCGTCGACCGCGCCATCCCGCGGCCCGGCATGACCCTGCACGTGGGCGACGAGCAGGTCGGCACGGTCACCAGCGGCACCTTCTCCCCGACCCGTAAGCAGGGCATCGCGCTGGCCCTGCTGAACACCGACGCCAACCTGACCGACGGCGACGAGGTGGAGATCGACATCCGAGGCCGCCGGGCCCCCCTGAAGCTGACCAAAGCCCCCCTTCCGTAACCCCTCAGC
>NZ_JAEVHM010000387.1 GCF_016802865.1 Micromonospora parastrephiae | reverse complement strand
GGCTGGCCGGGCGCCGCACCGCCCCCGTCCGCGCGGGTGACGCGCCGCCGCTGGCCGGTCGTGCTCGCCACGCTGCTCGTCGTCGCGCTGGCGGCGGTGGCCGGGGTGCAGGCGTACCAACTCGACCGTCTCGGTGACCGGCTCGCCGACACCGACCGGCGACTGGCGCAGGCCCAGGACGGAGACGGCACCCGCCTCGACGGTCTGGAGAAGCGCGCGGAGACGCTGGAGAGGCAGGCCGGCGCCGCCTTCAACCCGGAGGCGGTGGCCAGCGCGGTGCTGCCCAGCGTGTTCCGGGTCCGGGCCGGCCAGTTCACCGGCACCGCGTTCGCGGTCGGCAAACCGGCTGCCGGCGGCGGCACGAACCTGTTCACCAACTTCCACGTGGTCGAGGCGGTCTGGGACGGCGGTGGCCGCGAGGTCTTCCTGGAGCGCACCGACCAGCGCTTCCCGGCGACCATCGTCAAGGTCGACAAGACCAACGACGTGGCCCAGCTGCGTACCAGCGGCAAGTTCACCGGCCTGGTCACCGCCCCCGCCGCCGTGAAGTCCGGCCAGCAGATCGTCGTCGTGGGCGCTCCGCTCGGCCTGGAGGACAGCGTCACCACCGGCGTGGTGAGCGCCCTGCGCTCCGCGTCGGGAAGCTCCGGGCCGTCGATCCAGTTCGACGCCCCGATCAACCCGGGCAACTCCGGTGGCCCGGTGATCAACGGCAGCAAGCAGGTGGTCGGCATCGCCACCGCCAAGGCCCGCGACGCCGAGGGCATCGGGCTCGCCGTACCGATCAAGGTCGCCTGCGACGGCTTCAAGATCTGCTGACCCACGGTCCGGCGTCGTTGCCGGGTCCGCTCCACCACCCACGGCCGGCACCGGCCGTTCTGATCCCGGCCGGGTCCCCGGACCCGGGCGATCCCGCCGCTGTATCCGGTCCGTCGCGCCCACCGGCGTGGTGGACCGCTCATCTGGAGGAATAGAGATGTCCCAGCCACCGACCGGGCCCGACGGGCTTCCGCCGGCCACCCCGACGCCGCCGCAGTACGCGCCGCATCACCCCGCGCCGCAGCCCTCGCCGGGCTACCCGGCCAGCGCCCCGCCCTACTCCGGGCAGGTCTCCGGACCGCCGGTCTCCGGTCCGGCGTACGGGCAGCCGATGTCGGCTCCCCCCGGGATGATGCCGCCCTTCGGACCCCCGCCGGCCGGTCGGAGCCGCACGGTGCTGGTGCTGGCCGTGGTGGCCGCGCTGCTCTTCGTCGTCAGCGGGGTGATGACCGGGCTGTTCGTGACCAAGAACAGCGAGCTGAACCGGACCGAGAAGCGCCTCACCGGCCAGGTCAGCCAGCGCGACGACACCATCGCGGCCAACACCACCGAGATCACGAAGCTGAAGACCGACCTGCAGACGATGCAGGACAAGCTGGACAACACCGAGCAGGACCTGACCGGCACCCGCAACGACCGCGACGAGCAGGCCCGGCAGAAGAAGGTCATCGCGGGCTGCCTGGACAAGCTGACCACCGCGCTCGGCGCGGCGGCGGCGGGCAACAAGGGCGCATACGACACCGCGATGAAGGGCCTCGACAAGGTCTGCGACGAGGCCGAGAACTACCTGTAATCCCGTCCCGTCCCCAAGCCCCAACGGGTTCGATCATGGAGTTGTGGTGGGACACGAAAGCCGCGAAGAGGGGCACCTCGCCCACCACAACTCATGATGACGCGGCGGGGGGGTGGGGGGCGCGGCGGG
>NZ_JAEVHM010000386.1 GCF_016802865.1 Micromonospora parastrephiae | reverse complement strand
GGTCCGGCAGCGACCGCACCGGGCGGTCGGGCCGAGAGCCGGCCAGGGCCGGGTCAGGCCGATCGGCGCGCCGCAGGCGTCGCAGCCGGCCCGGTTGGCGGTGCCCGACGCTACGGCGTGACGCACGGCCGCCAACCGCAGCAACGGGCTGACCGCCATGATCGCGAGCACTGTCGGGAGCCGGACGTGACCCGCAGCCGAGCCGCGTCGTGCCGTTCGTGCATTGCGTCGGCTCCGATCGGGTGGGTTTTCCTGCCCCGGAACGGCCGCCGGAGGGCCACTCAGTGCCATGTCGGCCGCCCCGACCGCACGGTTTTCCCCACCGACGTGAACACGGATCGTGACTGAACGATCGCTTCGGTGTGGCGGATGGCGCAGAAAGCGACCTGCCCGGCAGGGCGTCGAGGGGCCTCCCGGGCCGACGCCGGGTCAGTGGCCTCGTCGATCCGCGCGGCGGGTTCACTGGCCGCGAGGGCCGGTCTGATGCCGGGATGACGCCGCGATGTCCCACTCCCGCGCCCGGCGGAAGGGCGTCTGCGACCCCCGCCGACCCAACCAGGCCCGATCATTGGCGACCGCCCATTCGGCCAATGCCCGGGATGCAGCACGGACACCCGTCACCACCACCTGCCATCACGGAGAGTGTTCGATTGAATTGCCTCTGTTGCATCGGCGAGCGTCAGCTTATGCTCGCCCCTTGAGTGTGACGCAAGCCTCACTACAACAACCGGACGACACAGGACCTTGCATTTGTAGAAGATCCGTAACGGTGAATGCAGAAGCGCAATGAACAGCTCGGGATGTGGTGATCCGGGCGCGTTTCCGCATGCCCGGCGGCAGTGATCCGTCACCGCGTCGGGCGACCACGAGGAGGCTCGACGGTGCGCGGACGCAGCTCAGACGAGCGGCAATCTGCCTGCTGGCGGCCGTGGCGGCGCTGCCGGTCACGGCCTGCGCCAGCGGACGGGAAGCCGTCGAAAGGCCGATGGCGGCCCGGGAGGACGGGCAACAGGCCGATCCGGATGTCGAACGCCGAGCCGCCGAAAAGGCGGCGCTGGACGCGTACTCCGGTTATCTCGCGGCCTCCCGTACGGCGAGCGTACGCAGTGATCCGCGAGCGCCGGAACTCTCCAGGTTTCTCGCTGATCCACTGCTGACTCGGGTCCGAATCTCCATTCGCCAGGCTAAGGAGCACGGCGCGATGCGTACCGGGGCGTTGAAGTCCGACCCCACCGTGACCGCGGTCAGCCTGGACGCGAAGCCGGCCACCGTGGAGATCCAGGACTGCCTGGACACGACCGGCTACCGGCTGGTCTACGCCAAGGACAGGCGGGTGGTCCCGGGCACCGGGGGCGGCAGGCACCTCTCCACCGCCACCGCGACGCGGTTTCCGGACGGCCGGTGGCTGATCAACTCCGGCGCGACGCACCGGACCAGCCGTGCTGACCTGGGGAGGAAGGGACGTCCCGGCTTCTGCCCCCCGGGCCGGGGCGCCCCGCCGGGCGCTCGCCGGGATCGCCCTCGCGCTGCTGCTGGTGGTCGGCGCCACCGTGCCGGCCGCGGCCGCCCGACGTGCCGACCCGGGAGCCGGCTGCCCGCCGGACCAGCCCGACTGCAGCGTCTGGGAAGCGGCGAGACGATGACCTCGCCGTCGCGCAGCACCGCCACGATGGAGGCGAGCCGGGGCTGACCCTGACCGGCCAGCTCGGCGACGTGATGAAGGAGTCGGCGCACATCGCCCTGTCGTACCTGCGCTCCAACGGGCGTCGGCTC
>NZ_JAEVHM010000385.1 GCF_016802865.1 Micromonospora parastrephiae | reverse complement strand
GCCCGCGCGGCCGGCGCGGTCGCCGCCCACTGCGCCGCCGCGCCGCGCGCCGCCTGTGCCGCCTTGCCGACCTCGTCGGCGGTGGCCACCGGCACCGTGCTGACCGGCGAATCGTCCGCCGGGTCGTGGACGACCAGCTCACCGCCGTCGCCGCCCGCACCCCACACCCCGCCCACCAGCTGCGCAACCGTGTACATGCGGCGCTGGATGCCCCGGCCCCCGCGAGGCAAACGCGTTTCGCCCGGTTGCGCGCCGGGTAGCCGGGTCGGATGACTACCACCGGCGCGCAGAGCGCGGACGCCGTCGTCGTCGGGGCCGGTCACAACGGCCTCGTCGCGGCCAACCTGCTGGCCGATGCCGGGTGGGACGTGGTCGTGCTGGAGGCGACCGCCGTGCCCGGCGGCGCCGTCCGCTCGGCCGAGGTGACCGCGCCCGGCTACCTCAGCGACCTCTACAGCTCGTTCTACCCCCTGGGGTACGCCTCCCCGGTGCTGCGCCGGCTCGACCTGGGCCGGCACGGCCTGTCCTGGCGACACTCCCCGGACGTGCTGGCGCACCTGCTGCCGGACGGTCGGGCCGCGGTGATCAACCGGGATCCGGACGTCACCGCCGCGTCGCTGGAGCAGTTCGCACCCGGCGACGGGAAGCGCTGGCTCAACGCGTACACCGACTGGCTCGAGGTGGCCGAGCCGATGCTGGACGCGATCACCACGCCGTTCCCGCCGGTACGCGGCGGGCTGGGTCTGCTGCGCCGGCTGCGGATCGCCGGCGCGCTACGGCTGGCCCGGCGGCTGGTGGTGCCGGTACGCAAGCTCGGCGACGAACTCTTCCAAGGCCCCGGAGGGCCCGCGCTGCTGGCCGGCTGCGCCCTGCACACCGACCTGTCCCCGGAGGAGGCCGGCTCCGGGGTGTACGGGTGGCTGCTGGCCATGCTCGGTCAACAGGTCGGCTGGCCGGTGCCCGACGGCGGCGCGCAGCAGATCACCAACGCGCTGGTCGCCCGGTTGCAGGAGCGCGGCGGGACGATCCTCTACGGCGCCCGGGTCGACCGGGTGCTCACCGCGCGGGGCCGCGCGATGGGCGTCCGCACCGTCGGCGGCACGCTGTGGCGGGCCCGGCGGGCCGTGCTGGCCGATGTGCCGGCGCCGGCGCTCTACCTGGACCTGGTCGGCGCGGCGGCGTTGCCGTCCCGGCTGGTCGAGGACCTGGCGCACTTCCGGTGGGACGGCTCGACACTGAAGGTGGACTGGGCGCTCTCCGCGCCGGTGCCGTGGACGAACCGGGAGGTGGCCGGCTCCGGCACGGTGCACCTGGGAGCGGACCTGAACGGGCTCACCCACTACGCCGGCGAGCTGGCCCGTGGCGAGCTGCCCCGCGACCCGTTCCTGCTGGTGGGGCAGATGTCGGTGGCCGACCCGAGCCACTCCCCGCCGGGCACCGAGTCGCTCTGGTCGTACACCCACCTGCCGTTCCGACGGGACTGGCGTGCCGAGGACATCGCCGGGCACGTGCAGCGGATGGAGGACGTGCTGGAGGCGGCGGCCCCGGGCTTCCGGCAACTGATCGTCGGCCGGCACGTGGCCGGGCCGGCCGATCTGGAGAGGGGCAACCCGAGCCTGGTCGGCGGTGCGCTCGGCGGTGGCACCGCCGCCGCGTACCAGCAGCTGTTCCTGCGTCCGATCCCCGGCCTGGGGCGGGCGGACACCCCGGTGGACCGGCTCTTCCTGGCCAGCTCGTCGGCACACCCCGGCGGCGGGGTGCACGGCGCGCCCGGCGCGAACGCGGCCCGC
>NZ_JAEVHM010000384.1 GCF_016802865.1 Micromonospora parastrephiae | reverse complement strand
GGTCCAGGTCCCGGCGGTACGAGACCAGGGTGTTCGGGGACAGGCCACGCTCGACCGTGAGGTGATCGAGGTAGGCCCGCACGGCACGGCGCAGCGCCGGCGCGGACCGCTCGTCCGCGCCGGCGGAGCCCGGGATGCCGGTCAGCCCGCCACCGCTCAGGCCAGCGCGTCGGCCAGCGGGAGCACGTCCATGCCGTGCGCCTCGGCCACCGGGCCGTAGGTGACCCGGCCGTCGTGGGTGTTGAGGCCCAACGCCAGCGCCGGGTCGTTGCGCAGCGCCTCGCGCCAGCCCTGGTTGGCCAGCTCCAGGGCGTACGGCAGGGTGACGTTGGTCAGCGCGTAGGTGCTGGTGTTCGGCACCGCGCCGGGCATGTTCGCGACGCAGTAGAAGATCGACTCGTGGACCTTGTAGACCGGGTCGGCGTGCGTGGTGGGGCGCGAGTCCTCGAAGCAGCCGCCCTGGTCGATGGCGATGTCGACGAGCACACTGCCCGGCTTCATCCGGGAGACCAGCTCGTTGGAGATCAGGGTCGGGGCCTTGGCACCCGGCACCAGCACCGCGCCGATGACCAGGTCGGCGTCGAGCACGGCCCGCTCGACCTCGTACGCGTTGGAGGCGACGGTCTGCAGGTGGCCGCGGTAGATGGCGTCGGCCTGGCGCAGCCGGGCGACGTTCTTGTCCAGCAGCAGCACCTCGGACTGCAGGCCCAGCGCGATGGCGGCGGCGTTCATGCCGGAGACGCCGGCGCCGATGACGACGGTCTTGGCCGCGTACACGCCGGAGACCCCGCCGGGCAGCACACCGCGTCCGCCGCCGGTACGCATCATGTAGAAGGCGCCCACCTGCGGGGCGAGCCGGCCGGCGACCTCGGACATCGGGGCGAGCAGCGGCAACGACCGGTCGGGCAGCTCGACGGTCTCGTACGCGATGCCGGTGACCTTGCGGTCGATCAGCGCGTCGGTGCACTCCTTGGAGGCGGCCAGGTGGAGGTAGGTGAAGAGCACCTGCCCCTCGCGCATCCGGTGGTACTCCTCGGCGATCGGCTCCTTGACCTTGAGCACCAACTCGGCGGCCTCCCACACCTCGTCAGCGGTGGCGAGGATCGTCGCGCCGGCGGCGGCGAACTCCTCGTCGGTGATGCTGGAGCCGACACCGGCGCCGGACTCGACGAAGACCTGGTGGCCGCTGCGGGTGAACTCGTTGACACCCGCTGGCGTGATCGCCACGCGGTACTCGTGGTTCTTGACCTCGCGTGGGATTCCGACCTTCACGATGCAGACACCTCTCTTCGGGGCCGCTCTCCCCCGACTGCTCGGCGCCGCAATGGCCCCATTGCCACCGCGGTCCACCGGTCCCGCCGGCGGCAGTCTAGGCGCGCGCAGCGCTGCCGCGAGCCAGCACAGTGGCATCCGGTGGTCGGGTGTCCTGACGATGTGTCAGGGCACCGACCGGATCCGGCGGTGCAGTGCCGCCTCAGCCGTCAGGACAGTGTTTCGCCACTATCGTCCCATCTGCCGGGTGGCGGTGCGGACAGCGGGCGAGTGGATCACTAATGTGACCGCCCATGACCACTCCTCCTTACCAGCCCGGGTACGCCCCGGGTTACTCCGACAAGAGCAAGGTCGTCGCGGGCATCCTCGGCATCCTGCTCGGCACCTTCGGGGCCGGTCGGTTCTACACCGGACACACCAAGATCGCCGTTCTCCAGCTCGTCGTGAGCCTGGTGACCTGCGGCGTCGGCGCGCTCTGGGGCGTCATCGACGGCATCCTGATCCTGGTCAACGGCGGCACGGACGCGCAGGGCCGCCCGCTGCGGGACTGACCGGCCACGCCGACACGCGAAGGGGCCCCGCGGCTGACCGCGGGGCCC
>NZ_JAEVHM010000383.1 GCF_016802865.1 Micromonospora parastrephiae | reverse complement strand
AGACCGGGCTCGGCGCCGAGGCGGCCCGCGCGCGGGAGGTGCTGCGCCGGGTGGCCGGCCTGCTCGCCGGCCACCCGCACGGTTGAGGAGTCAGGCCAGCAGCTTGGCGTACGCCGGCTTGATCACCTCATCGATGATCCGCAGCCGCTCGTCGAACGGGATGAAGGCGCTCTTCATCGCGTTGATGGTGAACCACTGCAACTCCCGCCAGCCGTAACCGAAGGTCTCCACCAGCAGCGACATCTCGCGCGACATCGAGGTGCCGCTCATCAGCCGGTTGTCGGTGTTGACGGTGACCCGGAACCGCAGGTCCCGCAGCAGGCCGATCGGATGGTCGGCGATCGAGGCCACCGCGCCGGTCTGCACGTTCGACGACGGGCACAGCTCCAGCGGGATGCGCTTGTCCCGCACGTAGGCGGCCAGCCGACCGAGTACCGGCACCCCACCCGGGGTGATGTCGTCGACGATCCGTACCCCGTGACCGAGCCGGTCCGCGCCGCACCACTGGATCGCCTGCCAGATCGACGGCAGACCGAACGCCTCGCCGGCGTGGATGGTGAAGTGGGCGTTCTCCCGTTGCAGGTACTCGAAGGCGTCCAGGTGCCGGGTGGGCGGGAAGCCCGCCTCGGCGCCCGCGATGTCGAAGCCGACCACCCCGGCGTCGCGGTGCCGCACGGCCAGCTCGGCGATCTCCTGGGAACGGGCGGCGTGCCGCATCGCGGTGAGCAGGGTGCCCACCCGGATGCTCAGGCCCGCCTCGACGGCCTGCGCGGTGCCCTCGGCGAACCCGGCAAGCACCGCTTCGACCACCTCGTCGAGGCTCAGGTCCTGTTCCAGGTGCTGCTCCGGGGCGAAGCGCACCTCGGCGTAGACCACCCCGTCGGCGGCCAGGTCCAGCGCGCACTCGCGGGCCACCCGGCGCAGCGCCGGCGCGGTCTGCATGACCGCCACGGTGTGCGCGAACGTCTCGAGGTAGCGCTCCAGCGACCCGGAGTCCGCCGCCTCGACGAACCAGCGCCCGAGCGCCTCCGGGTCGGTGGTGGGCAGCTCGTGGCCGACCTCCGCCGCCAACTCGACGATCGTCGCCGGCCGCAGCCCGCCGTCGAGGTGGTCGTGCAGCAGCGCCTTCGGGACCTTGACGATGTCCTCGTACCGGATTGTTGCGACCATGCTCAGACCCTAGTCAGCCTGCTCGGGCGGGTAGAGCCAGCCCGCTCATCCTCCGATTCGATGACATGTCAACCAAGACGCTAGGCTGACCGGCATGGACGCGCCACGGTGGCTTCACGCAGTCGGCTCTCGCACCACCTGACCCGGATGCAGCAGCGCGGCCTGGTGACCCGGGAAAAGTGCCCCGACGACGCCCGCGGGGCCATCGTCGTGCTCACCCCGGCCGGTCGTGGCGCCATCGACGCCGCCACCCCGGACCACGTGACCGCCGTCCGTCGACACTTCATCGACCTGCTCACCCCGGCCGAGGTCGAGGCGCTCGGCGCGTTCACCCATCGGGTCGTCGACCACCTCGCGCCGGGCCGTACCCCCCGCCCCCGGCGCGGGCCGGAGGTCTGACGTGGAACCCCGCATCCTCGAACGGCTGCGCTGCCCGGTCTGCGGCGAACCGCTGGCCGAGGCGACCGCCGGCACCGCCCGCGCTCTGCGCTGCCCGCGCCGGCACAGCTTCGACCTGGCCCGGCAGGGGTACGTCAACCTGCTGGCCGGCCGCGCCCCGCACGTCGGGGACACCGCCGAGATGGTGGCCGCCCGAGCCGACTTCCTCGCCGCCGGACACTACGACCTGATCTCGGCCGCCCTCGCCGACGCCGCGGCGCAGGCCGTGCCGGGCCTCGGGGCGTACCCCCTGGTGGTGGATGC
>NZ_JAEVHM010000382.1 GCF_016802865.1 Micromonospora parastrephiae | reverse complement strand
GTGCCGGCCGTGGTGCTGGCCAGCGGCGATCCCGGCCTGTTCGGCATCGCCCGACGGGCTGCGCGCCGCCGGGCTGCCGCTGCGGGTGGTGCCGGCGGTGTCCAGTGTGGCCGCCGCGTTCGCCCGCGCCGGGCTGCCCTGGGACGGCGCCGCCGTGGTCACCGCGCACGGACGCGACCCGCGACCGGCCTGAACGCCTGCCGGGCGCTGCCGCTGGTCGCGGTGCTCACCGCTCCCGGCGCCGGTGCCGCCGAGCTGGGTGCCGGTCTGATCGGGTGGTCGCGGCGGCTGCTGGTCGCCGAGCACCTGGGCACCGACGTCGAACGGGTCCGCGAGGTGACCCCCGAGCAGGCCGCCGCCGGAACCTGGTCCGACCCGCACGTCCTGCTCAGCCTCGCCGACGCGGCGCACGGTGGACTGCGGTCGGACAACCAGCCCGCCGCCGCGCCGGCCGGCGGCTGGGCCCTCGCCGAGGACCGGTACGCCCACCGCGACTCGATGATCACCAAGTCGGAGGTGCGCGCCCTCGTCGTCGCCCGGCTACGCCCCCGACTGGGCCGGCTGGTGTGGGACGTGGGCGCGGGCAGCGGCTCGGTGGGCATCGAGTGCGCGCTGCTCGGCGCGGCCGTCCTCGCCGTCGAGCGGGACGCCGCGGCCGCAGCGACCATCCAGGCCAACGCCACCGCGCACGCGGTGAACGTCCGACTCGTGACCGGGCGCGCACCGCAGGCGCTGGCCGGGCTGCCCGAACCGGACGCGGTGTTCGTCGGCGGGGGCGGGGTCGACGTCCTCGCCGCCGTGGTGGCCCGCCGGCCGGACCGGGTGGTGCTCACCCTGGCCGCGCTGGACCGGGTCGCGCCGGCCATGGGTCTGCTGCGTGCCGCCGACTACACGGTCGAGGGCTGTCAGCTCTCCGCCGCCCGCCTCGCCGACCTGCCCGGCGGGTCGATCCGCCTCGCGGCCACCAACCCGGTGGTCGTCCTCACCGGGGAGCGCCCGTGCACGACCTGACCGTGACCACCCGCATCGGCCTGGTGGCGGCCACCACCGCCGGCCGGCGGCACGCCCACACCGTCGCCGCCGCCTGGCCGCAGGCGCGGCTGATCGAGGGGGAGAGCGTCGCCGACGCGCTGCGTACCGCCTGGGCGCGGTGCGACGCGGTGGTGGCGTTCCTGGCCGCCGGCGCGGTGGTGCGGATTCTCGCTCCGCTGCTCGCCGACAAGCGCACCGACCCGGCCGTGGTCGTCGTCGACGAGGCGGCCCGGCACGCGGTGGCGTTGCTCGGCGGGCACAGCGGAGGCGCCAACGACCTCGCCGAGGCCGTCGGCGCGCTGCTCGACGCCCGGCCGGTGGTCACCACCGCCACCGACGCGGTCGACCTGCCGGGGCTGGACACCCTCGGCTGGCCGGTGCGGGGCGCGGTCGCCGCGGTGTCCCGAGCCATCCTGGACGGCGAGCCGGTCCGGCTGATCGCCGACGCCGACTGGCCGCTGCCCGCCCTGCCCCCGAACGTGCGCGCCGATGACGAGGACACGCCGGACGGCGGATACCGGCTGCTGGTCACCGACCGGGTGGTGCCGATCGACGAGCGGACCGTCGTGCTGCGGCCCCCGTCGCTGGTCGCCGGGGTCGGCGCGAGTCGGGGCGTACGCGCGCCGAGGTGGCGGAGCTGCTGCACCGGGTGCTGGCCGAGGCCGCCTCGACCCGGCGAGCCTGCGCTGCCTGGCCAGCGCCGACGTCAAGGCCGACGAGGTGGGCATCCTGAGCGCCGCCGACGCGCTCGGCGTACCCCTGGTGACCTGGCCGGCGACGCGGCTGGCGGCGGTCGACGTGCCGCACCCCAGCGAGGTGGTCCGCGCCGTGGTCGGCACGCCGAGCGTGGCGGAGGC
>NZ_JAEVHM010000381.1 GCF_016802865.1 Micromonospora parastrephiae | reverse complement strand
GGCAGAGGACGGCTGGCCCGACGGCTGGCCGGCCGAGGGGTGGACCACGGCGTGGGGCCGCAGCCCGGAGTACGAGGGCGCCCCGGCGGCCTGGCCCTGGACGCAGGTCACCGAGGCGCTCGCCGGGTCGGCCGGCCTCGGGGAGGCCGGACCGGACGACGTCGACGCGGCCGACGGCCCGGGCGACCCCACCGTCACCCGGTTCCGCCGGCACCGCGCGGTCGCCTCGCTGGTGTCCGCGGTCGCCGACCGGGGACCGGTGCTGCTCGTCCTGGACGACCTGCACAGCGCCGACGGCGACACCCTGGACCTGTTGACCGCCCTTCTCACCGGCCCACGACCCGCCAGCGGGCCGGTACTGATCCTCGGCACCTACCGGGCCACCGAGATCAGCCCGGCGCTGACCGCCGCCCTGGCCCGAGCCGCCGGGCTGGAACCGGTTCGGGAGTATCTCGCCGGCCTGTCCGCGCCAGCGACCGCCGAGCTGGCCGGCGCCGTCGTCGGGGCGGAGCTGGACGCGGCCACCGCCCAACTGATCCACCACCGCAGCGGCGGCAACCCCTTCTTCGTGCGGGAGCTGGCCCAGTTGTACGCGGGCGAGGGCGACGCCGCGCTGGCAGCGGTGCCACCCGGGGTGCGCGACGTGATCCGGTACCGGTTGGCGCAGCTGCCCCCGCCCACTCGTACCGTGCTGCGGCAGGCAGCCGTGCTCGGCCGGGACCTCGACCCGCAGGTGCTCGGCGCGTTGGCGGACGACCCCTCGGCCGTGCTGGACGCCGTGGACCGTGCCCTACAGGCCGGCTTCCTCGCCGAGCGGGAAACCGACGGAGGGCTGCGCTTCACCCACATCCTGGTCCGCGACACGCTCTACGCCGACCTGTCCGCGCCGCGCCGTGCCGCCTGGCACGCGCCGTCGCCGAGGTGCTGCGGCAACGGGATCCCATCGAACCCGCCGCGCTCGCCCACCACCTGCTCCGCGCCGGTGGGCCGGTCGCTGCCGGTCGCGCTGCGGCGTACGCGCGCACGGCCGCCGAGCAGGCCGAACGGGGTGGCAACCCGCACGAGGCGGCCCGGCTGTGGCAGCAGGTGATCGACGCGTACGACCACGCCGGCGGGACGCACCAGCGCGAACGGTTGACCGCGCGGTTGGGTCTGGGGCGCGCGCTGGCCGTGACGGGCCGCCTGGCCGAGGCGCGGCGGCGACGGGCCGAGGCGATCGCCGACGCCGAGTCCGTCGGTGACCCCCGGCTCAACGAGGAGGTGCTGGCCGGCTTCGACGTGCCGGCCATCTGGACGCGCAACGACGACGACCTGCTCTCCGGGCGGATCGTCGCCGCCGCCGAGGATGCCCTGACCGCCCTCGGCTCGACCGGCTCGGCGCGACGCAGCCGGCTACTGAGCACCCTCGCGTTGGAGCTGCGCGGCACCGTCACCGACCGTGGCCGCCGGGCGGCGGACGAGGCCGAGACGATCGCCCGGACCATCGGCGACCCCGGGCTGCTGGCCTTCGCGCTGAACGCCCGCTTCATGCACGCCTTCCACCGGGTCGGGCTGGCCGGTGAACGGGCCCGGATCGGTGCCGAGTTGGTCGACCTCGCCGCCCGGCACCAGCTGGTGACCTTCGAGGTGCTGGGGCACCTGTCCTGGTCCAGGCCAGCTGCGCGCTGGCCGACCGGCCCGGCGCCGACGCGCACGCCCGCGCCGCCGACCGTCTCGCCGAACGGTACGAGCTGCCGCTGGTCGGCGTCTTCACCCGGTGGTACGCGGCGTTGCGGCTGGCGCTGGACGGCGAGTCGGCCGCGGCGGCCGACGCGTACCGGGCGGCTGCCGACCGACTGTCCGGCGACGGCATGCCGGGCCTGTCCCGTGGTTTGCTCCCACTCGCACTGCTT
>NZ_JAEVHM010000380.1 GCF_016802865.1 Micromonospora parastrephiae | reverse complement strand
GACCCGGTCGGGCCGTTCGGGCCGGTGCGGTGGGTGGGCGCGCCCGAGTTGCTGGCCGGGTCGGTGGCGCTGCTGCTGGCGGCGTTGCTCGGGCTGCTCGGGGTGGCCAGTCGGCTGCGGGTCTTCGTGGCCGGCGTCACGGTCGGTCTGCTGGGCGCCGGCGCGGCGCTGGGCGGGCTGCTGCTGCGCCCGGCCGGGACGGCGGCGATACTGCTCAGCGCGCTGGTCTTCGCCGTCGGGGTGGTTCCGCTGCTGGCCATCCGGTTGGGCAAGCTGCCCCTGCCGCCGATCACCCTGCCGGCCGCGGCCCCCACGGAGGAGTCGGAGCGGTCCGGGACCTGCCGGACCGGGGCCGCGTGCACGCGGCGGTGATCCGCACCGAGGAGATGCTCACCGGGATGCTGCTCGGGCACGCCCTGCTCGTGGTGGCGGCCGCGGGTGTGCTCGGGCTGGCCGGCGGGACGTGGGGCCGGGTGCTGGTGGCGGTCGCCTCGGCCGTGCTGCTGCTGCGGTCGCGGCTGTTCGTGGCGTTGCGCCACCGTGTGCCGACGGTGCTCGCCGGTCTCGCCGGCTACGCGGTGCTGGGCGCGGTACTGGTCGGCCGGGCCGACGACGCGGGAAGGCTGGTGCTGGTCCTCGGCGGCGCGGCGCTGGCCCTGGTGGCGGTCGCCGCCGGCGCCGGGTACGCCCACCGGCCGGTCTCGCCGTACCTCGGCCGGATCGCTGACCTCACCGACACGGCGCTGGTGGTCGCCGTGGTGCCGGTCGCCTGCGCGGTGCTCGACCTGTACGACCGGGCCCGGGGCCTGCTCGGTTGAGCGGCACCCGGGCCCGGTGTGTCAGCGTTCGTCAGTGGGTGGCTTCGCCACGCGCCTCGGCGTCGCGGGCCCGCTGGTAGGAGGCCCGGATCTCGGCCTCGGCCTCGGTCCGGCCGACCCAGGTCGCGCCCTCGACCGACTTGCCGGGCTCCAGGTCCTTGTACACCTCGAAGAAGTGCTGGATCTCCAGGCGGTCGAACTCGCCCAGGTGGTGGATGTCGCGCAGGTGCTCCTGGCGGGGGTCCTCGTAGGGCACGCAGAGGACCTTGTCGTCGCCGCCCTTCTCGTCGGTCATCCGGAACATGCCGATGGTCCGGCAGCGGATCAGGCAACCCGGGAAGGTCGGCTCGGGGACCAGCACCAGCGCGTCCAGCGGGTCGCCGTCCTCGCCCAGCGTCTCCTCGATGAACCCGTAGTCGGCCGGGTACTGGGTAGACGTGAACAGGGTGCGGTCCAGCCGGATCCGGCCGGTCTTGTGGTCCACCTCGTACTTGTTCCGGTGACCTTTGGGGATCTCAACCGTCACGTCGAAATCCATCTGCACGCTCCCTCGTCTGCCCACGCTGGCTAACGGAACCACTGGCGACCCTCCGGACAGGTGAATGCCCACCCGCCGACTCCGGCCGCCGCATAGTCTTCGGACCGAAGTAGTGTCACCCAAGCCGATTTTCGCTGGGGGAGGAGGGGGTCGTGGGGAGGGAAGATTCACACTACCGCCCGGACGGGGGCGTCGCGCGCGGTACCGGACGATCCGGCTCCGGTGGTGCCACCGGGCGGGTTCCGGTGCCCGACGCCCACCTCCCGCGGAGTCCTGAGCCGCAGCCCGCGGCGTCTCCGACACCGGACGTGAGCGGGCGCCCCGCACCGCTGCCCTGGCATCCCGCCGCGGGGTCGACCCCGGTCGGCCCGAACACCGGGCGCTTCCCGGCCCTCGGGGGTGATCGGCCCACGAGCGCCCCGCCGCGCGGGAGCGCCGCCGTACCGACCAGCCTACCAGCGGGCTCGACCGCCACCCGGCAGGGAAACACCAGATTTGGGAGCCAGCTCCGCTTCGGCGCTGCACGAATGCCGTGTCACACCGCACGGGA
>NZ_JAEVHM010000038.1 GCF_016802865.1 Micromonospora parastrephiae | reverse complement strand
GCTCGCGGCGGGAGCGTCGGCCGCCTGGACCGCGCCGGCGTCGGCGTTCCCGTCGGCGTTGGCGGCGCCGGCGCTGCCGTCGGCGTTGACCGCGCCGGCGTCGGCGCTGCCGTCGTCGGCGGACGAGCTGGCGTCGGGGCCGGGCGCCGATTCGGTGACGCCTGCCTCCGGCGGATCAGCCCGATCGACGACGGGGTCGACAGTCTCCGCCGGATCCTTCTGCTCGGCCATCTCCGCCCTCCGTGCCACGCTCGCACCCGGACCCGTGACGTCGGACCGGATGTGCCTGGATGTCACGGTGCCACAGATCGCCGCGAGCGGACAGCCGGAGTGGGTCGTGGCGCCTCAGCTGCCGGTGCTCGGGCTGCCGGACGGGCTGTCGCTGGCCGTTCCACTGCGGCTGGCCTCCGGCGTGCCGGGCGCGGTCGTGCTGGCCGGTGCGCTGGTCGGCGCCGTCGGCGGGGTCGTCGGCGGGGTCGTCGGTGTGCCGCTCGACGTGGACGACGGGCTCGCGGTGGCGCTGCCGGTCGGCTTCGGCGTCGCGCTGCCGGTGGGCGTGGGGGTCGGCGTGGCCGATCCGGTCGGCGTCGGGGTCGGCGTGGGCTTCTTGGTCGGCGTCGTGCTGGGCGTCGGCTTCGGCGTGGACGTCGGCGGCTTCGGGTTGGTCGGCGGCACCGGCACGGTCGGCGCGGTCGGGGGGGCCGGCACCGCGCCGATCACCCGGGTGGCGGCGTACAGCCGGGACCAGCCGACGACCGAGATCTTCACGACGTCGCCGGTGGTGGGCGCCTGCACCATCTTGCCGTTGCCGATGTACATGCCGACGTGGTGGATCGTGGTCCAACTGCTGCCCGAGGCGAAGAAGAGCAGGTCGCCGGGGAGCAGCGCGGTCTGCGGCACCGTCCGACTGCGGGTGGCCGCGTACTGGTCGCGGGAGACGCGGGGCAGGTCGAAGTAGTCGGCGCCGGGGGACCGGTACGCCGCCCACATCAGGCCGGAGCAGTCGAACTGGTCCGGGCCCTCCTCCGACCACTTGTACGGGTCGCCGAGCTGGGCGAGCGCGTACCGGACGGCGGCCAGCGCCCGGGGGTGCGCGGCCATGCCGCTGATGTTCTGACCGGCGACGTAGCCCGCGCCGATCTGCTGCTCGGTGGCCTCCTGCTGGCGCTCGATCTCGATCAGCTGCGCGGCGTTGTCCCGGCGCAGCTTGAGCAGGCTGGCCTCGGCGGTGCGCAGCGCCGTCTCGCCGGAGGTGAACTCCGCCTGGGCGGCGTCGAGCTGGGCCTTGGCCGCCGAGTGCGCCTGGTAGGCGGTCTGTTCGGCCGCGCGGGCGCGGGACAGCTCACCGGCGACGCCGGTGGTGCCGCCCTCGACCTTCTCGCCACGGGTGATCTGCTGGAGTCGGCTCAGCCCCCGGATGTCCTGGGCGAGGTCGCCGGGCGGCAGCGCGGCGGCGGCCTTGACCGCGTCCGCGGCGGCCACGTCGGCCGCCTGCTGTGCCCGCAGCAGGGCGTCCTGCGCGGTCTCCAGTGCCTTTCCGGCGGCGTCGAGCTGGGCCTGCGCCGTGGTGCGTTTCTGCTGACTCAGCAGCAATGCCTCGCCGAGCGTGCCGACCTGGATCTCACCGGCGGAGATCTGGGCGGCCAGCGGGCCGGTGCCGACGTTGACGAGCGGAGGTGCCGGAACGCCGGCGACCGGTGCGGCGCCGGGCAGTTGCAGCGAGCCGGTGACCGCCGGGCGCGCGCCGGTGTCCGGCACGGTGGTCGGTACGCCGGGTTCGGCGTACGCGGGGGTGGCCAGCACGGCTGCGGCGATCGCGCCGAGCAGGGCGGCCCAGAGCTTCGGACGCAGGACCGGCGAGATCACCGGGCTCCGTCGTCGCTGCCGTCGCCCGCGCCCGCTGTAGACCATTCCGCTCCCCGTCCCACTGCTCGTCGCCGCGCTCGGTGGGCGCGACCGTCGGGACGGTACCAGTGTGTGTGTTCCGCCCCACCTTGTTACTACCGCACCCCGGCACCGATGTCGATGCGTGGCGGGGTTACGGGAGGCTGAGAGTCTGGTGAAAGAGTCGCTGCCGGCGACCGTGCCGCCGGGTCGGTCGGCGTCCCGACGTACGCTCGATCCGACCGCAGGTGGAAGGGACGTGGCATGGACGCCGGACTCAAGCGTGAGCTCGAAGCGAAGGTGTACGCCGGTGAGCGGCTGACCCGGGAGGACGGGGTCGCCCTCTACGAGAGCGACGACCTGACCTGGTTGGGGCGGCTGGCGCACCACAAGCGCACCGAGCTCAACGGCGACCGGGTGATGTTCAACGTCAACCGGCACCTCAACCTGACCAACGTCTGTTCGGCGTCCTGTGCGTACTGCTCGTTCCAGCGCAAGCCGGGCGAGAAGGACGCGTACACGATGCGCATCGACGAGGCGGTCCGCAAGGCGAAGGAGATGGAGGATGAGCAGCTCACCGAGCTGCACATCGTCAACGGCCTGCACCCGACGCTGCCCTGGCGGTACTACCCGAAGGTGCTGCGCGAGCTGAAGGCGGCTCTGCCGAACGTCAAGCTCAAGTGCTTCACGGCGACCGAGGTGCAGTGGTTCGAGAAGATCAGCGGTCTGAGCGCCGACGAGATCCTCGACGAGCTGATGGACGCCGGCCTGGAGTCGCTGACCGGCGGTGGCGCGGAGATCTTCGACTGGGAGGTCCGTCAGCACATCGTGGACCACGCCTGCCACTGGGAGGACTGGTCGCGCATCCACGCCCTGGCGCACAGCAAGGGCATGAAGACCCCGGCGACGATGCTGTACGGCCACATCGAGGAGCCCCGGCACCGCGTCGACCACGTGCTGCGGCTGCGTGAGTTGCAGGACGAGACCGGTGGCTTCGCGGTCTTCATTCCGCTGCGTTACCAGCACGACTTCGTGGACTCGGCGGACGGCAAGATCCGTAACCGGATCCAGGCGCGCACCACGATGGCCTCGCCGGCCGAGTCGTTGAAGACCTTCGCCGTCTCCCGGCTGCTCTTCGACAACGTGCCGCACGTGAAGAACTTCTGGGTGATGCACGGGCTCTCGGTGGCCCAGCTCTCGCTGAACTTCGGCGTGGACGACCTGGACGGCTCCGTCGTCGAATACAAGATCACCCATGACGCCGACTCGTACGGCACCCCGAACACCATGCACCGTGACGACCTGCTGCACCTGATCTGGGACGCCGGCTTCCAGCCCGTCGAGCGGGACACCCGCTACAACGTGGTCCGGGAGTACGACAAGGCCCCGTCGTTGGCCGAGCGCCGCGCCGAGCCGCAGCAGGTCTGGGCCTGAGTCACCACGTACCCTCGCAGTCGATGACCGAGCAGAGCGGTTCCGAGCAGCAGGGCGGGTTTCCCCGCCGGGACGCCGAGGGGCGCGTCCGTACCCTGGGCGATCTGCTCGGGGTGTGCCTGGCCGGCGTCGTCATCGGCGTGTTGGCGCTGGTGTTGTTCGACTGGGCGTTCGCCTCGATCGGCGCTGGCGACTTCGGTCACACCAATGGTTGGCTGGCGGTGATCCTTCCGGCGTGGCTGTTCTGGGACGACTTCCGGGCCTGGGAGTTCGGCGCGGCCCGGGTGGCGGCGGCGGTTGTCGCCGCGGCCGTCGGGGTGGTCGTCGGGCTGCTGGTCGCCGGATTGGGCGTCGGGTTGCCGCCGTTGCTGTCCGGGTCGTTGGCGGCGGCGGCGTTCACCGTGGCGTACGCGACGGTCTGGTTTCCGGGCGTCCGCTGGCTGGCCCGCCGGACCGGCTGACCGCGACCGCCCGCCGGGCGGCTCGACCCTTCCTTCCGCCGGCAGCGGCGGCTGACGGAGAGAACGGAGTGGTGCAGGTGAGCGCGGCGGTCAAGTACACGCTGGGTCGGATCGGGCTGTTCGTCGCCGTGCTGGCGGCCCTCTGGCTGATCGACATGAACGTGTTCCTGAAGCTGATGCTGGCGTTGGTGTTCTCCGCCGCGCTCTCCTTCTTCCTGCTGCGGGGCTGGCGGGACGAGATGGCCGGAGAGATGGCCGACGCCGCCGAGCGCAGGCGGACGGAGAAGGAACGCCTCCGCTCCGCCCTGGCCGGCGAAGACCACCCCACCCCCAACCCCAACCCTGACCCCAACCCCCAGGCCCCCGACTCCCAGCGTTGATCATGAAGTTATTGCCACGACACGCCGATCAGCCGGGCAATAACTTCATGATCAACGGCGCTCGGCCTACCAGTTGGTGGAGCCGGGGACCTTGGGCCACGCCTTTTCGACGGGCTTGACGAGGTACGCGACGCCGCCGGAGCCGCCGGAGACCCCGCCGCTGGCGTTGGTGCGCTTGGTCCGCAGCCAGATCTGCTCGAACTGAGCACGCTTGTAGACGTTGCGCACCACGTCGTTGCTGGACGACGCGGGATCGTTGACGATCACGTCACCGTCGGCGGTGAAGCCGACCACCACGAACAGGTGCCCGGAGGTGCCGTAGTTCGCCCCGTCGAGTTCGCTGGCGAGGAAGGACTGGCTGGTCACCACCGGAATGCCGGCGGCGATGAAACGCTCCAGCTCGTCCAGCGAGTGCAGCCGGGTCACCCGTCCCTCCAGGCCGGGGAAGCTGGCCGCGTACGCGGTGTTGAACGGCCAGTTACCGGCGCCGTCGTACGCGTAGTCGTAGGTCATCCGCGCGGCGTGGTTGACCGTCGGGTCGGGGTAGGTCGGGTCCACCCAGGAGGTGTCGGCCTCCGACGGCTTGCGCCCCCAGTACTCGACGACCATCTCCGTGGAGGTGGGTGAGCACCAGGCCTCGCCGCCGCCGTCGTACTCGGGGTAGTGCCCGGCGTGCACGTTCTGCGAGTAGCGCGGCACCGGCAACTCGACGCCCCAGGCGATGTGCCCGGCGCTGGGCGTGACGGTGAACCGGTCCGGCACGGTGGAGCTCATCGCGCCGAGCATCCGGACCACCGGCGTGGCGGTCTGCCCGGGTGCCCGGTAGAGGGTGAGCCGCAGCTGGTACGACCGCAGCAGCACCCCGGCGGCGGCGTCGTCGATGCTGAAGGTGTCGGTCCAGATCGTCGACCAGGGGTCACCCTGATCGTCGACGCTGGTCCGCTTGATGTCGGTGTCGCCGGACGCCCAGCGACCCATGACGTACCACGGGGTCTGGTCACCGCTGGTGTAGCTGCCCTGCATCTCCACCTGGATCCAGGTGCCGGCGGGGGTCTCCGCGTTCCAGGAGGCGATCAGCTCGGTGGCGTCGAACCCGATCCGGGTCACCGGTGACGTCCAGGTGCCGTACTCCCAGGTCCGGGTGGTGCCGGTGTGCGGGTCGGCGTACTCGACGGTGCCGGCCGGGCGGGCCAGGGTGAGGCCCGCCCGGGCGCCGGGCACGACGCGGGTGCCGTCCCGGCTGCCCCGGTGCCAGTCGGCGGGCCCGGACCAGTCCTGGAAGGTGATCTGCTCGTCGTGGACGGTGGCGGGCGGGCGGGCCGCGGTGGCGGGCGCGGCGGTGGCGAGCAGGGTGAGCGCGGTTACGCCGGCGAGGGCGGCCGCGTGCAGGCGGGATCTGGCCATGGGTGCTCCGCGGTGTCGAGAGGGGACATCGTCGCTGGTCAGTGTTCCGCCTGGAAGGAAGTTTCGCCAGATATTCACGGGTGGAAAATCATTGCCGGCGTGATGATCCGCCTGGGATGCATTAGCCAGCGATCAATATTGATATGACCATGTGACAGATGGTGAAGTGTCCTCCACCGAGCGGGATCTCCCGCCCATCGAGGAGGTAGTCCATGGCCCTCCGCACGTCCATCCCTCTCCGCCGCGTCCTGGTGCTCGCCGTCGTCACCGGGCTGGGAATCGTCACCGTCGCCGCCGGTCCGGTCGCCGCCCGACCGGCACCGGACCGCACCGCCGAGCCGGCCGCCGCCAGCTACCGGGTGCTCGGACCCCGGACCCTCGCCGACCGCAACGCGGTGGCCCGCACCGGAGCCGCCATCGACTACTCCGAGCACGGCGTCCTGCACATCTCGGCCACCGCCGGTGAGGCCGCCGCGATCGGCAGGCTCGGTTTCCGGCTGGAACCGCTCGCCCCGCCGCCCAACGTCGAGCGCGGGGCCGGCGAGGTCGGCACGCTGGCCTTCCCGCCGGCCGACTCCAACTACCACGACTACGCGGAGCTGACCGCCGTCGTGAACCAGGTCGTCGCCGACCATCCGGCCATCGCCCGCAAGATCAGCATTGGTACGTCGTACGAGGGCCGCGACCTGATGGCGGTGAAGATCTCCGACAACGTCGGCACCGACGAGAGCGAACCGGAGATCCTGTTCAACGCCCAACAGCACGCCCGTGAGCACCTGACCGTCGAGATGGCGATCTACCTGCTCAACCTCTTCACCGACAGCTACGGCGGCGACTCCCGGATCACCAACATCGTCAACAGCCGGGAGATCTGGATCGTGCCGACGGTCAACCCGGACGGCAGCGAGTACGACATCGCCACCGGGTCCTACCGGTCCTGGCGCAAGAACCGCCAGCCCAACAGCGGCTCGTCCAACGTCGGCACCGACCTGAACCGTAACTGGGGCTACAACTGGGGCTGCTGCGGCGGCTCCTCCGGCAGCACCTCGTCGGAGACCTACCGTGGCCCGTCGGCGTTCTCCGCGCCGGAGACGCAGGCGCTGCGCAACTTCGTCAACGGCCGGGTGGTCGGCGGCGTCCAGCAGATCAAGGCCAACATCGACTTTCACACCTACTCGCAGTTGGTGCTCTGGCCGTACGGCTACACCACCGCGAACACCGCCACCGGCATGAACGCCGACCAGTACAACACCTTCGCCACCATCGGCCAGCAGATGGCAGCCACCAACGGCTACACCCCGGAGCAGTCCAGCGACCTCTACATCACCGACGGGGACAGCCTCGACTGGATGTGGGCCACCCACAACATCTGGGCGTACACCTTCGAGATGTACCCGGGCTCGTCCGGTGGCGGCGGCTTCTACCCGCCCGACGAGGTGATCCCGGCGCAGACCTCCCGCAACCGGGAGGCGGTGCTGATCCTCAGCGAGTACGCCGACTGCCCGTACCGGGCCATCGGCAAGCAGGCGCAGTACTGCGGCGGCGGTGGCGGCGGCACCACGGTCTGGTCGGACACCTTCGAGAGCGCCACCGGCTGGACCATCAACCCGGCCGGCACCGACACCGCCACCCTCGGGGCGTGGGAACGGGGCGCCGCCCAGGCGACCACGTCCTCCGGCGCCAAGCAGCTCACCCCGTACGCCGGGTCCAACGACCTCGTCACCGGCCGGCTGGCCGGCGCGGCCGCCGGTGACTACGACCTGGACGGCGGCGTGACCAGCGCCCGATCCCCGGCGGTGACCCTGCCGTCGTCCGGCACGCTGACCCTCTCGCTCGCCTGGTACCTGGCGCACGGTTCCAACGCCTCGTCGGCGGACTACCTACGGGTGAGCGTGGTGCACAACGGCGGCACCACCGCCCTGCTCACCCAGGCCGGAGCGGCCACCAACCGCAACGGAGGCTGGGCTGTGGCGAACCTCAACCTCACCCCGTACGCCGGCCAGTCCGTCCGCATCCTCGTCGAGGCGGCGGACGCCTCCGGCGCCAGCCTCGTCGAGGCGGCTGTGGACAACGTCACCATCACCTCCTCCTGATCGGGTGGGCCCCGTTCCGCCCCGACGGGGCCCCACCACCCGCTTTCGAGCCTCCGGATCCGGGACATACGCCCCACCGTCCTCGCTGCACGGCAGTCGAGTGAATCGACGTGCGCTGATCGGTCCTTGATCGATCCGGCACGTCCCGGCGGTGCGCTACCGTCTTAGCGATCAGTCCGCAGCGAAGCCGGTGCGAAACCCGGCGCTGTCCCGCAACTGTGATGCCCCGCCCGACGGTGGGGATGAGCCAGGTCGCCTGCGGACCGGTCGCGACACGCGCTCTCGAGGAAGGGCGCCTCGTGGGCGGGCGTACGAAAGTCCCTGTCGGCGAAGCACCACACTCCTCGACCGACAGGAGGCCCCCATGTCCAGACGTACCCCTCGGCTCCTCGCCGCGACCCTCGCGGTCGCCGCGCTCGCCCTCGGCGCCTGCGCCGAGAAGGCCGCCGACCAGCCGGCCGCCGGCCCCGCGGCCGCCAGTTACCCCGTGACGGTCGGCTCGCTCACCCTCGACAAGCGTCCCGAGAAGATCGTCTCGCTGTCGCCCAGCGCCACCGAGATGCTCTTCGCGATCGGCGCCGGCCCGCAGGTGACCGCGGTCGACGACCAGTCCAACTACCCGGCCGACGCGCCCAAGAGCGACCTGTCCGGCTTCCAGCCCAACGCCGAGGCGATCGCCGGCAAGAACCCGGACCTGGTGGTGCTCTCCAACGACACCAACAAGATCGTCGACCAGCTCGGCAAGCTGAAGATCCCGGTCTACCTGACCCCGGCGGCCGTCACGCTGGACGACTCGTACCGGCAGATCACCGACCTGGGCACGCTGACCGGGCACGCCGACCAGGCCGCCGACGTCACCGGGCGGATGAAGGACGACATCGCCAAGCTGGTCAAGGACCTGCCGCAGCGCGCCGAGAAGCTCACCTACTACCACGAGCTGGGCCCGGAGCTGTACAGCGCGACCAGCAAGACCTTTATCGGCTCGCTCTACAGCCAGGCCGGCCTCACCAACATCGCCGACCCGGTGGACGCCGACGGCAAGAACGGCGGCTACCCACAGCTGTCCCAGGAGTTCATCGTCAAGGCCAACCCGGACTTCGTCTTCCTGGCCGACTCCAAGTGCTGCCAGCAGAGCGCCGACACGGTCAGGGCGCGCAGCGGCTGGGCCGGGCTCACCGCGGTGAAGAACAACCAGGTGGTCGCACTGGACGACGACATCGCCTCCCGCTGGGGGCCGCGTGTCGTGGACCTGC
Source organism: Micromonospora parastrephiae (assembly GCF_016802865.1). Lineage (GTDB taxonomy): Bacteria > Actinomycetota > Actinomycetes > Mycobacteriales > Micromonosporaceae > Micromonospora > Micromonospora parastrephiae. Next base: position 30,992 of record NZ_JAEVHM010000038.1, on the reverse strand, counting down.
TCCGGGTGATCATCGACGCGGTCGCCAAGGTGCCCGCGTGACCGCGATCCGTCAGTGACCTCGACGCCGCCTCCGTCCCGGCCGGCCGGGCTGCGATTCGGCACCCGGCCCGCCGGGTCGTCCGGCTCGGCCGGACTGTCGTCCGAGGCTCGGCCCGCCGGGCTGTCGCCCGAGCCCCGGCCGGCCGGGCTGCGCAAGCGTTGGTTGGTCGCCGGCGTGGTCGCGGTGCTCGTCGCGCTGGTCGCGGGTGTGTCGCTCGGCCCGGTGAGCCTGCCCCCGGGCAGCGTCTCCGCCGAACTGCTCAACCTGATCCCCGGCGTGCACCTCGACAGCGAACTCTCCGAGCGGGAGATCGCGATCGTCATCGAGCTGCGGCTGCCCCGGGTGGTGCTGGGCCTGCTCGTCGGTGGCCTGCTCGCCCTGGCCGGCGGCTGCTACCAGGGCGTGTTCCGCAATCCGCTGGCCGACCCGTACCTGCTCGGGGTCGCCGCCGGCGCCGGCCTCGCGGTCACCGCGGTGATCGCCCTCGGCGGCGTCGGTCGGCAGGGCGCACTCACCGGGCTGCCGGTGACCATCCCGCTGGCCGCGTTCGCCGGCTCGCTGCTCGCCGTGACGATGACGTACGTGCTCGGGGCTGCCGGCGGGCGGAGTCGGTCACCGGCGATGCTGATCCTGGCCGGGGTGGCGGTCTCGGCGTTCCTCTCCGCCGGCCAGACGTACCTGCTGCAACGGCACGCCGACAGCATCCAACCGGTCTACTCCTGGCTGCTCGGCCGGCTCGCCACCGCCGGCTGGCACGACGTGCTGCTGGTGCTGCCGTACGCCGTGCTGACCACCGTGGTGGTCCTGCTGCACCGCCGCGAGCTGGACGTCCTCGCGGTCGGCGACGACGAGGCGAGGAGCCTCGGCCTGCACCCCCAACGCTCCCGCTACCTGCTGATCGCCGCCGCCTCGCTGGGCACGGCTGCGGCGGTCTCCGCGACCGGGCTGATCGGCTTCGTGGGCATCATCGTGCCGCACACCGTCCGTCTGCTCGCCGGGTCGAGCTACCGGGTGATCCTGCCGTTGTCGCTGCTGTTCGGCGCCGCGTTCCTGGCCCTGACCGACGTGGTGGCCCGGACCGCCGCCGCGCCGGCCGAGGTGCCGATCGGGGTGGTGACCGCGCTGCTCGGCGGCCCGTTCTTCGTGCTCGTGCTGCGGACGGCGCGGCGGGTGCTCACGTGAGCCCCGAACCCGTCACCGGTGCGGGCGTGCCAGCTGTCGAGGTGCGGGAACTGCACGTCAGCCTGGACGGCACGCGGATCCTCGCCGGTGTCGACCTCACCGTCGCGGCCGGCGAATGGGTCACCGTCATCGGTCCGAACGGCGCCGGCAAGTCGACCCTGCTGCGCGCCGTCGGCGGTCTGCTGCCCGCGCCGGGCGCGATCACCCTCTTCGGTACGCCGAGCGCCGCGCTGCGCCGCCGGGACCGCGCCCGGGTGGTGGCCACGGTGGCGCAGTCCCCGGTCGTACCGCCCGGCATGTCGGTGCTGGACTACGTGCTGCTCGGCCGCACCCCGTACATTCCGCCGCTGGGCCGGGAATCGGCCGCCGACGTGGCCGCCGTGCACGAGGTCCTCGACCGGCTGGATCTCACCGGGTTCCACCGCCGGGAGCTGGCCACCCTCTCCGGGGGCGAACGGCAGCGGGTCTTCCTCGCCCGCGCGCTGGCCCAGGGGGCGACGCTGTTGCTGCTGGACGAGCCGACCAGCGCACTCGACATCGGCCACCAGCAGGAGGTGTTGGAGCTGGTCGACCAGCTGCGCCGCGAGCACGGCCTCACCGTGCTCGCCACCATGCACGACCTCTCCCTGGCCGGCGAGTACGCCGACCGGATGGTGCTGATCGCCGACGGGCGGGTGGTGGCATCCGGAACACCGCACGAGGTGCTGACCGAGCACCTGCTCGCCACCCACTACCGGGCGAGCGTGCGGGTGGTCCCCGGCGCACATGGCCCCCTGGTGGTCCCCGTCCGCCCCCGCCCCTGACCCGTAGCCCCCGCGCCCCGACGCGCGAGCCCCCCACGCGCAGGGGCCCGGCGCTCGCGCAGGCGCGGGGCGCGGGGGCACGGGGCGCGGGTGCGGTGCGGGCGTCAGGAGCCCAGGTCGATCACCGAAAAGAGGGCGCCCTGGGGGTCGCGCAGGGAGGCGAACCGGCCGGACGGAATGTCGCGGGGCGGGACCAGGATCGTGCCGCCGAGCTCGGAGGCGCGGGCCGCGGCGGCGTCCGCGTCGGCCACGGCGAAGTACACCGTCCAGTACGCCGGCAGGTCGGCCGGGAAGTCGTCGGCCAGTGGCCGCATCATTCCGGCGACGATCCGCGCCCCGAGCCGCCACCCGGTGTACGTCGTCCCGGCGACCGGCTGGTCGTCCGGCTGCCAGCCGAACACCAGCTCGTAGAAGACCTTCGCGCCCTCCGGGTCGGGGGTGACCAGTTCGTTCCAGCTCATCGCGCCCGGCACGCCGAACACCTCGGCTCCGGCCATGGTCAGTGGCTGCCAGACGCTGAACGTGGCGCCGGCCGGGTCGGCGAAGACCCCCATCCAGCCTCGGTCGAACACCTCGAACGGCGGTACCACCACCTGTCCGCCGGCCCGTTCGACCCGGCCGGCGACGAGTTCCGCGTCGTCGGTGGCGATGTACGTCGACCAGATCGGCACCTGGTCCGGGATGGCTGGCGGTCCGGCGCCGGCCGCCGCCTGGCCGTCGAGCAGGAAGATCGTGTAGCCGCCGGCCTCGGGTTCCGGGGTCACCCGGCCGGTCCAGCCGAACAGCTCCGGGTAGAAGCGCCGCGCGTCGGTCAGATCCGGGGTGGCCAGGTCGGCCCAGCAGGGCGTACCCGGCGGGACGGTGCTCACGGTCAAGACCCCTCTCGGCCCGGGTGGCCACGGCGGCCCCCTGCCGAATCCTGGCACCGTCCCGCCGCAGCCCGGGGCCGAAACGGACGAATCGTCAGCTGAACCGGCGACCCTCGTCCCGCCGGTAGGCCCAGGCGGCGAGCGTGGCGAGCAGCACCACCCAGACACCGAGCATGATCAGTGCCAGTGGCTCGACGGCGTAGTCGCCGACCGCCGCCCACATCAGTTCGGCCGCGCCCCGGGTGGGCAGGAACGGTGCGATCGTCTCGATGAAGCCGGGTGCGTCCCCCGGCGCGGAGAGCAGGCCGCCGCCGAATGCGAGCGGCAGGAAGACGACCTGCGCCACCACGATCGCCGCCTTGCTGGGCAGCGAGTAGCCGATGGCGAGCCCCATCAGGGTGAACGGCACCGAGATGATGGCGACGGCGCCGAGGGCGAGCAGGAACGCCGCGGGGCTGAGCTGCGCCGCGGTGAGCGTCGCGCCGATCACCGCGACCGGGATCAGCGAGAGGTAGGTCAGCGCCAGGCCGGCCAGCACCCGGCCGGCGAACCGGGGTGCCGGCCCGGCCGGCAGGGTCCGGGTGTACGGGTTCCACGGCTGGGCGCGGTCCTCGGCGACGCCGACCCCGTACTGGAAGATGTTGGCGCTCATCACCGAGAAGGTGACCATCGACGCGGTGGCGAAGGTTGCGCCGGCCGAGTCGTCGCCGGCGAACGGCACCACGAAGAAGATCATCGCGGCGGCCGGGAAGAAGGCGCTGCCGAAGACGGCCACCGGAATCCGGATGACCTCCAGGAGCTGGTAGCGGGCGTGGACCAGGGCGAGCTGCACGGGTCGCCTCCTCAGACGGTGGTGGGTCGGCCGCCGGCGGTGGCGGTGGCGGGCTGACCTTCAATGGCGGGTTGGTCCTCGCCGGTGATGGCGAGGAACGCCTCCTCCAGCGAGGTCGGCCGGACCTCCAGGTCGGTGAAGACGGTCCCGGTGGTGACCAGCGCGCGGACCAACTCGTCGGAGTCGGTGGTGAGCAGGTGCAGCCGGCCGTCGATCCGTTCGGTGCGGACCACGCCGGGCAGCTCGGGCAGTTCGTCAGCGACCAGGCTGACCCGGCGTACGCCGACGATGCCGCGCACCGCGTCCACCGTGTCGTCGACGAGCACCCGGCCCTGCCCGATCACCACGACCCGGCGGGCCAGCGCCTCGACCTCCTCCAGGTAGTGGCTGCTCAACAGGACGGTCCCGCCGTCGTCGTGGAACGCGCGGATCGCGTCCCACAGGGTGTGCCGGGCGGTCACGTCCAGGCCGGTGGTCGGCTCGTCGAGCAGCACCAGCCGGGGCCGACCCACGAAGGCCAACGCCACGGCCAGCCGCCGGCGCTGCCCACCGGAGAGCCCGCCGGTCTGCCGCCGGACGAGGTCGCCGATGCCGAAACGGTCGAGCAGTTCCCCGCGGGGCACCGGGTCGGGGTAGTGCGCGGAGACGAAGTCGACCACCTCGCCGACGCGCAGCGTGCCCGGCAGGCCGGTCTCCTGCGGGGTGACGCCGATCTGTCGCCGCGACGCCGGGTCGCGGGGGTCGCCGCCGAACAGCTCCACCCGGCCGGAGGTGGGTCGTCGCAGCCCGACCAGGAGGTTCATCAGGGTGCTCTTGCCGGCGCCGTTCGGGCCGAGCAGGCCGACCAGCTCACCGGCCCGGACCTCCAGGTCGACGCGGTCGAGGGCGAGGACGTCGCCGTACCGGCGGCTGGCCTGGTCGGCTCGGGCGAGGGTCATGACTGCTCCTTCGACGGGGTGGGGTCGAGCAGGGTACGGATGGCCTCGGTGTACTCCTCGAAGGCCAGCCGGCCTCGCCGGCTGAGCCGGATCAGGGTGGTCGGGGTGCGTCCACGGTGGGTCTTGCGGATCTCCACGTACCCGGCGTCCTCGAGCCGGCGCAGGTGCACGGAGAGGTTGCCGGCGGTCATGGCGAGCAGTTCCTGGAGGCGGGGGAAGGCGATCCGGTCTCCGTCGCCCAGCGCGGAGAGGCTCGCCACCACGCGCAGCCGAGCCTGGGCGTGGATGACCGGGTCGAGGTCGGTCATCGCGCCCGCCGGCGACGCAGGTGGGCGAGCATGCCGGCGACGAGAATCCCGCCACCACCGGCCACCGCGATCACCAGTGAGTGCCAGCCCGGCCCGGCGAACGTGCCGACCACGTTGATCACGCTGATCCAGACGCCCAGCCGGAACAGGTCCCGGTCCAGCCAGATCGCACCGCCGGCCATTTCCAGCGCGCCGGTCAGCCCGACCGCCGTCGCCGACCAGAGCAGTGCCGCCAGGTCGTGGGGCAGGTGCTCGGTGATCCGGCCGAGCCCCGCGTACACGCTCAGCGAGCCCAGTGCCCAGGCGCAGCCGTACCAGCGCCCGCGTCGGGCCGAGTCGCCGGTCACCTGGCCGTACGCCCGCGCGCCGGCCACCGCCTGGATCGCGGCGGCGCTCAGGAGCAGGACGAAGAGGACGGTCAGCGGCAGCCACCCGGGCAGCCGGACCAGCACCCGGTCGTCGGGGGAGAAGCGCAGGAAGAACAGCCCGAAGCCGACCAGCCAGGCGATGCCCCACGGCCAGTAGAGAACCCGGGGGTCCGGCTCGAGCCGGCGTGTCGTCTCCGATCGTTGGTCTTCGATCAGTCGGAGCGCGGCCGCGGCGTCGGTCGGCGGCAGGTCGTCGTCGGGATTCACGCAAACTAGTTTATGGCACAAAGTCGATGGGGTGTGACCGGTGTTCCGCGGGCGGGTCACCGATGGCGGCGCGCAGTGCCTATGGTGGGTGCCTGTAGCGGCTGATCCGTCGCACAGGACACAGGGGAGGGTCCGTGTCGAGCCCGAGCAGTGAGCTGGAAGTCCAGCCAGAGGCGCTGACGGCGTTCGCCGCGGCGTCCACCGACCGGGCGGCCCGCTTTCGCGAGCTGCACCGCTCGTTCGGCGACGGCCACGTGCCCCGGCACGCCTTCGGGGTGATGCCGGCCTCGTTCAGCCTCGCGGCGACGTACGCCGAACAGTTCGAGGCGTGTCTGCAGGGGCTGGCCGACGGCGCCGAGGTGATGGCGGACATCGCCGAAGGGCTCCGCGACATCGCCGATGCCTACACCGGCACCGACGTCGCCAACACCGACATGTTCGTGCCCGGCCGCCCGGCCGCCCCCGACGTCATCGCGCCCGGCCCCCTGTCTCCCGGTGCCGGAAGCCCGACCGGGCAGGTGTCCGCGTGAGCACCGAGGCGTTGCAGCGCAACAAGACCTACTTCGAGCAGATCGTCTCCGGCACCCCCGACCCGTTCAAGCCCCTGTCCAACGCGGTGCTCTGGCCCTTCGAGCAACTGCTCGAGCTTGTCGCGGGCGAGCCGGACGACCTGATGCGCGCCGCGCAGCTTTGCCTGGACACCGGCGCGGCGGTCCGCGAGATCGCCGGGGAGCAGATCCAGGACCGGGCCCGGCTGCGCGGTTACTGGACGGGCGACGCCGCCGAGAGCTTCCACGCGTCGATGGCCTCGGTGGAGGAGGCGATCGAGGAGCTGGCCAAGGGGCTGGACGGCACCAAGGAGGTGCTGGTCGACGCGGCCAACGCGGCGGTCGACGCGTTCAACCTGCTGGTCGAGTTGATCCTCGAGTTCCTGCTCTGGTTCCTCACCGAGGTGATCATCGCGGCGGTGGCGGCGGCGCTCAGCGCCGGCATCTCGCTCGCGGCGACGGTCGTCCGGGTGCTGGCCAAGCTGGCCGCCACCGTCGGCCGGATGGTCAAGATCGTCGCGCGGTTCGCGGAGATCCTCACGAAGCTGGCCACCAAGATGCAGAAGGTCGCCGAGCTGCTGATGAAGTACCGCCGGGCGGTGCTGGAGATCCGCAAGGCGAAGAAGGCGTACCGGGCGTGGAACAAGTCCGGCTGGACGGCCGAGGCGCGGGCCTTCCAGATCGAGAAATTCAAGACCCTCTTCCCGGGCAAGTTCCTGATCAACCAGGCGTCCCCGGTGAACATCCCCGGCCTGGGCGGGACCCTCCTGGACACCGGGGTCGGGCTGCACGACGTCTCCGACGGCACCAAGGACCGCAACTACCTCGTGGACGGCACCTACCGGGAGGATCTGGGGCCGTACACCAAGGGCGTGCAGAATATCTTCGACTCAATCCTGACCTGAGGGGACCGACATGACCTTTCCCGGTCTGGACCGCATCGAGGCGCTGGCCCGCAACCTGGACGGCTGGCAGCGTGAGCTGGCCGGCAAGATGGCCGAGCTGGAAGACAGCAGCGCCGAGGGCGTCAGCGACTCCGGTCTGGTCCGGGTCACCGCGTCGGCGGACGGCACGATCGTCTCGACCGACGTCAACGCCCGGGCCATGCGGTTCGACTCGTACACGCTGGCCGAGGAGTTCACCGCCGCCGCAAAGCGTGCCCAGGAGGCGGCCGCCGCCCGCGTACGCGAACTGGTGGGTGAGGTCATGGCCGACGCTCCCGGCGCGAGTCAGCCCCACCCGGATCGGTACTGAGCCGATGGCGGACCTCGACTATTCCGCTCGGCTCACCCAGCTCGTCGAGCCGGGTGAGCAGGTGCTCGCCGTCGCGAAGACGGGAATCGCCCAGGGCGTCCTGCCGCCCGACCCGCCGGACCCGCAGCGACCCGAACCCTCCCGCGCCGGAGGCGTTGTCTCCGGCGTGCTGCTCAACCTGATCTCGCCGCTGGTCTCCTTTCCGGCGGGGGACCGGCTGGTCGACCGGGTCACGCACGGGGTGGCCGGTCGTGGCGCTCCCGGTTCGGCGGCGTCCACTCTCCAGTACGCCCGCCGGCCGGTGCCGCCCGCGACCTCGATCAAGGACACGATCCTCGCCGTCACCGACCAGCGGTTCCTCGTCTGCGCGTCCGGGCCGGTCAAGCTCTGGTCGAGCCAGGCCGACGACGAGCGGGCGGCAGCCGAGACGACGATCGTCTGGTCGGTGCCCCGGGCCGAGGTCGCCGCCGCCCGGGTGGGCTGGCACCGGCTCAACCCGAAGCGGCTCCGGGTGGAGTTCACCGACGGCTCGTGGTTGGCCTTCACCGTGCCGATCGCCGAGTCCGGCACGCCGCTGCGCGAGATCGCCGCGGCCCTGAGCCGCCGCTGACCCCTCAGCGGTCGTTGGGCTGGTTCGGCAGTGGCGCGGGCAGGGGCTCGTGGTGCAGCACCGACAGCCGCGACACGGCCCGGGTGAGCACCACGTACAGCCGGTGCAGCCCACGCGGCTCGGCCGCGACGATCGCGGCCGGCTCGACGACCACCACATGGTCGTACTCCAGGCCCTTGACCAGCGTCGCCGGAACCACGGTGACGCGCTCCGCGGCCGTCACGTCGTCGGCGGTCGTGGTCGCGACGCCGGCTGCGGCCAGCGCCGCGCGCAGCCCGTCGACGGCGTCGTCGGCGGCGATCACACCGACCGAGCCGTCGTGCGCGAGGGCCGCGCGCACCTCGGCCACCGTCGCCGCGGTCAGGTCGGTCACCGTCCGCACGTCCAGGCCGCCGTCGCGGCGCAACGACTCGGCCGGGGGTACGTCCACGGCGAGCGCCGGCAGCAGCAGGTTGGCGAACGCGACCACCGCCGCGGGCACCCGGAAACCGACAGTCAACGGGACCACCACGGCGTCCGGCTTGCCCAGGTGGGCCAGGGACTCGCGCCAGTCCGTCGCCGCCCACGGCGCGGTGCCCTGCGCGAGGTCACCGAGCAGGGTGACCGAGCCGTGCTCGCTGCGCCGGGCGATGGCGCGGCACTGCATCGGCGAGAGGTCCTGCGCCTCGTCCACCACCACGTGCCCGAACCCGGACGGTCGTTCCAACAGCCCGGCCGCCTCGTCGACCAGCACCGCGTCGGCGGCGGTCCAGCGGGTCGCCTTCGCGGTACGGGCCGGCTTCGCCCAGACCAGCGATGCCTGCTCGGCGTCGCTGAGCAGGCCGTCCGCCGCGGCGGCGAGCCGGGCCGGGTCGGACAGCAGGCCGTGCACCAAGCCTTCGGGGGTGAGCGCCGGCCAGACCGCGTCCAGGAAGTCGACGACCGGTCGGCACCGGCCCATCCGGCGCAGCCAGCCGTCGCTGGGCGATTCCGCCCGCCGCGCCTCGGCCTGCCGTTGCAGCAGGCTCACCACCCGCGCCCGGACCCGCTCACGGCCGGTGCCGTACGGCAGCCCCTCCCGGCGGGTCTCCTCCACGATCCGGTGCAGCGGCTCCACACCGATCCGCCACCGGAACGAGCCGTCCGACACGGTGATCGAGTCGGTCGGGGCGCCGATCTGTGCCTGCGCCGCGCGGTGCAGCACGCTCGCCATCCGCGCGTCGTGCTTGAGAGCGGCCACCGTCGGCGCCTCGACCGCCCGGACCGGCACCCGCGAGATCAGTTCCTCCACCGTGGCCTGCTCGACCTCGACCTCGCCGAGCGCCGGCAGCACCGCCGCGATGTACGACAGAAACGCCCGGTTCGGTCCGACGATCAGCACGCCAGCCCGCCGCAGCCGCTCCCGATGCAGGTAGAGCAGGTACGCGGCCCGGTGCAGGCCGACAGCCGTCTTCCCGGTCCCCGGAGCGCCCTGCACACAGATCGAGTCGGCCAGATCGGCCCGGACCAGCTCGTCCTGCTCCGGTTGGATGGTGGCGACGATGTCGCGCATCGGCCCGACGCGCGGCCGCTCGATCTCGGCGGTGAGGATCCGGCTGGTCGTACCGAGTTCCTCGCCCCGATCCAGCCGCTCGTCCTCGAAGCTGGTCAGCACCCCGTTGCTGAACCCGAACCGCCGCCGGACCGCCACCCCCTGCGGATCCCGTGCGCTGGCCCGGTAGAACGACCGGGAGATCGGCGCGCGCCAGTCCAGCACCAACGGCTCGCCGTGCTCATCGGTGACGTGCCGTCGCCCCACGTGGTACCGACGACCGTCGTGATCGCCGGTGCTCGTCGCCGGGGCGGCGCCGCCGGTCGCGTCCGCCGGATCTCCGCCGTCCGTTCCCTCGCCCTGCGGGGTTCCGGCGAAGTCGAGGCGGCCGAAGAACAGCGGCGTGGTCGGGTCGTCGGCGAGTTCCGCCACCCGGCGGGCCAGCGTGCGGCCGAGTGTCTCGGCCGCGTACGCGTCTCCGGCGACCTGGTCACCGGTCGAGAAGAGCGCTTCGGCCCGCTCCCGCATCCGTCGCAGCGCCGCCCGCGACGTGTCCAGGTGTGCGCGCTCGGACGCCAGGTCCGCATCGAGGTGGGTGTCGTCGAGGTGGGTGTCGAGGTCAAGTGCGGGCATGCTGACGTCCCATCGTTCACATCTGCTGCTCGCTCGCGTGTCCGGGGCCGGATGGCCGGCCGCCCGGCGCGGGGACGTCCGTTCCGGTGCAGCTCACCTCGGCCGTCAAGCGGGCTGCAACCCTACGCCCTTCCGACCGTTCCCTCCACCGAATTACCAGTGGTAGGTCAGGTTCACGGTCAACGCCGCCACCGCGGTGAAGAAGAACACCGCCCATCCCACAAGCTGACGGGAACCGACGCGGAGGTGCGCAACGAGCGCGCCGAGGAAGTACAGCACGAGACCAGCGGCGGCGAGTGTGCCCAGCAGTGGCACGGCGAACCCGGCCAGTAGACCCGCGGAACCCGCGGCCAGCAACGTCCCCAACACCGGTAACCACGACCTGGGCACGCGTTTCATGTCCGCCTGGGCCTTGGGATAGTCGTGGCCGATCAGGTAGGTGACGGCGGCGATGCCGGTGAAGACCGACGCGAGGATGGTGACCGTGACGTGGGCGGCGAACATCAGCTCTCCTTCGTGGTTGCGGGAAGGACGAGCCGGCGCGGTGGGGTGTGACCGCTGCCGCTGGTGACGGCCCTCAGCGCGGTGTTCGTCCGGTCGCTCGGGTGACGGGTGGCCGGTCAGCTGGCTGGCCGCAGCGAACCGAACCGTACGCCGGTGGCCTGTTCGGACAGCTCCCACAGGCGCCGGCCGTGGTCCGGGTCGGTCGCGGCCGCGGCCAGCTTGCCCGGCGCGGGGTGGCCGCGCAGCTCCGCCGGCCCGCCGGGGGCGACGAGCTGGCCTGGCCGCGCCGTGGGATCGGTGGCGGCGAACAACTGCGGCCAGGCGCCGCGCTCGACCGGCTGGGCGAGAAGGGGGTTGCCGATCCGGCCCAGCAGTACCCGCCAGATCGGGGTGGTGGCGCTGGTCTGCAGGTTCGTGTCGGTGTAGCCGGGGTGGGCGAGGATGCTTCGTAACGGGCTGCCCGCGGCGCTGAGCCGGCGGTGCAGCTCGCAGCCGAAGATCGCGTTGGCCAGCTTGGACCTGTTGTAGAAGCCCATCGGGGAGTACGCCCGCTCGCCGGTCGGGTCGGCGAAGGACGGCTTTGCCTGCCGGTGGTTGATCGAGGTGACGGTGACCACCCGCGGGTCACGGCCGGCCAGCAACAGCTCGAGCAGGAGCCCGGTGAGGGCGAAGTGTCCGAGGTGATTGGTGGCGAACTGCAGCTCGTGGCCCTGTGGGCTGAGGGTGCGCGGCGTGGCCATCACCCCGGCGTTGTTGATCAGTACGTCTACCCGGCGATGCTCGGCGTGCATCCGGTCGGCGAACCGCCGCACCGAGTCGAGGTCGGCCAGGTCGACCTGCCGTACCTCCAGGTCGACACCGGGCCGGGCGGCCACGGTGTCGGCAGCCACACGGTGGCCCTTCTCCTCGTCGCGGACGGCCAGCACCACGCGCGCGCCGCGGGCGGCGAGTGCCCGGGTGGTGACCAGGCCGAGCCCGCTCGTGGCTCCGGTGACGACGAAGGTGCGGCCGCTCAGGTCGGGGATCCGGTCCGTGGTCCAGCCATCGACAGTCATGCGTCCCACTGTGCCGTTGGTGGCACTGAGTGTCAAGAGATACGCGGGATGCCAGAGTAGGCATGACGTAGCATCGCCCAATGAGCTCCCGTGCAGACAGCACCATGGCCGAACGCAAACGTCAGCTCGTCGCCGACGAGTTGCGCGACGCCGCCCTGATGCTGCTCGCCACCAAGGGCTTCGACGCGGTGACCGTCGACGAGATCGTGGCGGCGGCCGGCATGTCGCGCCGCACCTTCTTCCGCTACTTCGCGTCCAAGGAGGACGTGGTCGTCCGGTTCCTTGCCGACATGAGCGCGGGCATCGTCGCCGAACTCGCCGCGCGCCCCCCTGCGGAGCCGCCGTCGGTCGCGTTGCGCCATGCCGTCTGGGTGCCGTTCGCCGCCTGCACCGACCGGCCTGACCACTCCGAGCGAGCCCGGGTCGTGGTCCGTCTGATCCTGGACACCCCTGCCCTGCAGGCCCGCTGGCTGGAACGCCAGATCCAGTGGCGCGCCGACCTGGCCGCCGAACTGGCCGCCCGCCGTGGCCTCGACCCGGACACCGACCCCTACCCGCGGATGGCCGCCGGGATGACCCTGCTGGCGTTGGACACGGTGCTCCGGCAGTGGCAGGCGGGTGACGACGAGCAGCACCTGGCCGAGCTGACCGACCGGGCGTTCGCCGTCGTGGCGCCGGCCCTCGACGCGCCTACCCCGTCGCACGGCGCCGGCTGAGCACCACCCCTCCCGCAGGATCCGGGGCCCTCGCCTTCGCCGCAGGCGGTGACGCCCCGTTTTCGCGCCGGGCCACGCCGGGGCGGATGCGGGCTTGGCCACTCCGGGCCGGCCCGCCGAGCCCGAGCCGGACGCCGGGGATACGGTCGGGACATGGCTGAGCGCATCGCACGCCCGCGGGTCGGGCACATCCAGTTCCTGAACTGCCTGCCGATCTACTGGGGTCTGATGCGTTCGGGTGCCCTGCTCGACGTGGACCTGCACAAGGATTCGCCGGACCGGTTGAGCGCCGCTCTCGTCGCCGGCGATCTGGACATCGGCCCGATCACGCTTGTGGAGTACCTGAAGCACTCCGAGGAGCTGCTGCTCCTGCCGGATCTGGCGGTGGGCAGCGACGGGCCGGTGCTCTCGGTCAACATCGTGTCCACGAAGCCCCTCGCCGAGCTGGACGGTTCCCGGGTGGCCCTCGGTTCGACCTCGCGTACCGGGGTGCTGCTGGCCCAGCTGCTGCTCGCCGAGCGGTACGGCGTGCATCCCGACTACTTCCGCTGTCCGCCGGACCTGACCCAGATGCTGCTGGAGGCCGACGCCGGGGTGCTGATCGGGGACGTGGCGCTGCGGGCGCTCTACGAGGCGCCGCAGCTCGGCCTGACCGTCACCGACCTCGGGCAGGCATGGCGGGAGTGGACCGGACTGCCGATGGTCTTCGCCGTCTGGGCGGTACGCCGCGACTTCGCCGCCGCCCACCCGGGCCTGGTCAAGGAGGTGCACGAGGCGTTCCTGCGCTCGCGCGACCTCTGTCTGGCCGAGCTGGACCAGGTGGCCGAGGCGGCGGCCCGGTGGGAGACGTTCGACGCCGCGACGCTGGCCACGTACTTCCGGACGCTGGACTTCTCGCTGGGTGATCGGCAGGTCGCCGGGCTGCGGGAGTTCGCCCGACGTGCCGCTGCGATCGGCGAGACACCGGCGTTGCCCGCCGGCGGCCCCGAGTTCTTCGCTGGCTGACCCGCCGGGCCGCGCTGAGCCGCGGGTCAGACGCCGGGGCGGAGCAGCGCCTCGGTGATCTTCTCGCAGTTCTTCATGCCGTAGTCGTAGCCCATGCCGATCGGGTACTTGACCATCACGCCCATCGTCCAGGTGTCGCCGATGGCCAGGCAGTTGATGTGCATCTCCTGCTCCCTGGTCCGGTCGATCCACCCGTTCTTGATGGCGATCTGCTTCTGCTCGGCAGCCGGGAACGCCTTGCGGATGCCGAAGTCACCCGCGCCGCGCACCAGTCGCATCTCGTTGAGCAGCCACGTGGTCCACTTCGGCCCGGCGGCGGTGCCGGTGGCGATGCAGTTGCCCAGGCGGGCGGTGTCGCGCGGGGAGAGCGCCGTCCGGGACCAGCCCTTGTCGGGGGCGACGCTGCTGTCGGTCAGCTTGCACATGGAGATCAGCCGCTTGATCGAGGCGTCCCGGCCCACCGAGTTGTAGAACTGCTCGGCTCGGGTGTTGTCGCTGTCCCGGATGATTTGGGTCGCGTCGGCGAGTTTCGCGTCGCTCGGCGTCTGGCCGCTGTCGGCCGCGCGACGCAGGTAGTCGGCGACGATCCAAGACTTGATCATCGAGGCGGTGGTGCTGGTCTCGCCCATGTTCTTCGAACCGATGATTTTTCCGGTCCGGCGGTCCAGCACGCTCCAGGAGTACCAGCCCTCGATGTCGAGGTTGAGATCCTTGGCCACGAATGGCAGCGGCTCCAGCGACGGGCTGGGGCTCGGCGACGGCGGGACCGGCTGGCGGGCCCTGCGGTCGGTGGCCGCACCGGTGGAGCGGTCGCTGGCCGTGTCGGACTCACCCCACTTGGCGGCAGCCGACGACTCGAACGGCGACCCCGGCAGCAGCCGTAGCGACACCAGCACCAGCCCGATCAGGATGACCGCGATGGCGACCAGCCGCAGCGGGGACGCCTCACCGCCGCCGCTTCGGTCTGCCCGGCGGTTGCCCATCAGAGCCTCCCGACCGGTTGCTGCGGCACCTTCAACGCGGCGCCCGGCTGCGGGGTGACCAACTGGGTGGCCACGCTGGCGCAGACCTGCGCGCCGTAGTCCAGCCCGTTTCGGACTGGGTAGCGCAGCATCACCGCGAGGCTCCATCTGCCGTTGACGGCCAGGCAGTTGACGTGCCAGTTGCTGTCGTAGGCGATCGGGGTCCACCCGTTCTTGATGCTGACCGGACCCTGGGCGGTGATCGACTTGGGCAGGCCGTCGATGATCCCCCAGCGGCCGCCGCCGTACGACGCCTTCTGGTCCTTGGCCGCTGTGGTGCCGCGTACCTCGCTCATCTGCTCAAGCACCCACTTGGTCCACTTCGGGCCGGCGGCCTTGCCGTCGGCGATGCAGTCCCCGAGCCGGACCGCGTCGCGGGGCGACATCCGGGTGAAGCTCCAGTAGCCGGTGTACGGCTTGACGTTGCCGCGCTTGGTGTCGGTCAGCCCGCAGATGGTGATCGCTCGCTGGATAACCGCGTCGGGCGTGCTGCTGGTCGAGGGCTTGTACGAGCCGCCGGCAGCGGCGTGGATCTTGTTGGCCGCGCCGTCGTTGCTGTCGATGATGGCGAGCCGTGCCGCCTCCTTCAACGCCGCGGACGGCTCTGTGTCCTTGAGCTGCCGCAGGTAGTCGGAAACGATCCACGCCTTGATCATCGACTCGGTGGAGCTGGTCGAGGTCATGTTCGGCGACCCGGAGATCTTGCCCGTCTGCCGGTCCATCAGCGCCCACGAGAAAAACTCGCCCTTGAAGCTCACCGCCACCGGGCCGGCGGCCAGGGTGGGCGGTGGCGGCGGTGCGGGTGCCGGCGCGGCCACGGTCGAGGCGGTGCCGCCGCCTCCGCCTCCGCCGCTGGTGTCGTCGGCCAGCCGGGCGTACGCGGTGGGAACCAGCAGGACGCCACCGAGCAGGACCGCCGCGACGGCGAGCACCAGGGTCACGCGAGATCGCATGAGTTGGGTGAGCTCCAGATGTCAGGGCCGGGGGGACCGGCTTGTTGTCCGGGGCGATCGGGTGCGATCGCCGAGGCCGGGGGAGATGGCCTCTGTGGAGACGGCGATTCTGGGCAGCCGATCGTGTGACCGCCAGAAGTCTACGTCCGGACTGGCGGCTCGCCAGAACCCGACACCTGGCAACTTGCAATGAAGACGGAATATCGGGACGGTATGCGGCTTCTGAGAGGGTTCGTCTTTTCGTCGTGAGCTAGGTCACGGCCCGTGGGTTCGCGCAACGTGAGGAACAACCGCCCATCGGTGACCGGAGGTGACTCGGGTTTCCTGTTACACCCCCTGGTGCATCAGGGTGCAAGCTGTAACACTTGTCCCCATGTATGGCAACGACTTCTCCGCGCCGGCGGACGCTGCGGACGACACCCCCGGCGGTGGCCTGCTGGGCGAGGTCGAGGCGGCCGAGGCGGAACTGCGCGCCGCCGCCGCCCGCGAGCGGCGCGGCGGACCCGCGCCGGACGAGGACCTGGCCGCGTACTTCGACGACGTCGTCGGCGCCGAGCAGAAGATCGAGCCGCGCGACTGGATGCCCGAGGCGTACCGCCGGACGCTGATCCGACAGATCGCCCAGCACGCCCACTCCGAGATCATCGGCATGCAACCGGAGGGCAACTGGATCAGCCGGGCGCCGTCGCTCAAGCGCAAGGCGATCCTGCTGGCCAAGGTGCAGGACGAGGCGGGCCACGGGCTCTACCTCTACGCCGCCGCCGAGACCCTCGGCATCAGCCGCGACGAACTGGTCCAGTTGCTCCTCGACGGGCGGCAGAAGTACAGCTCGATCTTCAACTACCCCACCCTGGGCTGGGCCGACGTGGGCGCGATCGGATGGCTGGTGGACGGCGCGGCGATCGTCAACCAGGTGCCGCTGTGCCGCTGCTCCTACGGGCCGTACGCGCGGGCGATGATCCGGGTCTGCAAGGAGGAGTCGTTCCACCAGCGCCAGGGCTACGAGATCCTGCACACCCTGGCCCACGGCACCCCCGCGCAGAAGGCGATGGCCCAGGACGCGGTCGACCGTTGGTGGTACCCGTCGCTGGCCATGTTCGGCCCGCCGGACGGCGACTCCACGCACTCCGCGCAGTCCATGGCCTGGAAGATCAAGCGTTTCTCGAACGACGACCTGCGGCAGCGCTTCGTCGACATGTGCGTCGGGCAGGCCGAGGTTCTCGGGCTGCGCATCCCCGACGAGGACCTGCGCTGGAACGAGGAGCGGCAGGCGTACGACTACACCCAGCCGGACTACGACGAGCTGATGCGGGTGATCTCCGGCAACGGGCCGTGCAACCGGGAGCGGATGGCACACCGGCGGGCCGCCCACGCCGACGGCGCGTGGGTGCGTGAGGCCGCCGCGGCGTACGCCGCCAAGCGGACGGAACAGAAGGAGAAGGTAGCGGCGTGAGCGAGCCAACCAGCAGGGAGCAGACCCCACTGTGGGAGGTCTTCGTGCGGGCCCGACGCGGACTGTCGCACACCCACGTCGGCAGCCTGCACGCCCCCGACGCCGAGCTGGCCCTGCGCAACGCCCGGGACCTCTACACCCGTCGGCAGGAGGGCGTGTCGATCTGGGTGGTGCCGGCCGGCGCGATCACCGCGTCCAGCCCGGACGAGAAGGACGCCTTCTTCGACCCGGCGGCCGACAAGGTCTACCGCCACCCCACCTTCTACGAGGTGCCGGACGGGGTGGCCCACCTGTGAACGGGCCCTTCGACTTCACCCTCGGCCTCGGTGACGACGCGTTGGTCGCGGCCCAGCGGCTGGCCGAGTGGACCACCCGCGCGCCGGAGATGGAAGAGGACATCGCGCTCGCCAACATCGCCCTCGACCAGCTCGGCGCGGCTCGCCTGCTGCTGACGTACGCGGGTGAGCTGGAGGGCGCCGGCCGCGACGAGGACGCGCTGGCGTACCTGCGCGACGACCGGGAGTTCCGCAACGCGCTCCTGGTCGAGCTGCCCAACGGCGACTTCGCGGTGACCATGGCGAAACTGTTCTTCCTCGCGGCGTACCAACTGCCGCTGTACAGCGCCTTGGCCGGCTGCGCCGACGAGCGGCTGGCCGCCATCGGCGCGAAGGCACGCAAGGAGTCGGCGTACCACCTGGACCACGGCGCGCTGTGGGTGAAGCGGCTCGGTGACGGCACCGAGGAGTCGCACCGGCGGATGCAGTCGGCTGTCGACGAGGTGTGGCCGTACACGCACGAGCTGTTCGCCGCGGATCCGGCTGCGCCGGTCGACCCGGCCACCCTGCGGCCGGCGTTCGACGACACGGTCGGCTCGGTGCTGGCCGAGGCGACGCTCACCAAACCGGAGGGTCCCTGGGCGCCGGCCGGCGGGCGCACCGGCGTGCACACCGAGCATCTGTCCTACCTGCTCGCCGAGATGCAGGTGCTGCACCGCGCGCACCCCGGAGCGCGGTGGTGAACGCGAGGAGTGCAACGCAGCCGAGCCCCGCGGTCGCGAACGAAGACGGCAGGGTGAGCGACGCGAGAACGGCCGCGGCGAGCGTGGTGGACCCGGAAATCCGGGTCATCACCATCGACGAGCTGGGCATCCTGCGAGCGGTCGAGGAGGATCCGGCCAGTGGCCGGGTCACCGTCACCATCACCCCGACCTACACCGGCTGCCCGGCGATGGACGTGATCCGGGCGGACATCCGCCGCGCGCTGGCCCGCGCCGGCCACCCGGACGCCGAGGTCCGGACCGTCTACAGCCCACCCTGGAGCACCGACTGGATCTCCGAGGGCGGCCGGGCGAAGCTCGCCACCGCCGGCATCTCCCCGCCGGCCCCGGTGCCCACCGCCGGCGTGGTGCCGCTGACCCTCGCGGTCCGCTGCCCGCAGTGCGGCTCACCGGAGACCGAGCAGGTCAGCCGGTTCGGCTCGACCGCCTGTAAGGCGCTGTGGCGCTGCCGCTCCTGCGCCGAACCCTTCGACCACCTGAAGGCGCTGTGACTGTCACCATCACCCGGCCGGTCCGCCGCCGGCCGGTCTTCCACCCGCTGCCGGTCGCCGCCGTCGACCGGCTCACCGACGACTCCGTGGCGGTCACCTTCGCCGTACCCGAGGACCTGCGGGACACTTTCGCGTTCCGCGCGGGCCAGCACCTCACGGTACGGCGAGTCGCCGAGGACGGCACGGACGTGCGCCGGTCGTACTCGATCTGCTCCACCCCGGACGACCTGGCCCGGCACGGCCGGCTGCGGATCGGGGTGCGGGAGATCCCCGGCGGCGCCTTCTCGGCGTTCGCCTGCGGCGCCCTGCGCGGCGGCGACACGGTCGAGGTGCTGCCACCGCTGGGCACCTTCACCACGGCGTTCGCGCCCGACCGGATGCGGCACTACGGCGCGGTCGTCGCCGGCTCCGGCATCACGCCGGTGCTCGCGCTGGTCGCGACCGCCCTGGCCGTCGAGCCGGCCAGCACGTTCACCCTGGTGTACGGCAACCGCACGGCGAACACGGTGATGTTCGCCGAGGAGTTGGCCGACCTGAAGGACCGCTACCCCACCCGGCTGCACCTGGTGCACGTGCTGTCCCGTGAGCAGGGCGAGTCGCCGCTGCTCTCCGGTCGGATCGACGCCGAGCGGCTGGGCCGTCTGCTGGACACGATCGTGCCGGGCGACGTCATCGAGGAGTGGTTCCTCTGCGGCCCGTACGGCATGGTGGTCGACGTCCGGGACGTGCTGACCGCGCGCGGGCTGCCCGAGTCGGCGGTACGCACCGAGCTGTTCCACGTCGACGCGCCGCCGGAGCCGGTGCGCCGCCCCGCCGACCAGGCGGGCGCCGGCACCGAGGTCACCATCGTGCTGGACGGTCGGTCGTCGAGTTTCACCATGGGCCGCGAGGAGCGGGTGCTGGACGCCGCGCTGAAGGTGCGGGGCGAGCTGCCCTACGCCTGCAAGGGCGGTGTCTGCTCGACCTGCAAGGCGAAGGTCGTCGACGGGTCGGTCACGATGGCCCGCAACTACGCCCTGGAGCCCGACGAACTGGCCGCCGGCTACGTGCTGACCTGCCAGTCCAGTCCGACCACGGACAGGCTCACGGTCGACTACGACGCATGAGGGTGCCGGACGATCGCCAGTTCGTCGAGCGGTTCGCCGAGGTCACCGGCGGTCGACGTCCCACCGGCTACGTGGAGGCGTGGGAGCAGTTCGTCGGGTTCTGCGAGGAGGGCTACGACGACGTCCTCGACGAGTACTGGTTCGATCTGAGCGTCCGGCACGCGATTGAGCAGGTGCTGACCGACGAGGGGTTGCGGGGTTTCCCGCAGATGGGCTGGTTCCGGGAACTGGTCGGGGACGCGGACGAGCGGTTCCGTGCGGTGCTCTCCGAGCAGCGGGCGCCGGTGCGGAGTGACGCGCCGTGGTGGGAGGCTTACCTGCCGGCCTGGGCGGGCCCGGTGCTCGCGGCGGAGCTACGGGACACCTACGGCATACACGTCGAGGTGCGGACCGCGCCTAGAACATGGAACGAGCGTTGCGCGGGTTGACCGGCCAAGTGCGGAGCGTGCGGTAGGCGGAACGGACAGATCCTTGTCCGGGAGCTCCGGACAGAGGTAGCCTGCAACTGCCAGGGGCATTAGCTCCATGGAAGTGGACCCGGCAGCCTTCCGGACGGTGGGTGAGCCGGGTTTCGCGCTTCCTGGCCCTCGTCATACCTGCCGCGACTCCCTAATGACGCGCTGCACAGATGTCTTCCATCGCCCACCTTTGGCCCAACACCAGGCCAGTGCGTCGGGAATGGCCAGCAAGCACTCTTCGTGAGCTCGCAGCTGGTCGTAACGGAGGTTGCTCGACATCCCCGACTTTCTCACTTGCTCGAAGAGCAGGCGCCGATCGGCTTGGAATGTCGAGTCATCCCGTTCCAGAACCAGGCGAGCTGCGTTGATCTTTGCCGCATGCTCCACGAGTGCGACGAGGCATGCCTCTCGAGCCACTCTGGCGTCGCGGTGGCCCCTCGCGTCGAGGATCACGGCATGGGCCGACAACGTGCCTAGAGCGGCGATTATCTGCCGCCGCCTGTCATCCCTCTCCTTGTGGAAGTGGATGCGACGCTGGCCGGGCAGGATCAGATCGCGAATGGTCCGGCGCGCAGCGGCCAGGTCTGCCGGAAGCACCACCGCAGCCGCGATGAGAAGCCCTCGCTCCTTCGTCTCGTCCACGAAGACATGCGCGTTCATGACGCGTGGACCTTCCTTGTGGGGCGGTCATTGGGCTTGAATCAGGCGTTGACGATGTCCCGAATGCGGTCGAGCCGCTGCTGAGGCGTCAGTACTGCCGGGTTGTTGGTGCCGATGACGTCGAGCTCTGCACGAACGTCGCAGTCGTCCGGCTGAAGCACGGCGTCGATGACCCGTGCCCGGGGCCCGCCATCACGAACGTAGATCCACACCGTCTGCCACTGGCGTGGCTCGGTGTTGAGTTCCGCTACGAGGCGCTCTGGCGGGAAAAAACCGAGGCCGGTCGCTCTGAGCGTCTCGGCGATCTCCGCCAAGACCCAACGGCCGAGCTTTCGGTAGCCCAGCTCGTCCCGTAACTCGCCGAGAGTTGCTTGCGTTAGTCCGCCGTCGGCCCGGCATCGGGCGGCGATGCCCGGAGCAGTGTCCATGTCGCTCATCCCGCCCGCCTCCTCAACTCGACCAACATATTTCCCTCTCCGCAAAAATCTGTCAAACACCGATGGATATCATATCTCGATCTTGAAAATATGTTGGACTCCGGGCGGGATCACATCAAGGTCCCGGTCCGGCCAGATGGGGTGGGGTCGACGTAGGCTCGAGGGCGTGACGGTGAGCCGGGAGATCGAGGACATCCTGCAGCGCGGCGCGGACGGCGGGCGGATCACGCCCGAGGAGGCGCTGCTGCTCTACACCGAGGCGCCCTTCCACACGTTGGGCGAGGCGGCGGACGCGGTGCGCCGACGGCGCTACCCGGACAACGTCGTCACGTACCTGATCGACCGCAACATCAACTACACGAACGTCTGCGTGACGGCGTGCAAGTTCTGCGCCTTCTACCGCGCGCCCAAGCACAGGGAAGGCTGGACCCACCCGACCGAGGAGATCCTGCGCCGGTGTGGCGAGGCGGTCGAGCTGGGCGCGACCCAGGTGATGCTCCAGGGCGGACACCACCCGGACTACGGCGTCGAGTACTACGAGGAGCTGTTCTCCTCGGTCAAGCAGGCGTACCCGCAGCTGGTCATCCACTCGATCGGCCCGAGCGAGATCCTGCACATGGCCAAGGTGTCCGGGGTGAGCCTGGACGAGGCCATCGCCCGGATCAAGACCGCCGGTCTGGACTCCATCGCGGGCGCCGGCGCGGAGATGCTGCCGGAGCGGCCGCGCAAGGCCATCGCCCCGCTCAAGGAGTCGGGTGAGCGCTGGTTGGAGGTCATGGAGCTGGCCCACCGGCAGGGCATCGAGTCGACCGCCACCATGATGATGGGCACCGGCGAGACGCACGCCGAGCGGATCGAGCACCTGCGCATGATCCGTGACGTGCAGGACCGCACCGGCGGTTTCCGGTCCTTCATCCCGTGGACGTACCAGCCGGAGAACAACCACCTCAAGGGCCGCACCCAGGCGACGACGCTGGAGTACCTGCGTCTGGTCGCGGTGGCCCGGCTCTTCTTCGAGACCGTGCCGCACCTGCAGGCGTCCTGGCTGACCACCGGCAAGGACGTCGGGCAGCTGTCGCTGCACATGGGTGTGGACGACCTCGGCTCGATCATGCTGGAGGAGAACGTCATCTCCTCGGCCGGTGCACGGCACCGCTCCAACCTGCACGAGCTGATCGGGATGATCCGCTCGGCGGACCGGATCCCCGCTCAGCGGGACACCCTCTACAACCGGCTCGCCGTGCACCACACGCCGGCCGACGACCCGACCGACGAGCGGGTGGTCTCGCACTTCTCCTCGATCGCCCTGCCGGGCGGTGGGGCGGGCAGGTCGCTGCCGCTGGTCGAGGTCAACTGACCCCGTCCGTTCGGCTGACCGGGGCTCGTGCTCCCGCCCGACCGCAGTGGCGGTACGGGTGGTCCCCGCCGTCGCAGCGCCAGGCTGTCCGGTCCGGGGGTGGTGAAGATGATCGTCGGCGGCTAGCGTCCCGGCTCGTATCCATCGCCACCGTGGATCGGCGAATCGGCGCGACTCTGCTGGTGGCGGATGGTCTGATGGTCCTGGTCGAGGGCTGTCCTCCATCGGCCCGTGAGGGTCGTTCATATAACGCACGGCGGTACGGGCGGGATGGGTGACCATCCCGCCCGTACCGTCTCGTCGGTTCGGACCGGACGGATGAAAGTGGCTGCCGGCGCTGGCGCGGGAGATCGACCTCCGATAACGTCCGCTCGGTTCCGCAACCACCCGTTCTTCCCTACCCCCGGGGGACTGATGACAGCGTTCCACCGCTCGGCCCTGGCCCGTGCCGGCGTCGTGGCCCTGCTGGCGGCCGGTGGCCTGGCCACCGTGGCCGCCCCGGCGCAGGCCGCCGACCAGGCCGACCTGGCCCTGGTGCCGCTCAGCTACGAACTGGCCAAGGGCGTCACGGCGGCGAAGGCCAAGCCGTTCAAGTTCCGGGTCGACAACAGCCGGAGCACGGTTGCCGCGAAGGGTGTCAGCTACACCGCCGACACCAGCCAGTTGAAGAGGAACAAGGTCGGCGTCGTGGTGCCGGACGGCTGCCAGGTGCAGGGCAGGACGTTCACCTGCCAGCTCGGCGACCTGCCGGCCGGCACCAGCGAGGACTTCGGCATCCCGCTGTTCTCCACCGGTGGTCGCGGTGATGCCGGCACGCTGGTCGTCACCATCACGTCGACCACCACCGACCCCGAGCGCGGCGACAACAAGGTCGAGCACGCCATCACCGTCGCCAAGCCGGGCTACGACCTGACCAGTTGGGTGCAGGACGTCCAGGCGAACGTCGTGGTGAACGGGGTTCAGGGCGACGATCCCGACCTGCGCCCGGTGCGGCGGGGCGAGACGGTGCCGCTGGACTGGGCGGTCTACAACGATGGCAGCCGCAAGGCGACGGGCATCTTCTTCGGCCTGACCCTGCCGGCGGGCGTCACCTTCGCGCAAAAGCCGGAGGGCTGCCTTGAGCAGGAGTTCCAGGGCAAGCAGCAACTGTTCTGCGAGGACGCCGGTGCGGTCGTCAAGCCCGGCGAGTACTACACCGCGGACGTCCGGGTGACGGTCGGGGACGACGTGACCGAGCCGGTGCTGCACGAGGGTGACCTCTTCGCGTACGGGCTGGACGGTGCCGAGGGGCAGCCCGAGGAGGAGCCGGAGATGGCCAGCTCCGCCCAGCGGAAGGCCTTCACCGAGGTCGACGTGGTGGACAACCACACCACCTTCGAGGCGTTCGTCGACCTGACCGCGCAGCCCACACCCACGCCGACGGCGACGCCGACCGGCACGCCCACGCCGGGCGCGACCACCTCGCCGGCCACGGGTGGTGGCGGCGCCGGCGGCGGAGGGCTGCCGGTGACCGGTGTGCAGGCCGGCCTGATCGGCGGCATCGGCGGCCTGATCCTGCTCGCGGGAGGGGCGCTGCTGGTGCTCTCCCGCCGGCGCAAGGTCGTTCTGGTCGCCCCGAGCGACGAGAAGTCGACCGACTGACCGTGGTCGACGCGAGGGCGGGGTGGGCGACCACCCCGCCCTTTCGCGTGCCCGGACCGCACCGCACGGCCCGCCGATGGCCCGGCCGCTCCCGGGGGTACGCGGACCCAGCGGTCGACGGCTGGAGCGTGGCTGGCAGAGTGGAGGGGTGAGCCGTACCCCGCAGGGCCAGCGAGCCAGTCTGGACAAGCAGCCGCACGAGGTCGCCGCGATGTTCGACGGCGTGGCGGAGCGTTACGACCTGACCAACACGGTGATCTCGCTGGGCCAGGACCGTTCCTGGCGTCGGTCCACGCGGGCGGCGCTCGGGCTGCGTCCGGGCGAGCGGGTGCTGGACGTGGGCGCGGGCACCGGCGTCTCGACCCGGGAACTCGCGCAGTCCGGGGCGTACGCGGTGGGGGCGGACCTGTCGCTCGGCATGCTGTACGCGGGCAAGCGTGCTCGTCCCGAGGTGCCGCTGCTGGCCGGGGACGCGCTGCGGCTGCCGTTCGCCGACGCCAGCTTCGACGCGGTGACCATCTCGTTCGCGCTGCGCAACGTCAACGACACCGATGCTGCCCTGCGCGAGCTGGCTCGGGTGACGCGGCCGGGTGGGCGACTGGTGGTGTGCGAGTTCAGCACCCCGGTCAATCCGGCCTTCCGGACGGTCTACCTGTCGTACCTGATGCGGTCGCTGCCGGTGGTGGCCCGCACGGTGTCGAGCAACCCGGACGCGTACGTCTATCTGGCCGAGTCGGTCCGGGCCTGGCCGGACCAGGCCGCCCTCGCCGGGCGGGTCGCGGCGGCCGGCTGGGGTCGGGTGGCGTGGCGCAACCTGACCGGTGGCGTGGTCGCCCTGCACCGGGGTATCCGCGAGTAGCAGAGGTCGGCACGGACAATATTCAGGTTTCGTGAATATCCGTCTTTAGTCCACTTTGCCCCGTACGCTCGTCCGCATGACCGGAGTAGACCGGGCGGACCCGGTGGCCGCCACCGACGATGACGCGGCCGAACTCATCGCGCAGCTCCGCGCGCTGGCCGGCGCCGATCCGGCGGAGGTTCGGCAGGTGGTCGCCGAGGTGTTGGCCGCGCTGGACCGGGCCGCCGGAGGCGCGCTGCGCGAGCATCTGCCGGAGACCATCCGGGTCGACGCGGGCCTGGACGCGCCCAGCCCGGCCTGACACCTGACTGCTGTGGACGGTCGCGAAGTGTCACATCGGCGAGTTAGGTACCCCTGAGCCTGCGCAGGTATGACGCCGGTCATACACTCGTCCCGTCTGGCTTGTGAAGCATTTCACGAGCGTGCGGGAGGAGGTGCGAATGACCGCGGTGGAACACGACGCCGACGTCATCGTCGTGGGTGCGGTCCCGGTGGATCGGCGACGGCGTACCACCTGGCCCGGCACGGCGTACGGGTGCTGCTGTTGGAGAAGACCGAGTTCCCCCGGGAAAAGGTCTGCGGCGACGGGCTGACCCCGCGCGCGGTGCGCCAGCTCATCCGGATGGGTGTGGACACCTCACCCGAGGCCGGCTGGCTGCACAACCGGGGCCTGCGGGTCATCGGCGGCGGCGTGCGCCTCGAACTGGACTGGCCGGACCTGGCGAGCTTCCCCAACTACGGGCTGGTGCGCACCCGACTGGACTTCGACGACCTGCTCGCCCAGCGGGCGGTGGCCGCCGGCGCCAAGCTGCGGACCAACGTCAACGTGCTGGGCCCCGTGCTCGACGGCGACGGCCGCGTGACCGGGGTCGAGGCGGAGGTGGGGCCCGGCAAGGAGCCGACCACCTTCCACGCCCCGTTGGTCGTGGCGGCCGACGGGGTCTCCGGTCGGTTCCCGCTCGCGCTCGGGCTGGCCAAGCGGGAGGACCGGCCGATCGGCGTGGCCGTCCGCCGCTACTACCGCTCCCCGGTCAAGCACGACGACAACTACCTGGAGTCGTGGCTGGAGCTGCGCAGCAAGGACAGCGGCGACAACCTGCTGCCCGGATACGGCTGGATCTTCGGGCTCGGTGACGGGCGGGTCAACGTCGGTCTCGGCGTCCTCAACTCGTCCTCCGCGTTCGGTAAGACCAACTACCGCCGGCTGCTCACCGACTGGCTGGCGAACACGCCCGTCGACTGGGGAATGACCGACGAGACCAACGCCGACGGCCCGATCCTCGGGGCCGCTCTGCCGATGGGCTTCAACCGGGTGCCGCACTACACCCGCGGCGTCATGCTGGTCGGTGACTCCGGCGGCATGGTCAACCCGTTCAACGGTGAGGGCATCGCGTACGCGATGGAGTCCGGCGAACTGGCGGCGGAGGTTGCGGTGCAGGCCCTCGCGCGGCCGGCCGGCCCGGAGCGCGAGCGGGCGCTGATGGCGTACCCGAACGAGCTGAAGGCCCGCCTCGGCGGCTACTACCGCCTCGGCGGCATCTTCGTGAAGCTGATCGGCCGTCCGGAGATCATGCGGATCGCCACGAAGCACGGCATGCCGCACCCGACGCTGATGCGTTTCGTGCTCAAACTGCTGGCCAATCTGACCGACCCGCGCGGCGGGGATGCGATGGACCGGGTCATCAACGCGATGACGAAGGCCGCGCCAGCCGTATAGATGAATGTGTCGGTGCTGGTCACAGCCCCGACACCGACAAAGATCGACCCCCGCCGGCAGCCCCCGGGAGGGACGTGAATAGTGTGATTTTCGTCAAGCATCGAGGGCAGGGAAGGACGAGCAGGAGAAAACGATGTCGCTCTCGCCTTACGCACCGATCATCGGGCTGTTCGCCCTCGCCGCGGCGTTCTCGCTGTTCTCCGTTGGCGCCGCCCGCTTCGCCGGTCCCCGTCGTTACAACAAGGCCAAACTCGAGGCTTACGAGTGCGGCATCGAGCCCAGCCCCCAGCCGGTCGGCGGCGGGCGGTTCCCGATCAAGTTCTACCTGACGGCGATGCTCTTCATCGTCTTCGACATCGAGATCATCTTCCTCTACCCCTGGGCGGTCACGTTCGACGCCCTGCCGATCTTCGGCTTCGTGGAGATGGTCCTGTTCATCGTCGCGGTCTTCGTCGCGTACGCCTACGTGTGGCGGCGCGGCGGCCTGGACTGGGACTGAGGAAGGAACGTCAGATGGGCATCGAGGAGAAGCTTCCCGCCGGCGTCCTGCTCACCTCGGTGGAGAAGCTGGTCAACTGGTCCCGGAAGTCGTCCGTGTGGGGCGCGACCTTCGGCCTGGCCTGCTGCGCCATCGAGATGATGGCCGCCGGTGGTCCGCACTACGACATGGGTCGCTGGGGTATGGAGGTCTTCCGGGCCTCGCCCCGGCAGGCCGACCTGATGATCGTCGCCGGCCGGGTGAGTCAGAAGATGGCCCCGGTGCTGCGGCAGATCTACGACCAGATGGCCGAGCCCCGCTGGGTGCTCTCGATGGGCGTCTGCGCCAGCAGCGGCGGCATGTTCAACAACTACGCGATCGTGCAGGGCGTCGACCACGTGGTGCCTGTCGACATGTACCTGCCCGGCTGCCCGCCCCGGCCCGAGATGCTCATCGACGCGATCCTCAAGCTCCGCGAGAAGATCATGTACGAGCCGCTGGGCCCGAACGGCCGCAAGATGCTGGCGGCCCGTCAGGAGCGTGGCGACGTCCCGGTCGTCCCCTACGGCTCCATGCCGTCGTCGTACCGCAGCGACAAGGCCCGCCGCGCCGAGTGGACCCGCGCGGTCCGCGAGGGCCGCGAGGAGCAGCTGCGCATCGAGAACTGGATGAATGCCCAGAACCACCTCCACCCGCAGGGGGGACCCAGGTGAGCGCGAGGAGTGCGGCGAAGCGGAGCCCCGCAGTCGCGAACGGAGGGCAGGCTCGGTGACCGCACCCAACGACAAGAACAACGACGGCGGGGTGCCGCTGCCGGTGGTCCCGGCCGGTGCCAGCAGCACCGCCCCGGCCGAGTACCCGCCGGCCAGCCCGGCCGGTCGCGGAATGTTCGGCAACCAGGGCAGCGGTGACGTGTCCGGCTACGGCGGCCTGGTCCGCCAGCGCCAGCCGATCGAGGAGGCCGCCCGCCCGTACGGCGGCTACTTCGACGAGGTGCGCGACGCGCTGGAGGAGGCGTACCCCGCCTTCTCCGACGCGATCGAGAAGGTCGTGGTCGACCGCGGTGAGCTGACCCTGCACGTACGCCCGGAGCGAATCGCCGAGGTCTGCCAGGTGATGCGCGACGATTTGGCGCTGCGCTTCGAGCTGTGCTCCTCGGTGTCCGGTGTGGACTACCTCGGCGCCGACGAGCGTCGGCTGCACGTGGTCTACCAGCTCACCTCGATGACCTACCGACGTCGGGTTCGACTGGAGGCCGCGGTCTCGTCGAAGCCCCGCACCTGCCCAGCGTCACGGCGGTCTACCCGACCGCCGACTGGCAGGAGCGGGAGGCGTACGACATGTTCGGCGTCGTCTTCGACGGCCACCCCAACCTCACCCGGGTCCTCATGCCGGACGACTGGGAGGGCCACCCGCAGCGCAAGGACTATCCGCTCGGCGGCGTTCCCGTCGAGTACAAGGGCGCGGAAATTCCACCGCCGGACCGTAGGAGGTCCTACCAGTGAGCGCGAGGAGTGAGCTTGCGAGCCCCGCAGTCGTGAACGGAGGGCGGGCACTGTGACCACGTCGAACTACGCGACCGAGCGCGAGACCACCGAGGGTCGGGTCTTCACCGTTACCGGTGGCGACTGGGACACGATCGTCTCGGGCACCGACCCGATCAACGACGAGCGCATCGTGGTCAACATGGGTCCGCAGCACCCGTCCACGCACGGGGTGCTGCGGCTGATCCTGGAGCTGGAGGGCGAGACGGTCCGCGAGGCCCGTTCCGTCGTCGGCTACCTGCACACCGGCATCGAGAAGAACCTCGAATACCGCAACTGGGTGCAGGGTTCGACGTTCGTGACCCGGATGGACTACCTCGCCCCGCTCTTCAACGAGACGGCGTACTCGCTGGCGGTCGAGAAGCTGCTCGGCATCACCGACGACATCACCGAGCGGGCCACCACCATCCGGGTGCTGATGATGGAGCTCAACCGGATCTCGTCGCACCTGGTCTGGCTGGCCACCACCGGCATGGAGCTGGGCGCGATCTCGATCATGCTGTACGGCTTCCGGGAGCGGGAGTACATCCTCGACATCTTCGAGACCATCACCGGCCTGCGGATGAACCACGCGTACGTCCGGCCGGGCGGTGTGGCGCAGGACGTTCCGGACGAGGCGATCGTCAAGATCCGCGAGTTCCTGAAGATGATGCCGAAGAAGCTCAAGGAGTACGAGGACCTCCTCTCCGGCCAGCCGATCTGGATCGAGCGCACGAAGAACGTGGCGGTGCTGGACGTGACCGGTTGCGTGGCGCTCGGCGTCACCGGCCCGGTGCTGCGTTCCGCCGGCCTCGCCTGGGACCTGCGCAAGACCATGCCGTACTGCGGCTACGAGACGTACGAGTTCGACGTGCCGACCCACCCCGACGGTGACGTGTGGGGCCGCTACCAGGTGCGCCTCGCCGAGATCCGCGAGTCGATGAAGCTGGTCGAACAGGCACTGGACCGGCTGCGGCCGGGCCCGGTGATGGTCGCCGACCGCAAGATCGCGTGGCCGGCGCAGCTGGCCATCGGCGTGGACGGCATGGGCAACTCGCTGGAGCACGTCGCGAAGATCATGGGTCAGTCGATGGAGTCGCTGATCCACCACTTCAAGCTCGTCACCGAGGGCTTCCGGGTCCCGCCCGGCCAGGTGTACGTCGGCATCGAGTCGCCGCGCGGCGAGTTGGGCGTGCACGCGGTCTCCGACGGCGGCACGCGGCCGTACCGGGTGCACTACCGGGAGCCGAGCTTCGTCAACCTCCAGGCCCTCCCGGCGATGGCCGAGGGCGGCCTGATCGCCGACGTGATCGCCGGCGGCGCCTCGCTGGACCCCGTGATGGGTGGTTGTGACCGATGAGCGTTGTTTTCACTGACGAGACCCGGGAGCGGGCGCGCGACATCATCGCCCGTTACCCGGCGGACCGGTCCCGCTCGGCGCTGCTGCCGCTGCTGCACCTGGTCCAGGCCGAGGAGGGGTACGTCTCCCCGGCCGGTGTCGCGTTCTGCGCCGAGGTGCTCGGGCTGAACAAGGCCCAGGTCGGCGCGGTGGCCACCTTCTACACCATGTACAAGCGCAAGCCGACCGGTGACTTCCTGGTCAGCGTCTGCACCAACACGATGTGCAACGTGCTCGGTGGCCAGGAGGTCTACGACACCCTCTCCGAGCACCTGGGTGTCGGGCACGACGAGACCACCGCCGACGGCACGATCACGTTGGAGCACGCCGAGTGCCTGGCGGCGTGCGACTACGGCCCGGTGATGACCGTCAACTACGACTTCTTCGACGGGGTGGACCCGTCGACGGCGGTCGGTGTGGTCGACGAACTGCGCGCGGGCGGGCGGCCGATGCCGACCCGTGGCGCGCGGCTCTGCACGCTCAAGGAGATGGCGGTGCAGCTCGCCGGTTTCGCCGACGAGCGTGACGGCGCGGTCGCCGACGGCGGGCCGGGCGAGCCCACCCTGCGCGGGCTGCGGCTGGCGCAGCAGCACGGCGTCTCGGTGCCGGGCTTCGACCCGAACACCCCGATCCGCAGCAAGGCCGAGGCGGACCGCGCCGCCGCCGAGGCGAAGGCGAAGGCGGAGGCGGCCAAGCCCGCTCCGGCTGAGGCCGCGGCAGCCCCGGTGAAGGGCGGCGACGGGGCGTCCGCCCCGACGGGGGACGCCGGTGTTGCCGAGAAGGCCGAGCCGACGACCGTGACCGGCAGCACCGCACCGGACGTGAAGGCGCCGGACGACAAGTCGCCGCAGGTGCGTACCGCCGAGACCCGGCAGCCGGACGCGGGCACTGCCGCGCCGGACGCCCTGGCACCAAGGTCCCGGCGGACGGCACCGGC
>NZ_JAEVHM010000379.1 GCF_016802865.1 Micromonospora parastrephiae | reverse complement strand
GCCGCCGCCGCGGCCGTCCGCGAGGCCGCCGACCGCTACGGCGAGGTCGACCGGGCCGCCCGCCGCCGGATCACCGGGGAGCCGTGATGGACCCGCTCGACCGGCTCGCCGAGCCCGGCCTGGACCTGCTGCACCGGGTGGACGCGCTGCTCGCCGCCGGGGTCCCCGAGGGGCACCGGGTCTGGCCGCTGCTGCGCCGGATGCAGGTGCTGCCGGGCGACGCGGTCCGTGGCTTCCTCGACCTCCACCCGACGCCGCTCACCGGCGCCGGGCACGCCGTGCGCCGGCTCATCCGGGGGTACGACGACGTCTCCGCCGCGCTCACCGACCCGGTGCTGTGGTCCGGTCCGGCCGCCACGGCGTACGGGCAGGAACGCGCGGCGCTGCTACGCCACCTGGACGAGGGGCCGGAGAGCCTGGTCGGCCGGCTCGAATCCACCGCCGGGTACGCGGACGCGCTCGCCGACTGGATGGAGGGCAGCCGGCTGGCCCTGGCCCGGACACTGGCCGACGTGCTCCGTTCGGCCGAGGCCGTCGCCGTGGTCGCCGCCACCGCCGGG
The DNA here is from genome assembly GCF_016802865.1 of Micromonospora parastrephiae. Lineage (GTDB taxonomy): Bacteria > Actinomycetota > Actinomycetes > Mycobacteriales > Micromonosporaceae > Micromonospora > Micromonospora parastrephiae. Next base: position 1,347 of record NZ_JAEVHM010000379.1, on the reverse strand, counting down.
GGTCCACCGCTTCGACCCGGGCCGATCGGGCCGGGAGTGGCCGACGCGGCCGAGATCGCGGCGCGGGTGCTGGCGGTGCTCTGCGTCGCGTACGACGGCGCCGAGACGCTGCTGCGTCAGTGGGCGCCGAGCCTGGCCGAGTCCGTTTGGCGACCGCCGGTGGACGGCAGGCCCCACTACGGGCAGCCCACCCGGGTCGGCTGGTAGCCGCGTCCCGGCCCTTCGGCGGCCCGGACAGACCACGGCGCCGCTCGCGGGCACCCGAGAAGAGCCGGCGCCCACGGCGACGCCGTGGTCTTCCCCCTGCACCCCCCGCAGGTCTGCCTCCACTCAACGCCGCCCGGACGCGTTTGTCCCCTGCCCCGGCCGGGATTCAACCGTCCGGGCGAGGAGCAACGGCACGACGGGCCGCCCGGCAATAGGTCAAGTCGACGGTCATGAATAGCGGCGGGCGTAGCCGGCCGGTGCGCTCTCCGCGCTGACCCGTCGTAGGGTGGGGGCATGGGCATGCTCTGCGCGGTCAGCTTCAACCGGTACGGGCGCCTCTACTACCTCGACCCGGGCGAGTTGCGTCCGCAGGTCGGCGACCGGGTGCTCGTGCCCACCGACGACGGGCCCGAGGTGGCCGAGTGCGTCTGGGCCGCCCAGTGGGTCACCGAGGAGACCGACGGTTTCCCCCGCCTGGTGGGGCTGGCCGGCGACGACGACCTGCGCCGGGACGAGGCGTTGCGTCGACGCAAGGCCGACGCCAAGGTGGCCGCGAAGCGGCTGATCCGCGCGCACGGCCTGCCGATGAAGGTGGTGGCCGTCGACCACGTGCTCGGCTCCGCCGAGGGCGGCGGTGAGCGCAGCACCGTCTACTTCACCGCGCCGCACCGGGTGGACTTCCGCTCCCTGGTCCGTGACCTGGGCGCCACCCTGCACTGTCGGGTCGAGCTGCGCCAGCTCTCCGCCCGCGACTCGGCGCGGGTGCAGGGCGGGATCGGTTCGTGCGGTCGGGACCTGTGCTGCGCCACGTTCCTCACCGACTTCGAGCCGGTGACCATCCGGATGGCCAAGGACCAGGACCTACCGCTGAACCCGCTGCGCATCTCCGGGGCATGCGGGCGGCTGATGTGCTGTTTGAAGTACGAACATCCCCTGTACCAACGATTTCAGGAGACCGCCCCGGCGGTCGGCAGCCGGGTCTCCACGCCGGAGGGCGACGGCCGGGTGGTCGGCCACAGCGTCCCACGCGACGCGGTCACCGTCCGCCTGGACGCCGACGGCTCCCGCTGCTCCTGCTCCCGCGCCTCCGTCTGCGCCCCCCGCCAAGCCCACGACCAGCACTACACCCCCTAGTCCCCC
>NZ_JAEVHM010000378.1 GCF_016802865.1 Micromonospora parastrephiae | reverse complement strand
GTCCGTGCGCGCCCTCGCCGAGCACCTGGGCGCCGCCGCCCGGCGCACCGACGCGCTGCCCCTTCACCGAGCTGCTGCCCGAGCGGCGCTGGGCCGAGTCGGCCGGCAGCGGCCTGCGGACGGTCATCGGCCGGGCCGGCCGCGCCCCGCTGACCGTGGCCTTCGACGACGCCACCCCGCACTGGCTGGTCGGCGGTCGCACCGGCGCCGGCAAGACCGTCTTCCTCCTCGACGTGCTCTACGGGCTGGCCGCGCGCTACTCCCCGGCCGAGCTTCAGCTCTACCTGCTCGACTTCAAGGAGGGCGTGAGCTTCACCGAGTTCGTGCCCACCACCCGCGATCCGTCCTGGCTGCCGCACGCCCGCGCCGTCGGCATCGAATCCGACCGCGAGTACGGCCTCGCCGTGCTGCGCGAGCTACGCCGGGAGGCGCAGCGCCGCGCCACCGCCCTCAAACGGCACGGCGTCACCAAACTCGCCGACCTGCCCCGGGACAATCCGCTGCCGCGCATCGTGGCGGTCATCGACGAGTTCCACGTGCTGCTCGCCGGCAACGACGCGCTCGCCCGTGAATCCGTCGACCTGCTGGAGGAGTTGGCCCGCAAGGGCCGCTCCTACGGCGTACACCTGGTGCTGGCCAGCCAGAGCATGACCGGCATCGAGGCGCTCTACGGCCGGGCCGAGGCGATCTTCGGGCAGTTCGCGCTGCGGGTCGCGCTGCCCGGCGGGGGCGGGGTGCTCGACCAGCTCAACGACGCCGCCGCGGCCCTGCCGATCGGTTCCGCCGTCGTCAACACCGCCGCCGGCGCGGTCGGCGCCGACACCGTGCTGCGTTTCCCCGACGCGCACGCCGCCGCGGCGGACCTCGCCGCGCTGCGCCACGAGCTGTGGCAGGCCCGCCCACCAGGCTCGCGGGCACCTGCGGTCTTCAAGGGGTACGAGGCTGCGCGGGTCGAGGACGATCCCACCTTCGCCGGGTTGCGCCCCGGTGGCCGGCGCCCGATGGCCCTGGTCGGTCGGACCGTCGACGTGCACGGCACCACCGCGCTGTTCCTGATGGACACCACTCCGGGCCGGCACCTCGCCGTGGTGGGCACCGCACCGGCCGGGGCGGACGTGCTGCGCGCCGCGACGCTGAGCCTGGCCCGTCAGCACGCCCCGGGCGACGCCCGCTTCCTGCTGGCCTCGCTGGTCACCGCCACCGACCCGGTCGCCGACGAGACCGACAGCGCGCTGCGGGCCGCCGGCCACCCGGTCCGGCGCGTCGACGCCGCCGGGCTGCGCGAGCGGATCGCCGAGCTGGCCGCCGAGCCCGCCGGCCGCGAGTACCTGGTGGTGTTCGGCATGGACGCCGCCGCGCCGGTGCTCGGGGCGGCCGACCCGGTCACGTTCCGCTCCGGCCTGGACGACCTGCACACCCTGCTGCGCCAGGGCCCCGCCCAGGGGGTGCACCTGCTCGGCTGGTGGCGCGGCCTGCGCCGGCTCGCCGACGACCTGGGCGGCAGCCAGAACCGCGACGACATCGCCTGCCTGGTCGCACTCAACGTGCCCGGCCCCGAGCTGGCCCTGCACCTCGGGGTCCACGACCTCGCCTACACGCCGCGCGCCGACCGGGCGCTGCTGGTCGACCGGCACGACCAGCGCACCAGACTGATCGTGCCGTTCGCCGGCGACGGGCACGAACCGGACGGGGAGCGTTGACGGTGTCCTTCGAGGAGTACGCGGCGCTGGCCCGACAGCTCGCCGAGCAGCGTCGCGCCGTCGAGCAGCACGCCGCCGCCGAGTCCGAACGCCGCCGTGACCTGCACGCCGCCGCCGACTCCCTGCACCAGCGGCTCACCGCCCAGGGGCACCGCCTCGACCAGCTCGGCCGCGCCATCGGCATCGACCAGCCACCGGCCGCCACCGCGTCTCCGGGTGCCGGCGGGCCGCCGGGTGTCGCCGGGTATC
>NZ_JAEVHM010000377.1 GCF_016802865.1 Micromonospora parastrephiae | reverse complement strand
CGCCCCCGCCCCCGCCCCAGTCACTCCTGGTTGATCATGAAGTTATTGCCATGACACGCCGACGGCGATGGCAATAACTTCATGATCAACGCGGATGGGTGGACCCGTCAGGGGGCTGGGGTTGGGGGTTCGCCGGAGTCCAGGACGGCCTGGGTCCAGCCGCCCTCGATGACGCCGGTGGCGTCCAGGACGGCCCAGTCGACCACGTCGGTCGCCTCCACCACGACCGGGGCGCCGATCCGTACGCTCTGGTCGGTGGCGGCGTCGCTGGCGCTCACGCCGACGATCCGCTCCGGGGCCTCCCACGAGGTGACGCCCGCCCAGACGTACTCCGGGCCGTCGTCGCCGGGTAGGCCGTACTTCACCACCAGCTGCGACTCGGCGGGCAGCTTGCCGGCCACGAACCGGGCCCGCGCGTCACCCAGCGCGCGCGGGCGGTGGCGACCGCCCGGCTCATCGCGTCACCGGAGCGGGCGTAGCGCACGTCCGGCTGGATCCCGGAGAACAGCGTCGCGCAGGCGGCGGCGTAGTAACGCCCGTCCGGACCGGGATGCCCGGCGGGCGGGCGCAGGCTGAGGAACGAGTCGGCCTCCGGATCGGTCGCCGGGTCCAGCTCCAGGCGCAGCAGCACCGGCGCGGTCGCGCCGTGCTGCTCCGGATTGCCGTACGCCACCGCGATGTCGTGCCCGGTCACCGTGGCCAGCACCGGCAGTTGCACGAACGCCGGCACCTCCTCGCCGGTGAGCCCGTCGGTCCAGTCCCGGAGCAGCCGGCGTGCCGCCCCGGTCATCACCGCGCCCCAGGCCCGGGTCAGGTGGTCGGGCACCCCCTGGGTCTGCAACTCCAGCAGGCCGAAGCGGCGCAGCCCCTTGGTCGTGAACCACAGGCCCTCGGTGTCCGAGGAGTACGGCACCAGCACCCAGTCGACCAGCCGGATCCGGCCCTGCTCGTCGGGGAGCGAGCGCAACGCGGTCGCCGGGTCGAGGAACTGGAGGCCGAACACGTCCACCACGTCGCTGTCGACGGACTCGGCGACCGCCGCCGCCACCGCCCGGGCCGCCCACTCGTGCGCCGGCGGCCAACCCGGGCGGTACTCGGCCTGCACCACCACCAGGTGCGTCGCCGCCGCCAGTCGCGCCAACTGCGCCTCGGTGGCGCCGAACGCGGTGAGCAGATCCGGTGGCAGTTCGGGGAACTCCGCGATCGGCCGGGTGTCCACGCTCATGAGCGGGCTGTCCAGCATCTGCCGGGCGAGCCCGTGCACCGGTTCGGCGAGCCGGCCGGTGAGAGCCGCCACCGCCGTCTTCGCGCTGACCTTCGGCAGCCCCGCCATCGGCACCAGATAGGTCGCGCTGAGCGACTCCGGGACCGGTACGGGCAGGAAGTCGTCGGTGATGAGCATTCTCGGTCCCCCGGTGGCCGCGCCGGTGCTGTCGAGCCGAACGCTACCCGGCCGGCCGCGCCCGCTTCAGGCGGACAGCACCAGACCCAGGTAGACCAGCGTGGTGACCACCTCGACGGTCGCACCGAGCACGTCGCCGGTGATTCCGCCGAGCCGGCGTACCACGTGACCCAGCAGCGCGACCGCGACGGCCAGCGCGACGACGACGGCCAGTGGCCCCTGCCACGGGCGGCCCGGCACCGCGGGTAGCGCCAGCAGCGTCACGGCGACCGCGCCGGCGGCCAGTGCCAGCGGGCCGACCGTGCCGGCCACCAGCGCGCCAAGGCCCTCGGGCCGGGCCGCCGGTACGCCCTCCGGCAGGCCACGGTCACGCCCAGCCGGCCGCGGCGGTCGCCGCGACCACCGCCGCGAGACACGCCGGCCAGGGTCGACCGGCCAACTCGGTGAGCGCCGCCGCCTGCACCAGCAGGACGACCACCAGGGCGACCACACCGAACGGGCCGACGTCCGGCTTCTTCATGATCTCCAGCGCGGCCGCGCCCCGGCGGTACGAGCCGAGGGCGTCCACGGTGTCGGCCAGCCCGTCCAGGTGCAGCCCACGGGT
>NZ_JAEVHM010000376.1 GCF_016802865.1 Micromonospora parastrephiae | reverse complement strand
CCCGACGTCCGGCCGGTACCCGCCCCCGGCGCGGCGGTGCTCGCGCTGCTGGCGCTGGGCTGGCTGGCCGCCATGCTCTGGTCGACGCGGGAGGCCATCACCTCGGCCGCGGCCGGGATCACCGCGATCAGCCTCTCCGCGTTCGCCCTGCCCGGCGTGATCTCGGCCGCGCTGGTGGCCGGGGCGGCCGTGGCGCTGGCCGGCGGCAACCTGCTGGCCCGCCGCTACGGCGACGGGATCACCCTGCGCTTCGTCGGGGCGATCAGCGCCGGGATGGTGGTCGGGCTGGCCGCCGCGCTGGCGATCAACCTCACCTACTTCGACACCTCCACCACCAACGTGATCGCCGGCACCACCGCCGCCGCCGCGATCATCGGTGGTGCGATCGCCGGCGCGCGCTCGGCTCCGACGGTCGGCGCGGTGGTGACCGCCGCGCTGGGCACCCTGCTCTTCGTGGTGACGTTCAGCCAGGCCCGGGACCCGCTGTTCGACCTCTTCGGCGCCGGCGACAGCCAGGAATCGCTGGTCGACGCGGCGAAGTGGGTGTCGCGTACCGAATCGCTCGTCGCCGGCCTGCTCGCCGGGCTGCTCGCCTTCGGCTACCTGAGCTGGGCACGCCGCCGGGCGGTCCGCCACGATCCCGCGACGCCCGTGCTGCGCTGGCCGGCGTACCTGCTCGCCGGCGCCGGGCCGGGGCTGCTCCTGCTGGTCGCCGAGGTGATCATCCGGATCGGCGGCGGCTCGCTGCTCGACCTGGCCAGCGCGCTCAGCGAGGCGGACGCGGTGGCGCAGACCTCGCTGGGCACCTCGCGGGTCGACAACGGCATCTGGGTGCTCTTCGTGGGCGCGCTGACCGCGCTCATCGCCTTCGGACGCACCCTCGGACCGGCGCACACCGACGACGACGAACCCGCCCCGACCGACGACTCCCGCACCGCCGCGGGCGACCCGACCGACGCCGTCGAAACGGACCCGGCCCGCTGACCTCGGGCCGGCTCAGCCGGCCGCGCGCAGCAACTGATCAAGCTCCGTCACGTCGTACCACTCCAGCTCGTGGTCCTCTGCGCCGTCGACGGTGAACTGGGCGTCCGGGTCACCAGCGGCCGCTTCGGCCACCACGTCGGCCGCCGCGCCGACCTCCTCGACGGCGTCCGCGCCGTCCACGTGGATCGCCGCCACGGCAGCGACCGGTACGACGTCGGCCAACGTCACCGCGCTGGATCCCAGCTCGCCGTCACCCCGCCCGATCGCGGACGGCGGCAGGTCGGCCGAGACGACGACCCGGCGGCGGGGCGCGCCCGGGTCGGCCCGGAGCAGGTGCAGCGCGTCCTGGGCGGCCCGGGTGAACGCGACGTACTCCAGCTCCTCTTCGTCGCCCTCGGCGTACCACTCGCGCAGCGCCGGGGTCACGGCGTGCGCCTGGTCGCCGCTCAGGCCCTGCTCACGCAGTCGGGCCAGCATCGGTACGGTCGCCGGAACGTACACCCGGACAAGCTCCTGGTTCACCGGTTGTCTCCCCGCTCGGTCCTCCACCGGCGGCCGCCGGCACGGGCGCAGATCATGCCGCACGCCGTGACCGTCATACACCGCACCTCCGGTCGGCGGAAGTTCCCCGCCGGTGTGTCCGCCATCGCTGGTCCTCCCGGTGCTGGGCGGTCCGTGCTGTCGGTGGCAAACTGAGCCAAACGACACCAACCCCGGGAGTTTCCGTGGAGCCCAGGTTCCTGCTGCTGTCCGACGTCGCCGCCGAGCTCAACGTGTCGGACTCGCAGGTCTACCACATGGTGCGCAGCGGAGAGTTGCCGGCAATCAAGATCGGTGGGCGCGGTCAGTGGCGCGTCGAGCGCGCCCGGCTGGAGGAGTACATAGCGCGCAAGTACGACGAGACCGCCGACTGGGTGCAGAGCAACCCCCTCGTCGACGCCGACCCGATGTCCGCCGCGTACCGCCTCCAGCCTGGACATCTCGTTCGACGTCCGCGGTGGTCTGGTGATGCGGCAGATGCCACCACTGGGGCGGCGCTGCTGTTCATGGCCGCCGGATCC
>NZ_JAEVHM010000375.1 GCF_016802865.1 Micromonospora parastrephiae | reverse complement strand
GCGCCGCGTCGTGCCGACCGACCGGCGGGCCGCCGGCCGTCGCGCAGCCAGCGCGTCCGCCGAAGCTCGCCGACCCGCGACTGCGGCTGCGGCTGGGCACCGCGCTCACCCTGGCGCTGTTCGCCGTCATCGGCGTGCGGCTGGTGTTCCTCCAGGCGGTCGACACCCCGGCCTACGCCGGCGGCGGCGTCGCCGACCGGACCCGCACGGTCGAGCTGCCCGCGCCGCGCGGCGCGATCTACGACCGGACCGGCGCCGAGCTGGCCCACAGCGTCGAGGCGCGGTACGTGTTCGCCGACCCGACCGAGATCAAGGACGTGGCCGGCACCGCGAAGGCCCTCTCCCCGCTGCTCGGCATCCCGGCGTCGAAGCTCACCGAGCTGATGAAGCCCCGCAAGCTGGAGAACGGCAACCCGTCCCGATTCGAGTACCTGGCCCGGGGGGTGGAGATCCCGGCCGCCAAGCAGGTGCTGGCGTTGGAGCTGCCCGGCATCGGGGTGCATCGCGACGAGCGCCGTGAGGTGCCCGGCGGCGACCTGGCTGCCAACCTGATCGGCTTCACCAGCCAGGACATGGACGGGCTGGAGGGGTTGGAGGCCCGCTACGACGACCTGCTGTCCGGGCAGGACGGCCGGCGGGTGTACGAGGCCGGCCTCGGTGACCTGGCCGCGCCGATCCCCGGCGGCTACAGCAAGACCACCCCGGCCAAGCCGGGCAGCTCGCTGACCCTCACCATCGACCGGGACCCGCAGTTCAAGACGCAGCAGATCCTCAGCGCGGGCATGGCGCAGCAGCGCGGCGCCACCGCCGCGGCCGTGATCATCGATGTTCCCACCGGCGAGGTGCTGGCCCAGGCCAGTCACCCCACCTACGACGCGAGGAAGCCCGCGGACAGCGACCCGGTCGCCCGGGAGGACGCCGCGACAAGCTTCGTGGTCGATCCCGGCTCGGTGCACAAGGCGATCACCTACAGTGCGGCCCTGCAGGAGGGGGTGATCACTCCGGACACCACGCTGCCCATCGCGAACAGCATCAAGAAGGGCGACACCTGGTTCTCCGACACCCACCCGGCCAACGGCCGGAAGATGAGCGTGCCCGGGATGCTCGCCTACTCGTCGAACGTCGGAACGATCACCATCGCCGACCGGCTGGGCCCGGACCGGTTGATCGACTACCAGAAGCGGTTCGGGCTCGGCCAACCCACCCGCGAGGGACTGCCCGGCGAGGCGAGCGGACGGCTGTTGCCGGCCGACGAGTGGAGCGAGTCGTCGCGCGGGTCGGTGCCGATCGGGCACAGCGTCGACGCGACGCCCCTGCAGATGGCCGCCGCGTACGCCGCCATCGCCAACGACGGCACCTACGTGCAGCCGCACCTGGTGAAGGAGACGATCGGCCCGGACGGCAAGCGCACGCCCGCGCCTCCGCCGGTGACCCGGCCGGTGCTCAGCCCGCAGAACGCGGCGGCACTGCGCACCATGCTGGAGGCGGTCACCACGGTCGACGGCGCCACCGGGCTCACCGCCGCGGTTCCCGGCTACCGGGTCGCCGGCAAGACCGGCACCGGTTGGCGGTTGGTGGACGGCAAGAAGCAGCCCGGCGAGGTGTCCTCCTTCATCGGCATGGCCCCGGCGGAGAAGCCCCGGTACGTCATCGCGGTCTTCGTGTACGCGCCGGACGGCGGCGGAGCCGCGATCGCCGGGCCGGCGTTCCGGGAGATGATGCAGTTCACTCTGCGTCACTACCGCGTGCCGCCGTCCAGCGGTGGTTCGGCGCCCAAGTTCGTGGTCTATCCGCGCTGAGCAGCAACGGCGGGACATCATCGGTGAGTGCCGACGAACCACCGGGGCGGCTGTGTGGCCGGGACCGGGCGACCGGGTAGGGTCTGACGCCGTGCCCGGCAATCCACGTCCACGTACCGTGACCGGAGTCCGGCTCGGTGACCTCGCCGTCCGGCTCGCCGTCGACCTTCCGGCGGACGCCGCCGACGTGGTCGTCACCGGGGCGACCCACGCCAGCCAGGAGGTCCGCCCCGGCGACCTGTACGCGGCGCTGCCCGGCGCCCGCCGGCACGGCGCGGAGTTCGCC
>NZ_JAEVHM010000374.1 GCF_016802865.1 Micromonospora parastrephiae | reverse complement strand
ACGAGCGGGAGGTCGACGGTGTGCCGGTCCGCTCGGTGGCGTACCGGCCGGTGGAGTTGTGGTGGGTGACAAACCGGCTTCTACCGCCACGATCCCGGCACCACAAGTCCATGATCGACGCAAGGGGGCGGGACCGGGCGGACTCGTTCTGGCCAAGCCTCCGGTGCGCAAGCTCGCCAAGGACCTCGGGGTCGACCTGAGCACGCTGACCGGGTCGGGGCCGCTGGGCTCGATCACCCGCGAGGACGTGCAGCAGGCGGCGAGTGGCTCGGTGGCCGAGCCGATCGCGGTCCCGTCGGTGGCGACGAGCGCCGCGAGCTTCGGCGCGGATCGTGAGCAGCGCATCCCGGTCAAGGGGGTCCGCAAGCTCACCGCCGAGAACATGTCCCGCTCGGCGTTCACCGCCCCGCACGTGACGGAGTTCCTGACCGTCGACGTGACCCGGGCGATGAAGGCACTGGACCGGCTGCGCGGCCGGCTTGAGTGGCGCGACGTCCGGGTCTCGCCCCTGCTGCTGGTGGCGAAGGCCGTGCTCCTGGCGGTCAAGCGTCACCCGATGGTCAACTCGACCTGGGCGGGCGACGAGATCGTGGTCAAGGAGTACGTCAACCTCGGCATCGCGGCGGCCACCGAGCGTGGCCTGATCGTGCCGAACGTCAAGGACGCCGGTCGGCTCTCGCTCCGGGAGCTGGCGGACGCGTTGACCGACCTGGTGCAGACGGCGAAGTCCGGCCGCACGTCACCGGCGGACATGTCCGGCGGGACCCTGACCATCACCAACGTCGGCGTGTTCGGGGTGGACACCGGCACGCCGATCCTTCCGCCGGGCGAGTCGGCGATCCTGGCCTTCGGCGCCGTTCGGGAGATGCCCTGGGTGCACAAGGGCAAGGTCAAGGCGCGCCAGGTCACCACGCTGGGGTTGAGCTTCGATCACCGGATCATCGACGGTGAGCTGGGTTCGAAGTTCCTGCGCGACATCGGTGACTTCCTCGCCGATCCCGAGGCGGCGCTGCTCGCCTGGACCTGACCGTCCGGATCACCAGCCACGGCCGGTGTGCCACGGGTTAACACCCGGCACACCGGCCGTGTCCGTTGGGCGAAGGAAACGTTGGCCAGAGTGCCTGTTGACCTTTGATTGTTAGGCAGGTGTCCCAGCTCACCTAATAATCGATGGAAGTTGGCGGGGTTCTGCTGTTGAATAGAGGCATCAGGGGCTGACAACCGAATAGCCAGGGGGACACACCAATGAGCATGATCGAGCGAATCCGCAACCACCGCGACGCGACCCGCCGCGCCCGTGCCATCGAGCACGCGCTGCGCTCCGCGAACTCGCCGGCAGTTCGCGAGGAACTCCTCGTCATCGCCCAGCGTCACATGAGCTGACGCTCCACGACATTCCGCACCTCCTCCAGATCGATGGCCCACCCGGCCCACCGGGTGGGCATCGGCGTTTCGCCACCACGTGGCACCGGGATTCCGCCCCGCCGCAGCGCCCGGTACGGTGGGCTTCGGTCGCCGCCCGCCGACCCGGCACCGGCCGAGCCGATAGAAGCTGCTCGACACCGCTCGACGACACGGAGTGACGGGCGATGCTCCTTGGACACTCCGTGCGGCCACCCGATACGGTGCGGGGAGCCGGCACGCCGGTGACGCCGGCAGCCATGCCGAGGAGACCGATCGGCACCGGCGGCCGACATGTGATGGAGGAGGCGCACCCATGACGTCCGAGGGCCCGCACCGTCCCGGCCAGGAGCCGGACGAGGTGTCACCGGGCGCCGGCGGACCGGCGCCGTACGGCGACCGCCCGGCGCAGCCGGACAACGGCTACAACGCCGCCGGCCCCGACCTGGGCTGGGCGCCACCGCCACCGCCACCGGCGCAGCCGAACCAGGCCACACCGGCCTGGGCCACCCAACCCGAGCAGCAGCCGAACCCCGCCTGGGGTGCCGTGGCGTCGGTTCGTGCACGTCACCGAGGTGACCGCCGTGCACGGTGCGACGCAGCCGGCCGAGGAGCCGGAGACACCGCTGATGATGCCCAGCGCACCGGGAGCGGGGTTGGGCGCAGCTGCACCAGCTCAGCCAGCAGCCGTCCGCCGCGGGAGATCCACTGCTGGTCGCCGCGCGCGCGTCGGCGGTC
>NZ_JAEVHM010000373.1 GCF_016802865.1 Micromonospora parastrephiae | reverse complement strand
GGACGGGGCCGGAGCCACCGCCGCCGGGCGGGCCGCCCGGACCACCGGCCGAGCAGGCGTACCGGCGTTCGACGGCAGGCTGGGCGTCGCACGCTCGACCACGTCGGGTTCCGGCCGCACGGGTGCCACCGGCGCGCCGGGCAGAACCGGTCCGACGGGACGCACCGGCATCAGCACCTGTGCAACCGCCGGCACGTCCACGACCGGGATCGCCTGCGCCGAGGGGCTGCTGCCCTGGTCCGGCCCGAGGGCACCGGGGCCCAACGTCGCGATGACCACCGCCGTGACCGTCGCGAGGGCGGTTACCCGACGGTCGGGGCGTACCGCCGTCAGCGGCGCCTCGTCGGGTCGCACCGACGGCAGCGGCGTGGGCTGGGCAGCCTGATGCGCCGACAGCAGCGCGTCGACCTGTGCGGTGACGGAGGCGCGGTCCCCGCCGGCCACGGCGACGGCGAGGGTGAGGTAGAAGCGGACGTTCACCACCGCACTGGCCGGCACGAGTAGCCCCGAAAGTCGACCGTGGTCAGGGAGCAGGGTGACCGGCACGTCGGGGTGGTGGGCGGCGCCGACCAGGTCCGCGTACCTCCACTCGCGCCGACGCTCACGGCCGGCGAACGCCACCCGTTGGCTGGTCACGACGGCCATGCCGCTGTCGACGATCCGCAGGCCCGCCGGCAGCGCTTCTCCCGAAGCCTCGGCGAAGGCACAGAAACCGCCCGGGGTGGGCAGTCCGGGGACGTGCCGCGCCTCGGCCTCGACCAGCTCGGCGACGGGGACGACCCGGAAGACGAGTTCGTCGTGGTCGAGGTCAACCGGTAGGCCGGTGCGTGGCTGCGTACACCCGAGGAAGCCGACGGCTTCGATGCGGAGCCGGTCCAGGTGGTCCTTTCGGCGCAGCCATGCGTCGGTGGCGTCGCGGTACGCGCGCTGCCGCCGGTCGTTCTCGCGCTCGGCCCAGGCGACCCGCCAGGGGGAACATGCCAGTGAGGTCACGGTCACACGCGGTACAACCGCTCACGTACGTGACAGGGAACGCGGAGGCGATCGATGCTTCCCTTTGGTCCCGAAAGGAGAGAATTGCAGATCTGAGCGGTCAGCCGGCGCGCCGCCGGTGCGGCAGCGGGTCGCGGGGCGGAAATCGCGACTGGGTACGCGGTGGGTACGCTCGCAGTGCGCGGCCCACTGCTCGGCGGCGACGGCGAGGGCATCCGCGGACACGGTGAGGATCAGGGGGTAGACGGCGGTGACCGGGCGGCGCATCCACGGCGGCAGCGACTCGGCGGAGAACTCGACGGTCAACTCCAGCCGCCGTCGGCGGATCACCCGGGTCCGCAGGGCCAGGTTGGGTTCGGTGAAGCGGACCGTGGCCGGCGGTGAGTTCGGCCCGAGAGCCGCGGACGCCTGTCCGTGCAGCCAGCCGCCGAGCGCGCGGGCCTCCTCGACCATGAGGCTCGGGTAGTGGTGCGACCAGGTCTGGCCGTCGGCGGTGCGCGCGTCGACCTCGATGAGCAGCCAGTCGCGCCAGCCGGGCGCGGCCCGGTCGGGCTCGTCAGGCGGGTCGATGCCGGGCTGGTAGCCCACCGGGCGGATCCTCACCCGGGCACCGTCGTCGGACCGGATCTCCACCCGCTCATTGTCGCCGACCGAAGGGGACGTTCGCCCCCAAATCGGTCACTTCGAGATGGTACGGCGCACGCCTCGGTGTTCGGCGCAGGCGTTGGACCGGCCACCGGTCAGGCTGACCGAGCCGTCGCGGCACTGCACGAGATAACCGCGACCGGCCCAGAAGCCAGGCGCGCAGTCGAACCAGTCGCAGACCTCGGCGGCGGGCCGGCGAACTCGGGTGCCGCCGCAGAAGTCGTACTCCAGGGGGTTTTCCGGCGCGCCGCAACGCGCGTCGCGGGTCGTGCTCGGCGACGGGCGGGGTGACGTCGTCGGCTTCGGCACGGTGACGTGCCCGGCCGCCGGGGCCGCCGGGCGGATCAGCGCCGGTCCGACGTGGGGGGTGGGTACCGGGGTGGCGGCGGCGGCCACCTCCGCGCGCCGGTGGGGTCCGAGGTGATCGCCCAAGAGATCGTGGACGACCTGCAGGCTGCGCTGGCCGAGTTTGCCGCCATCGCGGAGGCCCTCGCTGGAGAGGTTCCGGTTCACA
>NZ_JAEVHM010000372.1 GCF_016802865.1 Micromonospora parastrephiae | reverse complement strand
GGGGGCGCGGGCGCGGGAGACGGGCCCGGCCGGCCCCGCGCTTGCGGAGCCGGCCCGGGCCGGTGGTGCGGTGACTGCTCAGCAGTCGTAGTACATGGCGAACTCGTGCGGGGTCGGGCGCAGGCGCACCGGGTCGACCTCGTTGGCGCGCTTCCAGTCGATCCAGGTGGCGATCAGGTCGGGCGTGAAGACGCCGCCGTCGAGCAGGTAGTCGTGGTCGGCCTCCAGCGAGTCGAGCACGGCCGACAGCGAGCCCGGTACCTGCTTGACGTCGCCCCACTCCTCCGGCGGGAGGTCGTAGAGGTCCTTGTCGATCGGCGTCGGCGGCTCGATCTTGCTCTTGATGCCGTCCAGGCCGGCCATCATCATCGCCGAGAAGGCCAGGTAGACGTTGGCCGACGGGTCCGGGACGCGGAACTCGACGCGCTTGGCCTTCGGGTTGCTGCCGGTCACCGGGATGCGGGTGCAGGCGGAGCGGTTGCGCTGCGAGTAGACCAGGTTGACCGGCGCCTCGAAGCCCGGCACCAGGCGACGGTACGAGTTGATCGTCGGGTTGGTGAACGCCAGCAGCGACGGCGCGTGGTGCAGCAGACCGCCGATGTACCAGCGGGCCATGTCGGACAGGCCGGCGTAGCCGGTCTCGTCGTAGAACAGCGGCTCACCGTTGAGCCAGAGGCTCTGGTGGGTGTGCATGCCGGAGCCGTTGTCGCCGAACAGCGGCTTGGGCATGAAGGTCGCGGTCTTGCCGTTGGCCCAGGCCTCGTTCTTCACGATGTACTTGAAGAGCTGAAGCTGGTCGGCGGCGTGCAGCAGGGTGGAGAACCGGTAGTTGATCTCGGACTGGCCGGCGGTGCCCACCTCGTGGTGCGAGCGCTCCACGCTGAAGCCGCTGTCGACGAGCCGGCGCACGATCGAGTCGCGCAGGTCGGCGTAGTGGTCGACCGGGGGCACCGGGAAGTAGCCACCCTTGTACGCGGTCTTGTAACCGCGGTTGCCGCCCGGCTCCTCGCGGCCGGTGTTCCACGCGCCCTCGACCGAGTCGATGTAGTAGAACGACTGGTGCGCCGAGGTCTCGTGCCGGATCGAGTCGAAGATGTAGAACTCTGCCTCGGCGCCGAAGTAGGCGGTGTCGGCGATGCCGCTCGCGGCGAGGTACGCCTCGGCCTTCTTCGCGACGTTACGCGGGTCGCGGCTGTAGGCCTCGCGGGTGAACGGGTCGTGGATGAAGAAGTTCAGGGCGAGGGTCTTCTGCGCCCGGAACGGGTCGATGAACGCGGTGGCGACATCCGGGAGCAGGAGCATGTCCGACTCGTGGATCGCCTGGAAACCGCGGATCGACGAACCGTCGAACGCGAGGCCGTCGGTGAAGAGGTCGTCGTTGACGGACTCGACCGGCAGGTTGAAGTGCTGCATCACGCCGGGCAGGTCACAGAAACGAACGTCGACGAACTTCACGTCCTCGTTCTTGAGGTATCGCAGCAGTTCCTCGGGGTTGGCGAACACACATCCTCCTGGCACGTCCACGGGGTGGCTAGGCTTCTGGCGACGCTATGGCCAGGGGGTTGCCCGGCCGTGTCTCCGATGTTTCTGCCGTGTTACGTCCCTCGCGGAGCGTCAGCGTCGCTCCGTCCACGCTCCCGGTGCGCCGCGAACGTCGTACCGGCTGTACCAGTGTAATGACATCTGATGCCTTTCGCCCCAATCGGCATACAGTGGTGGTGACACCCGGCAGTCCGTCATCCTGGCGCGGATACCCTTGACCGCTGTGACCATTCCGCACGCCCCGGCAGCACCGGCCACCGATGCCACGTTCACTCCGCCGAGTCTCGGTAAGCGGTTCGGGGCGCTGATCATCGACTGGGTGCTCTGCCTCCTGGTGTCCAACTTCTTCGCCGACCCGGTGCGCGACGGGTGGGCCCCCGTGCTGGTGCTGGTCGTCGAGTACGGCATCTTCCTCGGCCTGTTCGCCCAGACGCCGGGCATGTACATCACGAAGATCCGCTGCGTGAACTGGCACGACGGTGGCCGCATCGGGCTGCTCCGAGGACTGATCCGGGGCCGGTCGCGGATGACCACCGCGCTGTTGGTCACCGCCGCGGCGATCGCCGGGTTCGCGGTGATCGGCGTTCTGCTGGAGGGCTGAGGCTCAGAG
>NZ_JAEVHM010000371.1 GCF_016802865.1 Micromonospora parastrephiae | reverse complement strand
ACCAGCGCGGCCACGGTCAGCGCCAGCGCGGGGGCGGCCCGGTCGACCCGCCGCCCGCCCAGCAGCAGCGTCCCCCCCGGCGACGACCGGGAGGACGACCAGTGCCCACAATGCGGCGTTCATCCCCGCAGCTTCCCCGCCATGTCGGTCATGTCGGCGTCGCTCGACCGGAACAACAGGGTCACGACCGCGAAGCCCAGCGCCATCTCCACGGTCATCGCGCCGATTACCACCAGGACGAGCACCTGCCCGTCGGGCTGCTGCGGGGCCAGGAACCACCAGAGCGCGGCGGCGGCCACGATCACCCCGTTGATCATGAGTTCGAGGCCCATCATCACCATCACGACGGCCTGCTGGCTCAGCGCGCCGTACAGGCCGACGCTGAACAGCGCGGACGCGAGCAGCAGAAACATCGGCAGCGTCACGGCCACTCCGGGGAGTCCGCGCGGTCGTAGCGCCCCCGGGCGGTGGCGAGCACCAGCGCGGCGACCATGGTGGCGAAGAGCACCGCGGAGACCGCCATCATGACCAGCATCTTCGAGCCCATGACGGCCTCGCCCAGGGCCCGGGTCGGGTCGGCGGGCGGCTCGCCGCGACGGGCGGGCCACGGCACGAGCACCGAGCCGGCGGCCAGCAGGACGAAGACGCCGACCGAGACCACCACCGCGCCCCGCCGGTTGTGCAGCATCGACATCGGCATGAGACCGCCCGGGTTCATCATGAACATGACCATGAAGACCGCCATGAGCGCCATCTCCATGACCATCATCAGGACGGTCACCACCCCCAGGTAACCCAGGTCGAGCAGGAGCAGCTCGCCGCCGACCGCGACGAACGACAGCGCCAGCGCGAACGTCGCCCGCGCCATCGAGTCCACCGTGAACACGGCCACGCCGGACGCCACGGCGACGAACGCCAGCACGACGAAGGCGACGACGGCCACCTCAACCCCTCCCCACCGCGAGCACGGCCACCACGAGCACCTGCAGCAGCGTGGCGGGCAACGCCACCAGCCAGGCCACACCCATCAGCCGGTCCGCCCGCAGCACCGGCACTCGGCCACGCAGCGTCACCAGGGCGGCCAACACGGCCAGCGTCTTCACCAGGCTCCACAACCACCCGGGCAGCAGTGGCCCCGACCCGCCGCCGAGGAACAGCGCCACCGCCGTCGCCGCGCCCGCCGCCAGCAGCGCGTACCGGCCGGCGAGCAGGACCAGCCTGTCCACGCCGGACGGCTCGGCCAGCACGCCGCCGGCCACGTCCCGCCCGTCCGGATAGGCGAACGGCCCGGACATGCTGAACGCGAGCACCGCGCCGAGGAAGACCAGGAACGCCACCGGCATCCACACCACGAACCACAGTTCCCGCTGTGCTGCCACCACGTCGGCGATCCGTAGGCTGCTGGCCGCCACCGCGGGGGCGGTCAGCGCGAACATCAGCGGTAGCTCGTAGCCGAGCGCCTGCGCCAGGAAGCGGTAGCCCCCGACCAGGCCGTAGGCGCTGTTGCTTCCCCAGCCGGCGAGCCACACCGCCGCCCAGAGCAGCACGTCCATGGCGTTGAACCAGACCACCCCGACCGGCAGGTCGGCCACCACCCGGTCGCCCAGCGGCACCACCACCACCATGAGCAGCGCCACCACCAGCGGCCCGGCCAACCCGAGCCGCCACAGCAGAGCGTCCGCCGCCACCACGCCACGCCGTCGCTGCCGGAGCAGCCGGGCGGTCTCCCATACCGGCCGCCCGGCCCGCCGCGCGAGCGTCGAACCGCTGGCCGGGCCGAGCAGGCCAGCCAGCACCGCGGCGGCCAGTGCCGCGCCGAGCAGTACACCGGCAGCCGGCAGGACGCCCCACCACGCACCGGTGGTCACGATCGCACCCCCGCGGCCACCAGCTCGTCCGGGTCGGGGTCAAACGAGGCCAGCACCACCCGAGCGGCGGCCAGGTCGAGCCCGACCATCAGGTGGGCGGCCAGCTCCCGCACCGCCACGGCGTCCGGCTCCGGCGACGTGTCGGGCTCGCCGCCGGACAGCAGCCGGTCCGTCTCGGCCAGCCGGCGCCGCCACCGGGCGGTCGCGTCGCCGCGTAGCGTCGCCGGGATCTCCACGCCGCGCGGGCCGACCACCAACGTTTCCCGCAGCTCGACGAGCACCCGC
>NZ_JAEVHM010000370.1 GCF_016802865.1 Micromonospora parastrephiae | reverse complement strand
ACCCGTTGAGCCACGCCTTGTACGACCCGGTCCACCCGGCGCCGCGCCGCCCGGCCCATTCGGGGCCGCGCAGACTGGTGATCCACTCCAGCTCGCCGACGTGGGGGCATCCCGCCGCGCTGTCACCCCCACATCGCCGACATGGAGTCGATCATTCCGGCGACGGACCGTCGGTACGACGAAGGCCCGTTCCCCACCTGGGGAACGGGCCTTCGTGGTGCTGACAGCCGGTCGCGGCGGCGACCGGGTGGATCAGTGCTCGGCGGTGCGCCGGGTGCCGGTGTAGTACTCGAACAGCAGCCCGCAGGCGGCGAAGACGACCCCCACCAGGCCGGCGCCGATCAGCCAGTACTGCCAGAACACCATGCCGAGCGCGGCGATCGCGGCGGCCAGCGCCAGGCCGAACGGCCAGTAGCTGCCCGGGCTGAAGAAGCCGACCTCACCAGCGCCGTCGGCGATCTCGGCGTCCGGACGGTCCTCCGGACGCAGGTCGATCCGGCGGGAGACGAACCAGAAGAAGCCACCGCACATCGAGCAGAGCAGGAACGACAGCAGCAGGGCGACGGTGCCCACCCACTCGATGTTGCCGGACTCGCCGTGCGTCCACGCGCCGTAGAGGATGGTGGCACCGAAGAGGAACCCGGCGATGATCAGGAAGATACGCCACTCGGTCTTCATGCGGCTGCCTCAGCTTCCCGTACGGGCCGGAGCGCTGTCCGGGTTGAAGTTGCTCTGCGTCCGCCGGGTGTCGAACGGCTGCGTGGTCTGCGCGTACGGCTGCTCGCCGATCGCGACCAGCGCGTCCTGGGTCGACTTGCCGCTCTGCTTCGCCGCCAGGAACTGGTCGTACTTCTCCGGCGAGACGACCCGCAGCTCGAAGTTCATGAACGCGTGGTAGCTGCCGCACAGCTCGGCGCAGCGCCCGACGTAGGCGCCCTCGGTCTCCAGGCTGGAGACCTCGAACACGTTGCGGATCTTGCCCGGCATGACGTCCCGCTTGAAGAGCAGCTCCGGCACCCAGAAGGAGTGGATGACGTCGCGGCTGGTCTCCTCGAACCGGATCGACCGGTTGGTCGGGAGCACCAGCACCGGGATGACCTCACTGGTGCCCAGCGTCGACGCGGTGGTGCGAGCCTGCGTGCCCTGTCCGTCGCGGTAGTTGAACTGCCAGTTCCACTTGAACGCGACGACCTCGACCGTGACGTCCGGGTTCTTCGACAGCTTGTTCACGTCGGTCTGCACGATCGCCGTGTAGTAGAAGAGCACCGAGACGATCAGGATCGGCGCGATGGTGTAGAGGAACTCCATCGGCATGTTGTAGCGGGTCTGCACCGGCAGCGAGTTGCCGCGCTTGCGGTAGCGCACGACGCACCAGAAGATCAGGCCCCACACGAAGACGCCGACCGCGAGGGCGGCGATGCAGGAAGCGATCCACAGGTCGTACATCCGCCGGGACTCTGCCGAGATGCCCCCCTGCGGCCAGCCGAAGCCGTCGAACGCCGCTCCGACGTCACAGCCCGTGAGCAGGACCAGCAGCGCCACGCCGCCGAGACCGAGCCCGGCCAGCCGACCAGCACCGCGCCGCCGGCGCCCACCGGCCCCTGGGGAAGCGCTGTGCCGTACGGCCGACGGCCGTACCTCCGAACTCCTTGCGACCACCTGGTCCTGCCTCCCTAGCGCGCCGCGGTGCGTCTTTCCTCGGCACCGACGGCAAAGGCGTCACCGACGGTCGCAGATTACTCGACCATGACGGCCCCGGCCGTGGTGGGGTCACTGTCCGCCCCCATCGGGGGGATCCTGGGCATACCGCCGCGATAGCGTACTCATTCGTGAGCGCATCCCCGGTCTACCTGGACGCGGCGACCGCCGCGCCGACGCATCCGGTCGCCCGGCAGGCGCTGCTGGCCGCCCTCGACGACGGTTGGTCCGACCCGGGCAAGCTCTACACCCAGGCCCGCCGCGCCCGGCAGCTGCTCGACGCCGCCCGCGAGGCCACCGCGCAGACGCTCGGCGTCCGCGCCGACGAGCTGTCCTTCACCCCCAGCGGTACGACGGCCGCGCACGGCGCGGTGCTCGGTGGCCTGGCCGGGCGGCACCGGGTCGGGTCGACGCTGGTGCACTCGGCGATCGAGCACTCGGCCGTCCTGCACTGGACACGGCGGGCCCGCAGGACGCGCGCTGCTCGCGGTGGACGTCCCGGTGCCCGGCCTGCCAACCGCGCGGGCCGCGCGCCAATGAGCTGACCGAAGGCATATCGGACGCCGGGGCGGGAACAACCGCACCGGAACGCCGTAACAGCCGACCGGTAGGGAG
>NZ_JAEVHM010000037.1 GCF_016802865.1 Micromonospora parastrephiae | reverse complement strand
TGGGTGTCCAGTTCGGGACCGGGTTCGTTCACCTTGGTGACGGTGCCGTCGGGCTCGACCAGGCTGATGTTGCTGCGGATCTCGCCCCGGACCGGCACCTCCCGGACGGGCAGACCGATCAGTCGGAGCATCTGGGAGAGCTGGGCGCCGACCGAACCACCCACCGGCAGGACCGCGGTGGCCGGCCGGTCGTGGCGTTGCAGGGCCAGTGCGACGTTGACGCCCTTTCCGCTGGGTTCGCTCCAGCCGCGACTGCTGCGGATCACCGCGCCCCGGGGTAGGGCGTCGACGAAGACCGTCCGGTCGACGCTCGGGTTGGGGGTCAGGGTGAGGATCACGCGTACTCCATCCGTAGACCGGCGCTCGCCAGCTCGCGCCGTCGCAGGTCGGGGAGGCCGGTGTCGGTGATGAACAGGTCGATGTCGCTCGGGTCGCCGTGCCGGATGCCCCGGATCAGGCCGAACTTGCTGTGGTCGGCGAGCAGGATCCGGCGGGTGGCGGACGTGATCATGTGCCGTTTCACGGCCGCCTCGGCGAGGTCCGGTGTGGTCAGCCCCCGTTCCAGGGAGATGCCGTTGGTGCCGAGGAAGGCGACGTCGACGTTGATGTCGGCGAGGGCGCGGATCGCCCAGTCGTCGACCTGGGCCAGGGTCGGGTTGCGTAGTCGGCCGCCGAGCGTGACGACGGTCAGCCGGGGCCGGTTGATCAGGGTCAGCGCGATCGGCAACGCGTTGGTGTAGACGGTCAGCTCGGCATGCCCGGGGAACATCTCCGCGAGCATCGCGGTGGTGGAGCCGGCGTCGATCAGCACCGAGCCGCCTGGCGGCACATGTGCCAGGGCGGCCCGGGCGATGCGCTCCTTCTCCGCGCCGAACTCGGTCCGGACCGAGACCGCCGGTTCGTAGGAGAGGCTCTCCACCGGTACCGCGCCGCCGTGCACCCGGCGCAGCAGGCCGTTGCGCTCCAACTGGATCAGGTCCTTGCGGACGGTCTCCCCGGTGACCCCGAGCGCGACGGCCACCTCGCCGGCCTCGACCCGGCCCTTGCGGCGCAACGCCTGGAGGATGTGCTGTTTACGCTCGTCCGCGTACGGCGGTCGGCTGGTCGTCGTGCCGGCTGGGCTGCTCATCGGACGTCCCTCTTCCCGGTCGCGGCGGTGTTGCCGGAGTGGGCGCCTGCCGTGCTGTCGACGGCGTCCGGGAAGTCGTCCACGCTGGCGTACGCCCCGGCCGCGAGCCCGGCCAGCAGGGCGGCGCCGCGCGCCCCGGCCTCGACGACCGGGGCGCGGCGTACCAGGCCGAGTCGGCGGCCCTTGGCCGCCATCAGCGCCTCGCTGCGCGACCAGCCGCCGACGGCGACGAGTTCGTGGTGGTCGCCGCTGTACGCGGTCATCGCGTCGTGGATGACGGCGATCTCGTCGGTGACCGTCTCCAGCGCGGCCCGCCAGACCTCCGCCGGCTCGGCGGATTCCCCCGCCGGTACGACGACCGACCGCCCCTCGTCGGCGATCCGCACCGCGACCCGGCCCGGCTCGACCCGCTCGGCGAGGAGGTCGAGCGGGGCAGGTCGGCACGCTCCAGCCCGAGCCCGGCGAGCACCCGTTGCAGCACCAGCCCGCCGGTGGTGGCGCCGAGCAGGCACCAGCGACCGGCCAGGGCGTGCCACCCGACGGTGACCCCGGCGGCGACCAGTCCAGCGACGGTCTCCGCGGGCAGGCCGGGCGGGACCGAACGGACCAGTGCCTCCGCGCTACCGCAGCTGTCCAGTTCGTCGCCGGGACGTACCGCGCCGGCGCCGATCGCGGCGACCTGGTGGTCGTGGCCGCAGACGGTGAGGGTGGCCCCGGTGAGCCGGTCGGGCCCGGCCCCCGCCCTGACGGTGCCGAGCGCGGTTCCGGCGGTCACCAGGTCGGGCATCTGCGAGGCGCGCGCCCCCGACCATTCCAGCGCCTCGGGCCACCAGTCCCGGCCGTCGAGCCGCAGCCAGCCGGTTCGGGAGGCGAGGGACTGCTCGGTGGCCTCCGCTCCGCCGAGCGCGCGGACCACCCACTCGGCGATGTTGAGCCGACGTACGGCAGATCGGGTCTCCGGGTGGTGGGCGAGCAGCCAGCGGTGCTTGGTGAGCGCCCACTGATGCCGCAGCGGCAGGCCGGTGGTCCGGGCGAACGTCTCCGGGCCGATCCGGGCGTGCAGGTCGGCAAGTTCCGTCTCGTCGCGGGTGTCGTGCCAGGCGACGACCGGGCCGACCGGCTCGCCGGAACGGTCCAGCAGCACTCCGGACTCGCCCATGCTCGCCACACCGAGCCCGGCGACCGGGCCGGGCGGGGCGGCGGCCAGGGCACCGGCCAGGGCCTCTACCGCGGCGCGGAGCAGGGCGGCCGGGTCGAGTTCGGCGCCGGTCCGGGTGACTGTCCACGGTGTGGTCACCGCGGCCTGGGACAGCGGCTGGCCCGTGTCGGTGAAGACGACCGCCTTGCTGGCTGTGGTGCCGACATCGAGGCCGACGAGCAGGGGAGTCGCCACCCGGTCACCTCCTTGTGATGCGGTGCCATTGGCTTGTTTAATGCTGGGGATACTTGCTTTTCGTTGGGAAACTGTCAAGGGTGGGCCGCTCCGCCCCCGGGGTGACAACCGGCCACCCTGGAAACGGAGCATCAATGCCCCTCGTCGCCACCGGTCAACTGGTTGACCGTGCCCGTGCCGCGAACAGGGCGATCGCCGCCTTCAACGTGATCACTCTGGAGCACGCCGAGGGGATCGTCGCCGGGGCCGAGCAGGCCGGCCGGGCCGTGGTCCTCCAGATCAGTGAGAACGCCGTCCGTTTCCACCACGGTCGACTCGCCCCGATCGCCGCCGCCGTCACCGCGCTGGCCGAACTCGCCGACGTGCCGGTGGCCGTACACCTCGACCACGTGGAGAGCCGGGACCTGCTGCACGCGGCGGAGGGGACCGGGATCAGCTCGGCGATGTTCGACGCGTCGAAACTGGACTACGCCGACAACGTCAGCGCCACCGCGGCGGCGGTCGGCTGGGCGCACGCGCGGGGGCTGTGGTTGGAGGCGGAGCTGGGGGAGGTCGGTGGCAAGGACGGCGCACACGCACCAGGGGTCCGCACCGATCCGGCCGAGGCGGCCGAGTTCGTTGCCGCGACCGGAGTCGATGCCCTGGCCGTGGCGGTCGGCAGCTCCCACGCGATGACCGACCGGACGGCCGCGCTCGACTTCGCGCTCATCGGCCGGCTCCGGGAGACGCTGCCGGTGCCGCTGGTGCTGCACGGCTCCTCGGGCGTCCCCGACGACGACCTGGTCCGGGCCGTGCGCGCCGGAATCGTGAAAATCAACGTCGGCACCATCCTGAACGTGGCCTTCACCGAGGCCGTCCGGGCCAAGCTGGCCGCCGCGCCGGTGGTCGATCCACGGAAGTACCTGGCGCCGGCACGGGACGCGATCGCCCGAACCGTCGCCCACCTGGTCACCACGATCTCGTGAGCGACGGGTCAGCGAGGTGCTGACCGGCGGCGCCACAAAAGACGGCCGCCGGGGTCGGTCTGACAATTACCGTACGGCGACGTCCGGAGAGCCGCCCCGGTCGAGCGTGACCGGGTCCGCCACGTTCGCCGCCGCGGCCTCGCCGCGCTTTTCGTCGGCGTAGACCATCAGGGTGGAGCCGACGATGGCGAGCACGATGCCGATCGCGGCGTAGACCGACGGCATCCGTTGGTAGACGATCAGGGAGAGGATCACGGTCAGCACGGGCGCCAGGGCGTTGGTCGTCGGGGCCACGATCGAGGCTTTGCCCCGGCTGAACGCCATCACCAGGAACAGCGCTCCGACGGCGTTGAGCAGCTGGGTGACCCCGGCGAGGGTCGGCGCCTGCCAGGGCGCGTCCAGCGCCAGGCCGCCCGCCATCCAGATGGCGATCGGCGCCAGCAGCAGACCACTGATCGTCATCCAGGTGAAGGTGGTGGCGTCGTTGACGCCGACCGTGGCCGCCTTGCGCATGAAGTAGGCCTGCACACCCCAGGCGACGCAGACCACGATGGCCAGGAGCAACCACATCCCACCGGTGGCGGAACCGTCGCCGCCGCTCACGCTGAACAGCACGACCGCGACCAGCGCCGCGATCACACCGACCACGGCGAGCCGCGGAATGCGCTCGCGCAACAGCGCGGTGGCCATCAGCACGGTGATCGCCGGAGACAGCGCGATCAGCGGGAAGATCAGGTAGGCCGGGCCGATGGTGAGCGCCTTGAACAGCAGCAACTGGCCGCCGGCGCCGGTCAGGCCAACCAGCAGGCCGTACACGGCTGCGATCGGGCGACGGTCCAGCCGGTTGCCGCGCAGCGCGGCGACGGCAGGGATGATCATGGTGATGGACCAGACGACGTAGACCATGCCGTCGGGGTAGCCGTAGTCACTGGTCGGGACGGCGGAGAAGGCTCCCCAGACGCCCCAGAACAGCACAAGCAGGCCCGCGTACGGAATCCAGCTACGGCTGATGCGGGAAATAGTTGTTGGCATCTGCGCCTCCTCAGGCGGCGGTGGCGGTCGGGGTGGTCCGGAGACGAGCGAGCGCATCGGCGCCCAACGGGCTGCCGGCCTGTTTCGCGGCATAGAGCGCCGCGCCGACGACCGGTGAATAGATGGGCTGACGAAGGTCGTACCGGTCGTGCAGCGTGTGGAGGTGCTGTTGGAACGCCTCGAGCACCTGTGCCGCGTTGAACGTGCCGCCGGAGTAGGACACCAGCACCTGCTCTTCGGCGGGGTAGCCGAGTCGGCTACGGGTGGTCTCCACCAGATGGGCGAGTTCCTGGCCGGCCTCGGCGAGGATCGCCGCGGCCGCCTTGTCGCCCTGGTCGGCGGCGCGGGTGACCAGTGGGCTCAGCGCCGCGATCTCGCCGCGGTCGCCCTGCCACCGGTTGAGCACGATGTCGATCAGATCCAGGTCCGCGGACAACCCCAGGTGGTCGCGGAGGACTTCCAGCAGCGGGCCGCCGGGCTGTCGACCGTCGCTCATCCGGGAGAACGTCTGCAGGCCGCGGGTGGCGATCCAGTACGCCGAGCCCTCGTCGCCGAACAGTTCGCTCCAGCCGCCGACGCGCAGGCCACGACCGGCGCGTTCGCCGTAGGTCATCGATCCGGTGCCGCTGATCACGTTGATGCCGTCCGCGGCGCCCAGCGAGCCGGACCAGCCGCAGAGCATGTCGTTGTCGACCCGGTACCGGTCGTGGCCGAGGACCCCCCGTGGCGCAGCGTCGAGGGCGGCGACGTCTCCGCTCACCTCGCCGTAGGTCGGGATCCCGAAGAACGCGAAGTCGATGTCGGCCGGTGTGCTGCCGGCCGTCGCGCAGACGGCGCCGATCCCCTCCTCAAGGACCCGGGTGACCAGGCCGATGCCTTCAGTGAAGTAGTAGCTGCTGGCGGTCGTCGCCTGGGCCACGATCGAGCCGTCAGCCCGCAGTAGGCAGAAGGCGGTCTTGGTGCCGCCACCGTCCACGCCGAGGAACATGTGTCTCACCTCCGACTGGCGCCACTGCTGACGTCAGCTCTGTCGCCCGTCCGGGCCGGGATGGCCCTGATCCGGACCTGTTGGCCTGGCCGCGAGCTAGCGGACAGGGGGTGCATGATCGCGCCCTGGACGACCCGGTTGACCTCCCCGCCGGGGAAGGGGTTGTCGGGTGTGAGCCCCTGCGCCAGGGAGAAGTGCAGGCCGATGAGCTGCGCGCAGAGCACCGCGGGCAGCGCCAGCGCGGCGTCCTCCACGTCCTCGATGCCGGGTAGCGTCCAGGCGTTCTCCCCGGCTGGCTTTCCGGCGTGACCGGTGACGGTGACAAGGTTCCGTTCCGGGATGACCCGCAGCAGCTCGGTCACCATGTCACGGTCGTACTGGCTGGTGTATGGATCGTTGGACTCGTAGCTGACCACCAGGGTCTGCTCGTCGAGCACGGATTTCGGTCCGTGCCGGAAGGCCAGCGCGGACTCGGCCAGGGCCACCACCCGGCCGGCGGTCAGCTCCAGTACCTTCAGGGCGGATTCCTTGGCCGCGCCGTGCAGGGCGCCGCTGCCGAGGTAGACGATCCGGGAGTAACCGCGGGCGGCGAGGTCGGCTGCCGAGGCCGGCCGGGTGGCCAGGATCTGCTCGGCCGCGGTGGCGAGCCGCTCCACCAGGGCATCGTCGGGGCCGCCGAGAGCCAGCAAGCCGGCAAGCACCATCCCGGTGAAGCTGGACGTCATCGCGAAGCCCCGGTCGTTGGCCGCCTCGGGCAGCAGTAGCACGTGCGCGGTTGACCGATCCGCGTGCCGAATGGCGAGCCGGCCGTGCTCGTTGCAGGTCACCACCAGGTGCCAGCAGTCGGTCAGCACCTCGGTGGCCAGCTCGGTGGCGGTGACGCTTTCCGGGCTGTCACCGGAGCGGGCGAACGACACCAGCAGCGTCGGGACGTCCTCCGCGAAGCAGGCCAGCGGGTCGGCCACGATGTCGGTGGTGGCGACGGCGTCCACCCGGCGGCCCAGCCGCCGGCGCAGCGACGGCGCCAGGACCTCGCCGACGTACGCGGAGGTGCCCGCGCCGGTGAGCACGATGCGCAGGTCGGGCCGTTCGAGCAGCGGCTTCAGGAACGTGGCGGTCACCGTATCCGACTCCGCCGCCAGCTGGCCGATCTGCCGCCACACGGCCGGCTGCTGCGCGATTTCGCGGCTGGTGTGGACGGCGTCGCGCCGGCGCAGGTAGTCAGGGTCGTGGCCGAGGAGAATGCTCATGCTGCCCGCCGCCGTTCGGAAGAGGTGGTCGCGCGGCGGTAGCCGCGCAGGACGTCGCGGATGCGATCGAGCACGAGCTCGACGGGGTGGTTGTCGAGGGTGCCGGCGCGGACCCGCTGGTACTGGTCGGGCAGGTACTGGCTGAGCAGCGGCAGCGGGATGTGCCGGTCGGCCAGGTTTCCCAGCAGGCGCCGCTCGGCGGCCTGGATCTCCGGGTCCGGCCAGTAGTAGCGCATCCGGTCGCTGTAGCTGTACCGCCGGGCCAGGCGCTGCTCGGCGTCGTCGCCGGTGTAGTACTTCGCCCACTGCCCGGGCTCGGCGAGCATTCGCTGCTCGACCACCTCTGGCAGGCGCGAGCGGTCGTGCTCCCCAACGAGTTCGGCCTCGATCGCGGCCAGCGCGAACAGGGCCTCCCGCAGCGCGAACGTCACGCCGGGTCCGACCTTGAGCACCGCCCAGTGATCCTCGACCAGCGCGGCCAGCCGCGGGACGGTCTGGTAGTCCGTGGAGTGGGCCTCGAAGACCATCGTCGGCTCGTCGTCCAGGACCCGCTGCAGGTCCTTGGTGCGGTCCCGGTCGTAGTCGACCACCCGGAGGTGGTCGAACTCGACGCCCGGCTGGACGACCAGGGCCATCACCTGCGGCCACACGTGATCGAGGCCCTGCTCGGCGAAAGCCGCCCGGTGTCGGGCCAGGGTGCTACGGGCCGACTCGGCGGTGGTGGGTAGGAGCTCCTCGATCGTCTCCTCG
Source organism: Micromonospora parastrephiae (assembly GCF_016802865.1). Lineage (GTDB taxonomy): Bacteria > Actinomycetota > Actinomycetes > Mycobacteriales > Micromonosporaceae > Micromonospora > Micromonospora parastrephiae. The sequence continues at coordinate 33,473 of NZ_JAEVHM010000037.1, read as the reverse complement.
GCACCGCCGGGAACCGGGACCTCGGTGCCGATGACGTACCGGAGTTCCCCGGCCCGACCCATCGCGGCGGCGGTCTTCTCGGCGACCGCGAGCATGCGGGCAGCGCGGCTGGCCATCACCTCGTCGGTCAGCGGGGTCTGGTCGTCCGCGCAGGGATAGCTGCAGTCGAGGTGGATCTTGGTGAAGCCGGCCTCGACGTACGCCGCCACGAGCACGTCAACGCGCGCCATGGCCTGCTCGGCAGGCAGTGAACGCCACCGGTTCGGGCCAAGGTGGTCGCCGCCGAGCACGACCCGCTCGCGAGGCAGGCCGGCGTGATCGGCGGCCCGGTGGACCAGGTCACGGAAGTCTGCCGGTCGCATACCGGTATAGCCGCCGGTCTGGTCGACCTGGTTCGAGGTCGCCTCGATCAACACCAGGTCGCCGTCTTCCTGGGCCTGAGCCATCGCGGCCCGCAGGACCAGGGGATGGGCGGAGCAGATCGACGTGACGCCGACCGGTTCCCCCTGTTTGTGCCGGGCGATGATGGCGTCGAGCGGGTTACTCACGGGCCGGTTCCTCCTCCTCGCCGTTCCGAAGCTGGTAGTGGACCCTACTGGTATTCCTTCTGGTCGGCTACTGTCTGGCTGGTATTTAATCTGGTATGCAGCGTCCCGGGTTGGTTCAGCGAGCGCCACCGATGTCGGCCGACGAAAACGCCGCATCGGTCGACATCGACTGATGCGGAGACTGGTATCGCCATCGGACTCTTCGTCAGCTCATCGCTTTGCTGTGCCAAGGCGCTACCGCCGGGCAGCGCGACGACCGCGCCGCGATTTCCGCCCGGTCGGCTGGGTGGCTCGGAAGCGCCCGGTACACCGTGGAGAGCGGACAGTCGATCGACGAGATGGCGGTTGCGGGACGGTCCTCGTTGCCCGATGCGACGCGGGCTCGCGCGGGTGACCGACGTGCGGTCGCGAGACCGCCGGCCAGCTCAGGGCTGTGGTCGGGAGCGAGGCTTCGGTGCAGGGGCATGGTCAACCGGCGACCGCCTGACGCCGGTCACGATGGTGCCGAGGAGAATGCTGATCACGGCCGATTGGTGATGGAGGCGCGAAAGCGGTAGCGGTCCCCCCGGTAGACCTGGACCGTCAGCTCGATCGGGCGGTCTGCCTGGTTGAAGGTCAGCGTGGTCGCGACCAGCATCGGCATGGTGTCGCTGATCCCGAACAGGTCGATTTCTCGTGGCGTCGGGTGGCGGGCTTCGCACGAGTAGTCGGCGACGCGCGGCAGCTGTGGCGGCTCGGCCCCGCGCAGAGTGGCGTAGAGCGAGGCGGTATTGAAGTCGGTCTCGGCCAGAGCCGGGCAGGCCGCCAACGGGAGCCGGTTGTGCTCCAGTGCGACCAGCAGGTCGTCGAGGAAGCGCAGTCGGTGGAGCTCGAAGAGGTCGGCGCCGGGAGCGATGCGCAGGTCTTCGGCCTCGGACACCGTTGCCGGACGGACCGTGGCGGACAGAACCCGGCTGCTCGGCGTCAGACCGTTGACGCGGGCGAAGTCGGCGAGGCCCTGCACCTGAGGGACTGCCGGAGTGGACGCCACCGCCGGGTCAGAGGGCTGGTCCAGGTTGGCGACGAACCATCCGCGCGACGACGCCGGTCGCACGATGCCTCGCGATTCCAGCTCGGCGAGGGCGGCTCGCAGCGTCACGCGCGAGACCGTGTACCGAGTCGCCAACGTCCGCTCGGAGGGCAGTCGGTCGCCGACGTGGGCGGCGGTGGCGCGCAGGTCGGCGAGCAGCTGCGCGGCGGTGCGCTCGTAGAGAGGAAGCGCGTCGTCGGCGAACAGGGCACGGGGCATCCGCGTCCTCGCAACATTCATAACCAGCCAACCATACCGGTTCGATCGATCGCCGAGCCAGGCGCCCGTGGGCGAGCCCCCGCCTCAACGAAGGTGTGGCGGCCGACCAGAAATTACCGGGAACCGACCATTGACAGGCCAACAGCATACCACTTACGTTCGTCGAGCAGACCAGCCCGACGTGAACGGGGGGTGCTCTATCCGGAGCTTCTGCTCGATCTTGTCGGCGCCAACGTCCCGGTTCGGTTGGTATCCCCCTTGGGCTGCTGTGCATCCGCTGGTGACGGAGGCGGCGGTGGCGCAGTCCTTCCACGATGGCGCTCCGCCGCTGTCGGATGCGACGTCGAACCAGGTCGACCAGCTCGACGGCTACCCGGGCATGCGGCCGTCGGATCTTCGTGACCTTGTCCTCGAGTCCGCAGAACGTACCGGCACGTTCAAGGTGGCTCGATCTTGCTGATCCACATCGACGAGCACACGGCGCGGCCTGGTCGTCAGAGCCGCGCCACGAGCCCGAAGGAGTTTGAGATGGCCGACATCAATCGGCGGACCGTACTGAAGGTGGCACTGGGTGGCGCCGGCCTGGCTGCCGTCCCCGCGGTGACCGCGGCCGTGGGTGCCGCACCCGCAGCCGCCGCACCGAACCGTGGTCCCGATGTCGTCGGGGTCGGCGACACCTCCATCACGGTGGAGTTCGACGACAAACTGCACAGTCGGGTGGCCCTGAAGGGCGTCAACGTCACCCGCTTCGACGCCAGCGAAACCCTGCTACTGGGCGGTACCACGGTCGGCGACTTCACCTACCGGGGTCACGAGACCCGCAAGATCACGCATCCCCGGCACGGTGCGGGCGTCCAGGCGACCGTCCGCGGCGACTCCACGACCGGCGTGCGGAAGACCGTGGAGCTCACCTCCTTCCAGCACCTGGCCGGCATGATCGTGATGAAGGTGACCTACACCAACATCTCCGGTGCCGCGCTGAAGGTCACCGGGTGGCGCAGCGGGGCGCACGAGCTCCTGGAGAAGCCCGGCGGCTTCTACACCTTCTCGGGTACGACCTATGAGAACCGTCGCGACTGGGTGCAGCCGGTGACGGACGGGTTCAACCAGAAGAACTCGCTCGGCATGGACGCCTCCGACTACGGCGGCGGCACGCCGATGGCGTCCGTCTGGCGTTCGGGCGCCGGCATCTCCGTCGGACACGTCGAACCCGTGGCGAGGATCCTGCGTCTGCCGGTCCGCAAGACGGCCAACGGGGCGAGCATCGCCGTCGAAGGCGACGTCGCCCGCACCCTGAAGCCGGGCCAGGAGCTGACCACCGACACCACCTTCCTGACGGCGCACCCGGGCGACCACTTCGCGCCGCTCCAGCGCTACCGCGACTACATGAGTGATATCGGCCAGCGCGCCCACAAGGCGCCGGCCTCGGCCTTCGACCCGATCTGGTGCGCCTGGGGTTACGAGCGCGACTTCACCGTGGAGCAGGTCATCGGGACGCTTCCCAAGGCGCGTGAGATCGGCCTCAAGTGGGCGGTACTCGACGACGGCTGGCAGACCAACGAGGGCGACTGGGACCTCAACCCGCAGAAGTTCCCGCGCGGCGAGGCCGACATGCAGGCCTTCACCAAGCAGATCCGGGACGCCGGTCTGCGGCCGCGTCTGTGGTGGGCCCCGCTGGCGGCGGATCCCGAGAGCAACCTGTTCAAGAACCGCCCCGACATGCTCCTGCTGGACCGCGACGGCAAGATGCAGGAAGTCAGCTGGTGGGACGCCTACACACTGTGCCCGGCCTACCAGCCGACGGTGGACTACTTCGTCGGGCAGGTGAAGAAGTTCATCGGTGAGTGGGGCTACGAGGGACTCAAGATCGACGGGCAGCACCTCAACGCCGTCACCCCCTGCTACAACCCCGCGCACAAGCACGCCCGCCCGGAGGAGTCGACCGAGGGCCTGGCGCAGTTCTGGAAGGCGGTGCACGAGGCCGCGCGCGAGGCGAACCGCAACGCGGTCATCGAGCTCTGCCCCTGCGGCACCGCCTTCGCGTTCCACAACCTGCCCTACATCGACCAGTACCCGGGCTCGGACCCGGAGTCGTCGTACCAGGTCCGGACCAAGGGCAAGACGATGAAGGCGATGATGGGTCACGGCGCCAGTTACGCCGGCGACCACGTCGAACTGAGCGACGGCGGCGACGACTTCGCGTCCAGCTACGGGGTGGGAGCCGTCCTGTCGACCAAGTTCACCTACCCGGAGGGCCCGGACAACGACACGCTGCTCACCGCGGAGAAGGATGCGCTCTGGCGCAAGTGGGTGAACCTGTACAAGCGCAACATGCTGCCCACCGGCGAGTACCGGGGCGAGCTGTATGACATCGGTTTCGACAAGCCCGAGGCGCATGTCGTCACCAAGGACAAGGCCCTGCACTACGCCTTCTACGCCGACCAATGGAACGGGACGGTCGAGCTGCGTGGTCTGGGCCGGGGCAGGTACCGCCTGACCGACCCGTTCAACGGCGTCTCCCTCGGCACCGTCGATGCCCAGCGCAACACCGTGCAGCTGACCTTCAAGAAGTTCCAGCTCATCGTGGCCGAGCCCATCGGCTGAGCTGTCTGACGTCCAGGCCGCGAGGTCTCCGGTAGCGGGTTCATCGACCATGAGGAACCTGAAATGCCGGAGACCTCGCGGTGTCCGTCTGCCCGACCAAGAACGCCCGCACTCCTCGGCCCGCCGGCCGGGTAACTGCAACCCGTCGCGGTCACCGCGGGGGCACCTGAACCGTCGTCCCCGCACCTCGAGCTCGGGTGGCTACCCCACCGAGGCTCCCTGTCGGAGACGCCATGCGTCGCTGAGCGTGATACCGAACAGGACGCCCGCGGTGACGGCCACGACGAGGATCGGTCCCAGCATGGTCAACGCGGGGGTGGCGCCGATCAGCAGCGCCAGCCAGACCAGCCGCGACCGCAGGAGCTGGCCGAGGAGCACGTACTCGGAACCCATCCGTCCGAGCACGAACAGAGCCGGCCCGCCGACGATGAGGACGAGCCAGCTCGCGGGCGTGGTACCGCGGGGTTCCTCGAGGACGAGGTCCACCCCGGCTGACGTGGCGATGACCCCGGTCACCACAACGGCATAGACGTACGGCGCGATGCGCACGGCCTGGCGCGGACTCTGGTGCGCCGACCGGTCGACGAGCGTGTTGCTCTGCCGCACGTAGATCTGCCAGAACAGCAGCGCGGTGGCGATCGCGGTGAGGAAGGCGGCGGCCCGGGCGGGGGTGTGCACCGCGCTGGCGAATTTCAGCGTTGCCATCAGCGTCAGTTCGCCGAGGGCCAGAATCGCGATCTGCTGGTACCGCTCGCCGGGTCCAGCCGAGGACCGAGGGGTGTCGTTCCAGCCGTTTGATGCCGGCGAGCAGCCCTCGATTGTTGGCTTTCCTAGAGCAGCCACTCTCTGTGGAGCTCCGCGCAGGCGGATCCATCTCGGATGTTGGCGATTGCGGTGATCGGTTATGTCGGCGACGGGGGCTGAGCGGCGGCAAGGGCGTCGCCGAGGTCGGAGCGGCGGTAGAGGACCGAGCGGCCGTGTCTTGCGCTGACCAGGAGGCCACCGACGTGCAGAGCGCGCAGGTGTTGGTTTACCGCGGTCGTGGTGACGCCCAAGCGGGCGGCGAGCTCGGTCGACGACGTGGGGGTGTAGAGGTGGATGAGCAGGCCGGCTCGCGTGGCGCCCAACAGCGCGGACAGCGCGTCCGGGGACGGTAGCGGCTGCGGTTCCCACAACGTCGCCACACCGCGTGCTTTGTAGAGGATCATCGGGGGCTCGTCGGGCGAGATGGGGGTCGACGCGGTCGTGGCCCACAGCGTGGGCACGAGGGTCAAGCCGCCAGTGGTGGGGGTGGTGTAGTTGAGCTTCGAGTGGAGCTGGACCTCGACGACGTTGTCGACGAGCCGGACTGTGCTAGCCAGGCCGGCGAACATGGCCGCCAGGCCGTGCTGGGCGATTTGCCGGCCGCGAAACGTGACATCACCTTCTAGTAATGCGCGCATGCGCGGCCAGTGGGGCTCGAAGCAGCGTTGCCAATATTCGGCCAGCGCGTCGACGATCCGGGCGAGCGCCGGCGCCGGCCTGCCGCGCAGGGGAGCGGGTAGGGGTGCGCCGCCGTGGACCAGCCGTAGGTCGCGCTGGACGGTGACCGGGTCGGTGGCGGCGATGCGCGCCAGCTCGTCGTCGAAGCGAGTCAGCGGTGAGTAGGGGCGGGGGTTGAGGAAGTCCGGCGTCCAGAGCCGCGCGTTGGTCAGCGCGAGCAGCAGCGCCGAATCGAGCTTGCCCAGCGCCTCGTCGAGACCGTGCAGCCAACGCAGGTGCAACGGGAAGCGGCCCGGATCGCGCACGGCGCGCAGCGACCGCACGAGCTCGTTGAGTGGTGACACCGCGAATCGCACGTCCGCCAGGTCCATGCCGATCAGCTGGTACCGAACCATGAAGCAATACGCTACATCGTTGGTACGGAACCTCAGGATCCTGGAACAACTGTGGCGTGCTGTTCGTCGCAAACCGCCCCGCTGCTGCCCTGTCCGGGTGGCTCCAGCGCTACCTGCGTCCGGACGATCCGGTCGCGCGGGCCTTGACCTGGGCCACCATCTCTTCCTCGCTGTCCCGCGCGGTCTTTTTCAGCGTCAGCGTCCTGTTCTTCACCCGCGTCGCCGGGTTCACCGCGACCACCGTGGGAGTCGCCCTCACCGTCGCCGGTGCAGTCGCCGTCGGTGCGGCGCTCGGGGCGGGCTACCTCGCCCGGCTCGTCGGTGCGCGCTCGGTACTAATGGCCACCGCCGCCGGACAGGGGGTGGCGTTGGGCGGCTACCTCGTGGTGCGCACACCGGTCGCGTTCGTCGTCGTCGCGTGCGTTGCCGTAAGCCTGTCGTCCATGCAGCGCACGGCGCTGGCCACGACGATCGCCGAGTCGTTCACCGGGTCCGAGCGGATCGAGGTGCGTGCCCGGCTGCGGGCCGTCACCAACGCCTTCATCGGCGTTGGCACCGGGCTGGCCGCCGTCGCGCTGGCCGTCGGTACCCGACCGGCCTATCTCACGGCGATGGCCGCGACCGGCGTGCTGCAGGTCGTCTCCGTCGTTCCGCTGCGCCGCGTGCCCCGAGCGGTGGTAGCGCCCTCGTCCGGGCCGGCCCGGCAGGTCCGGCGGTCGCCGCTGCGTGACCGGACCTACCTCGTCGCCACCGGGCTCTACGCCGTCACGACAATGCAGTTCGGCATGCTGACGGTGGGCGTGCCGTTGTGGATATCCGGCTGGACGAACGCTCCGGCAGTTACCGTCGCGGTGCTGCTAACCCTGGACGCGGCCATAGTGTCGCTGTTGCAGGTCTGGGCGGCCCGCGGCGCGAAAACAATACGCGCGGCCGGGCGCGCAACAGCCCGAGGCGGCGTCCTGCTCGCCGTGGCCTGCGGGCTCTACGCGGCGGCCACCGAACGCTCGGTCGTGGTGGCCGTAACTGTACTGACACTCGCGACGATCGCGCATAGCTTGGCCGAGATCCAGTCCGAGGCCGGCAGATGGACGCTCGCCTTCGAACTGGCCGACCCCACCAATGCAGGCGCGTACCAAGGGGTGAGCCAGATGGGAATGGCCGTGGGCACGATGCTCGCGCCGTTGGTCGTAACCGCGACCGCCATTGAGCACGGCCGAGCCGGCTGGGCGGCGCTAGCCGCGCTCTTCCTCGCCGCCGGCCTGTCGACGTTGTGGCTCGCCAAACGGCACAGCGCCCGAAAAACTCCAGCCTGACCGGGTGGTCGGGCCATGCCCATTGCGATCCCGGGCCGAGCCCTCAAGCGAGACTGTGCGCGAGCTTCGGGCCGCGCCGGGGATGTCGGGCAGCGGGTCGTCGGAGATCGACAGTGGCGGCCACCGCTGGTTGTGGCGTGGGAGATGTCGACTCCGGCGGTGTCGAACACCGCTGGGTAGGTGGCCATCGGCAGATCTGCCGGGGTCGCAGACCACCCGGTCGGCGCCCAGCTCGCGAGCCGCGGGGAGGTGGTTGGGCCGTGACACCAGCGCATCTATCGTGATTCCGGCGGGCAAGCTGAACGGCCAGCCCGCCAAGCTTCGGCGGTGCCGGTGATCAGCAGCCGCTGTCCCGGGGCCGGGCCGAGGGCGTCGAGCGCCTGCCAGGCGGTGAGCCCGCTAGCGCGAGCGTCGCGGTCTCGACCAGGCTCACCGTCGCGGGCGCTGGTGCGAGCAGATGCGCGGGCAGCGTGACCAGCTCTGCCCAAGTGCCGCGACCGGTGGCGATCTGCGCAGACATCGCGATCACCCGGTCTCCAGGCGTGCAGCCGGGATCTCCTCAGCCGCTCGGCTGGGGTTCGCAGACGTTCTAACCTCGGTGGGTTTCCCAGCTTTCGATCTTGTGTCTCCGCAGTTCGGGGCATTTGTGCACAAGGGACGCCTACGGATCAGGAGGTTAGGGGTTTTAGGCGGGAGGATCAGCATGCCAGCCACGTGCCAGTACTCGGCGTTCCGAGGGGGCGGCATGAGCGGGCTTGAGTTGTGAACACTCTCGCGCCACAAGCTGGCGTTCCCGACTTCTCGGGGCGATGATCTTCGTCTTTCCAAACTGAGGCTCTGGGCTTGGCGCCACAGGAGAGCCGAGTTTGATAGGTAGCTGCTCGCTGACCCCTACAGCCCATGGCGAGATCGGGCGGCCCGGCCACGAAGGCCGGACCGCCCGGGTGTTGCCAGCATGACGCCGAGGAGTGTTAGCAGGTCTCGATCCAGCGTGACCTCACGCCGGCGTCCAGCGTCACCTCGTCACCCGTAGCTACGGTGACCCAGTCGGTGTGGCCGTAGTTGGCGCCACCGGTCTCGTTCCAGTAGTAGATCAGATCCGAGTCGGCCGAGTCGATGAAGTCGTGCGGGTCGTGCACGTGGAACTGCACGCGGTAGGTGCCCGAGCGGACGTACGCGGTGAAGGTGCCGTCGGGGTTGATGGTGGTCAGCCCGCCGGAGCCGGACTGGCCGGGGGCCGTCACCACGTCGATGCGGGAGATCCCGTCGGAGCCGACCGGGGCGCCCACCTCGCACGAGTCCCATACGCGGTTGTTGTTGCCGTCCACCCAGACCGTGCCGCGGATGATTGCCCCCTGCTCGACCGTGACGGTGTGCCGCGCCGTGTTGTTCTCCAGGGTCGTCTCCGGCGACGTCGTCGCCGCGGTCGCCTCCATCGTCACGACGTCGCCGGCGTTGGTGGCGGTGAGCATTCCGCCGTAGTACAGCTGCTCGCTGGTCTCGCCCGGCCGCAGCGGGCGGTGCAGGCACCGCGAGCCGGTCTGGCCGTCGGCCACACCGTCGCCGAACGTGCAGTCCCACCCCTCGCTCGATGTCTCGAAGCCCTGCATCCCGGCCGGTACCGGGATGGTGACGATCACTTCGCCCGAGGGCGAGTTCCCGGTGTTCCGGACCGACGCGGAAACATTCACATACTCGTTCGGGAGCAACTGCTGGCTGGTGGCGGCGGGCACGAACTCGAGATCCATGGTGCTGGGGATGTAGCGCACGGTTGCCTGGCCGGTGTTGTTGGCGAGCGACGACTCGGCACCGGCCGAGACTGTGGCGCTGACGGTCAGCGTGTCGCCAGCGGTACCGGCCGGGAGCCCGAACGGGATGTTCAGCGCGTCGGCGACCTCCCCGGCGGCCAGCGGGGCGTGGGTGCAGGTCGCGGTGCCCAGAAGGTCACAGTGCCAGCTCGGGGGGATCACGAACCCGTCGGTGAAGAACCAGGCGCCGGCCGGCAGCGTGAACGCCACGGTCACGTCCCGGCTAGCCTTCGTGCCGGAGTTGCGCAGGTCCAGGGTGAGGGTTGCTGAGCCACCGCTGGCTGGCACTTCGACGGGGTCAACGGAGGTGGTGACCACGAGATCGGCCCGGGCGAGGGCGGCGCCGGCCGGGGCGGCGGGCAGCAGGCCGGTGCCGAGCGCGGCGAGCGCGCCGACCGCGAGGCCATTACGGAGTAGGTGCTGGCGAGTGGAGCGGGGTTTGACGGACATCAGTTCCTCGCGTTGGAGGGAAAGACCGGGTTGGCGGCCCGATCCTCGGGATCATCGGCGTCCCTCTGTTGGAGCGCCAAGATCGTAAACGCCGTTACGTCGGCGCCGGCTGGGCTTCCGCATACCGATTGGCTCACCGGTCGAGAGTGGACTGAACCGTTTTCGGGCGGGCTCCGTGTGGATGCCGAACGGCTTCCGGAGGTACTGGAGCCGGGTAGAACCTGGAGATTCCACATGATGCGCAAGCACCTGGTGCCCTTCGTCGCCGTGATGGCAGCCGGCCTCGCGGCGCTGACCGCGTGCAGTTCGACCCCGGAGGCGCCGGCACCGGCCCAGGCCTCCCCTGCGGCCAGCAGCCAGGTCGCCGCCCCCGTCAACGGGACCGGCGGGGACCTGTCGCTGCTCCCCGGCACCGCCAAGTCCAACAACTCCGCCCCGGGCATGGGCGACTGGGCCGTGCCGAACGGCGGCGTCGCGACCGGGGCGGCCCTCCAGGCGGCGCAGAAATGGGTCCAGCTGACCGCGAGCAAGGCCGGGGACCTCGACCCGGTGGTGGTCAACGGTGCGGGGCTGACCCTGTACCGCTTCGACAAGGACAGCAACAACCCGCCCACCTCGAACTGCAACGGGGACTGCGCGACGACCTGGCCGCCCGTGACGGTCACGCCGGGCGGCAAGATCTTCATCGCGGGGATCAAGAAGTCTGCGGTCGGTACGGTCCGCCGTGCCGACGGCACCCGCCAGGTCACCATCAACGGCTGGCCGGTGTACCGGTTCGCCAAGGACACCAAGCGCGGTGACACCCTCGGCCAGGGCGTCGGGGGCACCTGGTTCGGCGTGACTCCGAACGGCGGCAAGGCTGGCGTCAACGACGGCGGTCAGGCCACCCCGGACAACGGTGACGCGACCGCCCCGCCCGCCACCAGCGCCGTCTTCTTCGACGACGCCAACTTCAGCGACAACGGCGCCTCCCAGGGGGCCGCCGGCAAGAACGAGTGCCAGAACCTGGCGCGTCCCGGCGTCGCCTCCTCCGTCGCGGCGCCCGGCTCGCTGAAGATCTGGACGGGCCCGAACTGCACCGGCAAGTCGCAGGTCATCAACGGTGACGTCACCGACCTGGCGACCATCGGCTTCGACAACGCCGTCGCCTCGGTCCGCTTCAGCTGACCGTCCGACCTCACCCAGCGGGTGTGCCGGTCCGGCTCTTCGCCGGGCCGGCACACCCGTTTTCGTGTCCGCCGCGCCGGTGGCCCGACGTGCTCCGGCCGGCCTCCCCTCAACAGCGGCGCCTGACTGTGCCGCGACGTCAAGAAGGTGCTGGAAGATGACGTTTCGCAACAAGCGGGCGGTGCGCGGCGGACGGGCGACGGCTCTCGGCGGGGTGGCCCTCGCCGTGGCGGCCCTTCTCGTCGGCTGCACCCGGACCGTGGACGGGACCGGTGCCGCCGAACGCTGGAGCGCCACCAAGGTCGCCGGCCTGGACATCACCACGGGGGAGAGCGGTCCCCGGCCCGGGGAACCCGACACACGCCTGGTCGCCGAGGGTAGCGACGGCGGCGAGCTGGACCGGCTCGCCCGCAACGCCGTCGACGACGTACAGAAGTACTGGGCGGACGAGCTGCCCGCCGCCTTCGATCGCCGGTTCGACCCCGTCACCCGGCTCATCTCCTACGACTCCACGGGCCCCGAGGTCACCGTCTGCAACACCGGCACCGCCGGCGCGGTGAACGCCTTCTACTGCGCGCCGGACGACTCGGTCGCCTGGGACCGGGGACAACTGCTTCCCACGCTCAACGACTCGTTCGGGCCGATGGCGGTGGTGGCCGTCCTCGCGCACGAGGTGGGGCACGCCGTGCAGTTCCAGCTCGGCTCGGTCGACGGGCAGACCAGTTCCATCGTCAAGGAACAGCAGGCCGACTGCTACGCGGGGAGCTTCTTCCGGTGGGTGGCCGAGGGCAACGCCCCGCACTTCCAACTGTCCACCGGGCCCGGCCTCAACCAGATCCTCGCCACGCTGTTCTTCATCCGCGACGGCGCCGGCACCGGATTCGACGCCGAGGGGGCACACGGCAACGCCTTCGACCGGGTCTCGGCGTTCCAGTTCGGCTTCGGCGACGGCCCCGAACGGTGCGCCCGCATCGACGACACCGAGGTACGGCGACGGATCACCCAGCCGGCCAGTGGCCAGTCGCCGCCGACCGACGAGGTGACCGGCAACCTGCCGGTGGACGACCCGGACTCGCTGCTCGCCATGCAGGAGACGCTGCGGGCCGTGTTCGACCGGTCGGGTGCCCGGTGGCCGGCGATCAGGCAGGCCCTGTCGCCGTGCCCCGAGGTGGCCGTGACGACGCCCGCCTCCTACTGCCCGGCCACCAACACCGTCGGGCTGGACCTGGCCGAGCTGGGTCGCCTCGGTACCGCCCCGGAGCGGGGTGAGGGTGGCATGGGGGACTTCGCCGCATTCGCCGAGGTCGCCTCCCGCTACGCGCTCGCGCGGCAGCAGGCGGAGGGCTATCCGCTCACCGGGCTGGCCACGGCACAGCGCACGGCGTGCATGACCGGGGTCTGGGCGGCGACGATCGTGGCGGGCCGGGGCGCGGTCCTGCAGCTCTCCCCGGGCGACCTGGACGAGGCGGTGGCCGAGATGCTCGCACCGCGGAGCCTGATCGCCGCGGACGTCAACGGCGGCGGTATCCCCTCCGGGTTCGCCCGGGTCGAGGCGTTCCGCGACGGCTTCTCCGCCGGTGAGATCGCGCCGTGCCTGGAGAAGTACCGGTAGGACGCCTGCGTCGGCGGGTCCTCCCGGCCGAGTCGTCCGTCGGGGCGGCCCGTCCGGCTACAGCTTCACGCTGGCGTACGGCTTGCCGTCGGTGGTCTCCACCCGCACGCTGTCGACCTGGGCGGGGTCGATCAGGGCGCTGCCGTCGAGCGTGGTGCCGTCGGCCGCCCCCTTGCTGGACACCAGCCAGCTGCCGGTCAGCACGGTGCTGCCGTCCTTGCCGACGACGAGCAGGTGGCAGCGCGCCCCCTGGGGGATCCCGGAGACGGCGGCGTTGATCCGCACCCAGCCCTCTGCCGGCGTCATCGCGACGGTCAGCCGGGCGCCGGTGCCCGGGTCGGACGCGCTGGCGTACCGGGTCGCCGGGTCGGCAGAGGACACCGAGGCGGACGGCCCGGGCTGAGCCTCGACGTCCGGAGCCTCGCTGGTCGTGCGGCCGAGAACGACGCCGCCGGAGACTGCGGCGGCCAGGACCACTGCCGCGGCGGCGCTCAGCGCCACGCCTCGGCGCTGGCGCCGCCCGGACGATTCACTCCGGACCTGGCGCAGGGTGCGTTGCAACAGCAGGTCCCCGCCCTCCGGCGGCCCGTCGAGCAGCATCGCGTCCGGCACTGCCCGCAGCGCCGTCGTCCATTCCTGCAACGACTCGACCTCTGTCCGGCAATCCGCGCAGCCCGCCAGGTGTTCCTCTACCTGCCGGATCTGCTCATCGTCGAGCTCGCCCATCAGGTAGCCGCCAATGTCCGTGTGGTCATTGGCTGGCATCGAGCTGTCGGATTTCATGAGGCAGACCGTTCCACCCCGGCGGGGCGTCCCGCGATGTCGCGCAGCGCCCGGAGTGCGTAGTAGGAGCGTGACTTGACCGTGCCCGGCGGGATACCCAGCGCCTTTGCGGCTTCCGCGACTGTACTCCCGAGTAGGTATACCTGTTCAAGCACCTCACGGTGCTCGCGCGAGAGGCGGTTGAGGGCGTCCATCACCACCATCGAGTTGACCACCTGGTCGGCGTGGTCACGCTCGGTCGCGACGTCTGTGGGGCTCTCCGCGACCTCGGTCGGTCGCGCCCTGCGGGCGCGCACCGTGTCAGTGACGATGTTGCGCACCACGGTCAGCAGCCACCCCCGTACGGAGCCCTTGCCGTTGACCAGGCTGTCCGGGTGACGCCACGCTCGTACCAGCGCCTCCTGGACCACGTCCTCGGCGGCCGCGCGATCCCGGGTCAGCTGCGTCGCGTACGCGAGCATCGCGCGTCCGTGCTCCTCGTAGAGGGATCGGACCAAGGCCTCGTCTGCTACTGCCTGACGACGAACGGGCCTCAAACCCGCCATACGTACCACCCTCTGTTGGCCCCACGACGCCGGCTCCCACCGGTGCCCACAGGGCATCAGGATGCCTGTCGCGTTCCCGTTTACGGGAGATCGCAGACGAATGTGTATTTCTGCTCACGTTGTTGCGCCGTCAAATACCTTGGTCGCCCGGCGCGGCGGCCTTGGCGCCGTCCGGGGCCACCACGAACCAGAGCCCGTCGGCGCCCTGCCCGGAAATCTGCCCGGGCACCTTGTCGTCGGCGTAGCGGTAGACCGGCCAGCCGCCCACGGTCACCTGCTGGGTGCCGTCGGGACGGGCCATCGCGCCCAGTTTGGCGGGGTCGAGGTTCTCGAACTTGATCTTTTCGCTGACCAGCACCGGCAGCCACTCCATGAGGCAACCTTCCGTGCAGTTCGACTGGGACGGCGAAGAGCTGTCCTTGTCGAACCGGTAGAGGGTGAAGCCCTGCCCGTCGAGCACGATCGGGCCGAGTTCCGGGTTGTCTCCGAGCTGCACCGACGCCGGCCAGTAACCGTTGTCGGGGCTGCGCTGCCCCAGACCGTTCTGCGGGCTGTCCCCCGTTGGCTGCTGCACGGCACCGGTCTCCGGCTGCTGGGCGGCACCGGTCTCCGGCCGCTGGGTGCTGCCGGCCGAGTCCGGCTGGGGCATGGCGACCGGATCGGTCACCGTGGTCGTGCACCCGGTCGCGAGCAGCGCCACGGACAGCGCCAGGGAGCCGAGCAGCGTACGGGGAATGAGTGCCTTCATCGCCACACCAATCGATCGACAGGTTCGGACAGGAGAGAGCCGGTCAGCCACGACCCGGGACGAGCCGACCGCGCGGTGTCGGACGATCGAGGTGCAACCCGAGCACCCCGACGTCGAGAGACCCGTCGGCCTCGGCCTCGAACCGCCAGGCGGCGTTCGGCGCGTCGCCGACGACCAGTACCGCCGCCGTCCCGTCCGACACCGCCGCCAGCGCGCCGAGGCGCTCCAGCTCAGCCGGCGGGATCGGGGTGGTGACCACCACCAGGTGGTCGCGCAGCGTCTCGGACTGGTGAGCGCCGCCGTCGCCGGCCTGCACCAGGATGTTCCGCGCGTCGGTGACGACCCGGACCCGCTCCGGAACCGGCCACGGAGGAGGCGCCGTGCCGACGAGGCTGATCGTCACGGAGGCTGCTGCGGAATGACGGCCGATCTCGTCGAGGAAGGCGCCCGCGACGCGCATCGAGGCTGCGGGGTCCCCGGTGAGCGCGACGATGCCCGGCGCACGCCCGAGGTTGACGACGGTCAACTCGCCCCCGACCGTTCCTACGGTGGCGAGCAGCGGCAGACCAGCGGTGTCGTCCGGGTTCTGGTCGAGCTGCCAGGTCGGTGCCTCCCAGATCGCACCCTGCTGCCGCGCCTGCCACGGAGGTGGGGCCTCCGGCAGCGCCGGTGCCAGTCGCAGCGAGACCCGGTCCGGGCCGATCAGGGCCGCGTACACCTGGGCCTGGCTGGCCTGCAGGGCGAGTTGCCGCAACGCGCGGTCCAGGACCGCCCGGGAGCCCGGCGCGGCGCCGGGCGGGCGGACCGGCCGTGCGCCGGCGCCGTCCCAGCAGGATCGGCACCAGTACGACGACGGCCAGCACCAGCACCGCGCCCACGCCGAGCAGCCCCGCGGTGACCGGTCGGAGACCGAGGATCAGGGTTTCGCCGTTATCCACCGGTGCGGCCGGCTGCGCTGCTGCCGGGGCGGCCGGCTGGGGCTGACCGCCCCCCGGCGGCGCAACCGGCTGCTGGCCGGCGGGTTGCTGGCCCGCTGTCGGCGTGACCGTCGGCGGCGTGCCGATCCGGATCTCGCCGGAGACCGCGCCCTCGGGAAGGATGAAGACCCAACCGGCCATGATCGGCTGCCCCGGATCGGTCAACGCGAGACCGTCGGGCTGCATCCGTCCCTTGTTGAGCTCGAAGAGTTCCGGCGCGCGCCGGGCTTCGCCGAGCACCCGGTCGGCGACCCCGGCCAGGGTCAGATCGCTCTCCGTGCCGGGTTCGCCCGGCACCACCCAGTACGGCACCGACGGCTCCACCGCGCTCGCCGTGCCCGGGCTCAGCGGCAGCAGCAGGAACAGCAGCGCGGCCGCGATGGCGAGCAACCCACCTCGCGTCGCCCTGGGCGACCGGCATGTAGCGGCGGGAAGCGGCGTGCGCATGACTACCTCATTCACTGTCGTCGTGGCTCCGGTCGGTACGGCGGTCGGTCAGCGGAGATCGGAGGCGGGCAGCCGCAGCTCGAGCGAACTCCCCGGGTTGAGCACCAGGTACCGGTCACCGATCGGTTCGATGAGGTCCCGGACGGCGCGTCGCTCCCAGTACGGCCAGTCGGCCGGATCGGGCAGGTACTGCTCCGAGGTGAACGCGTGCACCACCGGCCGGTCCAGGCCCGCATCCAGGTCGGCGATACCCACCCCGGGCACGTACGGCACGAAGACGGTCGCGGTCAGCAGGGCCACGCGGACCTTCTCGTCGCCGCCCAGGCCGGTGACGGCCAACTGCAACGCGTTCTCCACCTCATTGGCCGGGGCCGGGAAGCCGAGCGCGACAGGTGTCGGTTGGTAGTTGGGATTCCGCTGGAACTCGTCGCTGATCTCACCCCGCTCGTCCACCCGGAACGCGCCGATCACCGCCCAGCCAGGCACGTCGCCGGCGCCCTCGAACGCCGGGTCGACCGCGTAGATCCAGGTGTCCGGGGCCTGCTTCGCCTGCCGACGCATCTCGTCGGTCACCATCGGGGGTGGTCCTGCTGTCACCACTGCACTCATCTCCTCGCCCTGAATTCGGTCCTGCTCGCTCATCGCCTGCTCCCGCCGTCAGCTCGCCGCGCCGGAACCGCTCGCCGCGCCGGAACCGGATGCGTGCGGGTCGGTGTAGCCGTAGTTCTTGACGAAGTGGTTCATCGAGAAGCCCTCGTCGGGGTGATGGTCGATCCGGACGCTGTTCAGGCCGTCCTTCTGCGTGCCGACGGGGTTGTAGTGGTGATTGACGCGATACGCGCCGAGGATCTTGTCCGGCGGGATCTGGTCGATGGCAGCCCACTCATCCTGGTACTTCATGTGATTCAGGCCTTCGTAGTTCTGTGACGGTGCGTGGACCATCGGCGTGTTCTTCGCGTCGACCGCGTAGATCCAGCCGTCATGCTTCTCGTACTTGTCGGGTGGACCGCCGAACCAGCCCTTGTCTGGGCCTGGCCGGAGGATCTTCCCGCCGGTGTCCGTGTACGTGGGCCGCACGAACTGCAGGGCGACATCCGGATTTCCGGTGGTGGAGACGAAGCCACTGCCCGTGGGCTTGTGCTGGTGTTTCCCGAGGTTGTAGTGCGGTACCTTGTCGAACCGCATCGCGTCGGACTTCAACCCGTTGGCGAAGATGCCGATCAGCTTCCCGTCCTTGTCGATGTCGTACGGTCCGACGGTGGAGCCGTGGAACGTGACGTCGGGCTTGTTCGGGCCCGGGAGCACGGGCTGCGGCGTCACCTTGGCCAGGGGATCGGCGTTGCTCGGCCCCGCCACGTCGGACGTCGACGGCGTGTTCGGCTGCGGGCCACGCGGGCTGGGCGGAGCAGAGCTGGTGTCCGGCAGGTGCCCGGCGTCCGTGCCGCCACCGGGCGAACCCGGGGTCTTGCTCGACGAGCCGGCGGTGCAGGCCAGGCCGAGCGGGTCGGCCGCCGCGTACGGGTTGGGTACGTAGCCGGCCGGATCCGGTGCCGGCGCGAGGCCGAGCGGGTCCTGGCTGACGTACCGGGCACTGATCGGGTCGTAGTAGCGGTAGACGTTGTAGTGCAGCCCGGTCTCCGGGTCCAGGTACTGCCCGGGGAACCGCAGCGGGATCACGCCCGGGTCGGCACCGTCGGCCGTCGACGCACCCCACAGGGTGGCGTCGTTCCGCCAGGCAAGATTCCCGCCCGCGTCGACCAGGTCTGTGGGCGTGCCGACCAGGTCGGTGACGATCGCGTAGAAGCGCTCTTCGATCTGGTCACGCTCGTCCCGGACGGTCTGGGCCACCGGACGCTGCTCGTCCGGGTGGTACTCCCAGGTGGTCACCCGGGTACGGCCCTGCTCGTCCGTGTGCACCTGCTCGACCAGCAGCGACCCGTCCCAGACGAAGTCCATCCGCTCGACCGGGGTCGTGCCGTCGCCCGCGTACCGCTGCTTGGCGATCCGGCGGCCGAGCGGGTCGTAGCGGTAGCGCCAGCGGTCGCCGTTCGGGGTCAACACCCCGACGAGCCGGTCGTGGGCGTCCCACTCGAAGTGCCAGGTGCGGTCCCCGTCCGCCGGGTCGTCAGCGTCCGGCTGACCATCCGGCCCTGCGCGTCGTACCGGTAGCGGACCCCGCCCGCCTCGGTGACCAGGTTGCCGTCGTAGCGCAGTTCCCCGGCGTACGGCAGGCCGGCCACACCGGCCGATGTCAGGTTGCCGGTCGCGTCGTACCGGTAGTCCTCAACCCGGCCCGCGCCCCGGACGGCGAGCACCCGGCCCGCGCCGTCCAGTGTGAAGTCGACCCGGCCCGTCACGTCGTCGTCGATGCCGGCGAGCAGGCCATCGGCCCGGTAGTCGAACCGGCGCTGCCGCAGGCCGGGCAGCACCTGTGCGGCGAGCTGCCGGTCGGTGCCGAACGTCTGCTCGAGCACCACCTGGCCGTCGAGGCTGCGGCGCAGCTCCCGGCCCTGCCAGTCGTGCCGGAAGCCGAGTGTGCGCCCCGCGGTGACCAACGAATCGAGGTTGCCGAACGGGTCGTACGCCCAGACGCTCTCCGATCCGTTGGGGGTGCGGCGGTGCCGGGCGCCGGTGCGGTCGTCGTAACGGAAGGAGAGGGTACGGCCGTTCGTGGTGTGCGCCACCACACGCCCGCGCTCGTCGCGCTCGATCAGCAGCTCGGCGTCGGCGTTCTCGGCCGCCACCAGCCGGCCGACCGCGTCGTAGCGGTACCGGGTGGTGCCGGACACGGTTCGGCGCTCGACCACGTTGCCGAGCAGATCATGCTCGTACTCGGTGACCTCACCCAGCCCGTTCGTCGACCGGATCAGCTGGCCGGCCGCGTCGTAGTCGTACCGCCGTACCCGGCCGTTGAAGTCGATCTCCTCGACCAGCCGGCCCGCCGCGTCGTAGGTGTAGTGCCACTCCAGGCCACGGGGATCGGTGACGCGGATCAGCCGCAGCTCGGCGTCGTACCCGTAGCTGGTCCGGGCGCCGTCGGCGTCCACCCTGGCCAGCACGAGGTCGAAGGGTCCGTACTCGGTGCGGGTGACCTGGCCAGCCGCGTCCACCCGCTCGACCGGGTTGCCCTCGTCGTCGTAGCGCACCAGTTCGACGCGGCCGCGCGCGCCGATCCGGTGGATCAGGCCGCCGGCGAGTGCGGACTCCCGGACCAGGTCGTCCGCGCGCAGCCGGTCGTAGTCGAACGGCTCGGCCACCCCGACCTGCCCCACGGTCGGGTCCGGCATGGTGCCGTAGTCACGGGTGAGAACCCGGTCCCCGGCCCGCACCGCGATCGTCGTGGCCATGGCGTCGCCACCGCTCGTGAACTGCGCCTCCGTGCCGTCCGGACGGATCACCGTGCTCAACTGGCCGTCGGCGTCGTACTCGTAGCGGGTGGTCCGGCCCAGCGGGTCGATCCGGGCCAGCAGCTGGTTGTACCGGCCCCACTCGTACCGGGTGGTGTTGCCCAGCGGGTCGGTCTCGCTCGCCACGTGCCGCAGGTCGTCCAGCCGGTAGACGGTGACGTTGCCGAGCGAGTCGGTGTACGTCGTGGTCCGCTCGGCGTGGTCGTAGGCGAGGGTGCCGTTCAGGAACCCGTCCGCACCCTCGGTACGCACGCAGCGCCCGGCGGCGTCGTACGTGTACCGGTACTCGACGCCGTTGCGGTCGCGCCAGCCGGTGACGCGCCCTGCGTCGTCGTACCCGAAGCGCATCGGCTGGCCGGAGGTGTTGAGGACCTCCACGAGCCGGCCCTGCTCGTCGTAGCGGTATTCGGCGATCAGCTCGGTGGGCCGCCCGCCGGGACCCGTCCGGTGCAGAGCGGTGACCCGGTTGCCCGAGGTGCTGACGGCGATCCACTCTCCGTTCACGTGCCGCAGCGCGACCGGCGCGTGTCGCTCGTCCCGCACCACCTCCAGCCGGTTGCCGTCACCGTCGACAACCGCCGCGACCCGGCCGACCGCGCCGGAGACCAGGAACAGGCTCGACCGACCGGCCACCGGGTCGGTCACCACGGCCGTGCCGTCGGAGTGCACCGTCAGTGGCCATCGCGGCCCCTCGACGGGGAGGACCGGCTCGCCGGGGAAAGCCGGCGGGTAGACCAGGATCGTGCCGTCGGGGGCGAAGTAGCAGACGCCCTGCGCATCCCACTCGAGCCGCTGGTCGAGGGTGGCTGCCCAGCTCGGTCCGAACCAACCGCCCGCCCGGTACGACGAGAGGTGCGTTCGCTCCAGCACCAGCGGGAGCGGATCGGCCAACTCCAGGTCGATCTGGGAGAGCACCATCTCCCCGGTGGCGACGTCGATCGGATCGGTGACGCACTTGCGTACATCGATCGACAGGGAGGTGTCCTTCGGGACGGGCGGGCGGTTGGCGCCTGCGCCCCTGCCGGGCAGCGCACCCCCGATCGTCTTGCCTCCGCCGCCGTCCAGGCCTCGCGTGGCTCCCTTGACGCCGTCGCCGGCCAGGCCGAGCGCCTTGCCGCCCTTGGCGGCGAACTTCATGACCAGCGCGGCGGCCCGGCCGCCCGGGATCAGACCGAGGGCCAGACCGCCGGCGGCCAGACCGATCTCGGCCGGGTCTCCGCCGAGCACGGCCGACGCGAGGTCGATCGCGCCGGACAGCAGGCCGATCGCTTCGCCGAGTGGCGGGAAGATGAACGATGCGATCACGGAGAGCACGTCGAGGACGGTGGTGATCCACTGGATCACGGTGCTGCGCAGGAACTCGACGAACGCGTGGAACGCCTCGGCAATCTTCTCCCAGAGCGACCGCTGTGGGGCGTCTTTCGCCAGGTGCCGGAGCGTCTCGGCCGCCGAGCGGGCGGCTTGGTCGCGTAGCGCGGTCGCCTGACCGAGGAGCGCCTTGGCCTGGTCCAGGGCCTGCCGGGCGTCGTCGGCTCGGCGCTTGGCTGCGGCGACCTCGTCGTCGGCCTTGTCCTTCGCGTCCTTCGCAGCGTCCGCGTCGCCGCTGAGCGCGGTCAGCGCCGCCTGTGCCGACGACACCGCCGCCTGCGCCGATCCCTGGTCGCCGGAGGCCTGCTGGGCCTGGTCCAGGGCGCGCAGCGACATCGTCTGCGCCTCTTCGAGGGAGGGAAGGTAGCGCAGGTACGCGTCGGCGGCGGCGGAATAGGAGTGGGCCATCCGGTCCAGCCGCGGTGGCAGCTTGCCGATCAGGTCCCGGAAGGCTTCCATCGCCTTGCCCTGCCCGACGTCGATCTGGCCGCCGCCGGCGAGCAGGTCGTGAGCTTCCTGGGTGGTCCTGGCCAACTCCTGGTAGGCGCGGGTGATCTCCTCAAAGGACTCTGGATCACCAGGCACCGGATCGGAGTCGAGTTGCAACACCGACCACTCGGCGTCCCCTGGACGCGTCATGACCAACCTCCCCTATCGCACCGTCTCGGCATCCTGGAAGCAACCAACCGGCGCAGGAGCCGACCTGCACACGTAGGCGATGGAAGATCGGTTCAGGGTTGAACCGCTCTGCCCGCCGGTCCGTGTACGGCGCGGAGTTGCTGTGACGGTCCGAAGGGAGTCGGAGATGAGCGAGCGAACCGGCAGGGTCGGCGCGGCGGTGCTGGCATGAGCGTGATCGACGTACCCGGTGCCGAACTGGAGCGTGTGCACGACCTGCTGCAGCGCACCAAGGACCTGATGGACAGCGCGCCGATCAGGTCCATGGGCCATGTGGTCGACACGCTCGGGCAGCGCGACCTGCAGAAGGCGGCCCACGAGTTCGAGAAGCGATGGGGTGACGGTCGCCACGTCGTGGCGAAGGACCTCGAAGGCGTACGCGACGCCGCGAAGGCGGTGGCGGACGCGTTCCGGGAGACGGACGAGCAGACCGTCAACGCACTCACGAACCCGGACAGCGGGGCGGCAAGTTGACCAGCGGTGAAGGAGTCAGTTCAGTGACCGGCGCGACGACCACCGTCTCGACCCCGAACGGTTTCCGGCTGCGCACGCCGGAGGACTGGGTGGACTACGCCGTCGCCGACGAGGCGAGCGAGAACCGGATGGCGAACGACGTGTGGACGCGGGCCCGCGAAGGCGGCTTCACCGAGGAGCAGGCGGGGCAGTACGCCGAGCAGCTGCGCCGGTCCGTGCGCGAGGCCCGCCGCGCCGGCGCGATGCACGCCGCCGGCGTCTTCCAGCTGTACGAGGACGGCCCGCTCACCGCCTCCCTGCTGGTCTCTGTGGTCACCCCACCGGCGACCGGTGACATCCTCGGCGCGCTGACCGCGGTCGGGCAGCCGGCTCACGCCGACGGGACCTGGCGCCGGGTGAGCACTGCGCAGATCCCCGCGGTCGGCACGGTCGGCCGGGTGCACGGCATCCAAAACGTGACCCAGGACGGCGCAGCCATGCGTTGCGCCGTGATGCACACCGTCGTACCGCTGCCGGGCTCCGCGAACGTCCTGGTGGTGACCGGGTCGAGCCCGAACCTCGCGGAGGCGGAGGAGCTCTTCGAGCTCTTTGCCACGATCACCGGGACACTTGAGCTCACCTGGGACGGTGATGGCCCGGCGCTCACACCGCCGGCGTCCCCGCAGGAGTCGGCAACCAGGGGGTAGCTGTCGACTCCGCGTCGGGGGGGACACCTGGGGGCGGTGTCCCCCCCGATTTGTTTCCACCCGCCGGCTTCCGGTGCCGCCGGCATGTCACCCTCACGGACGTGACATGCCGGCGATCAGCAGGCTCGTCGCCCAGCTCGGCACCGACTCGCTGCCTGACTCGTCGCCCCCACCTGTACGCCGACGTCGGTCCTCATGTCGGCCGATTCACCGGCCCGAGGTCAGCCTTCCGCCGGCTCGGTGACCGGGGACCCGGCGTCCGCAAGCAGTGCCCGCAGCGCGGCGGGTTCGGTCCGCGGCACCTGCACCAGGTGCAGCTTGCCGTCGCCGAAGTGGGCGAGCGCCCGGCCCGCCCGCCCGCCGCCGAGCTGGCCGCGGGAAAGCTTGGCGCCGATCAGCTCCCCGTCGCCGAGGCCCTGTGGGCTGAGCAGCCCGCCCTGCCGGTTGCGCCGGGCGTCGACGTGCCAGCCGCCGAAGCCGCCGGCGAGGCCGTCGATGGACCCAGCCATGATCAGGCCGAGGCCCTTCTCCGCCCCGGCCCGCGCGATCTCCCCGAGGTCGCTGCCGGCGTCGCACTTGAGCAGCTGCTCGGCGTCGTCGAGGACGACCACGGCCGGCCCGGTCCGCCCGTCCAGCGCCGCCGCGAGTCCCGCAGAGGTGAAGTTCTCGCTGGTCACGAGGTCGAGCACCCCGGGTAGGCCGGCCAGTTCCCGCAGTGGCGACCGGCGGGGGGCCGCGATCACCACGGGCGTCCCCTTCTCCAGCAGGCCGGCGACCATCGTCAGCAGCGTGGTGCTCCGACCCGAGCGTGGTGGTCCGGCCAGGATGAAGGTGGGAATGTTCTCCAGGTCCGGGCCGATCGCCGTGAGCTCGTCGCCGCCCACCCCGAGCATCGTCCAGAGTGGCGAGGCCGGCCGCACCAGCGTCCGGGTGTCCGCCAGGGTCAGCTCGTCCGGCAGCACGTCGATCCGGAAGGGGCGGGCGGCGTCGGCGAGATCGGCGTCCCGCCGGCCAGCGGTTTCGGCGATCTCGGCGAGGGCCCGCGCCTGGCCCTGACCGGAGCTGTCCTCGGCGAGCAGGGCGATCTGCGCCTCCGCGCTGTCGACGGCCCGGATCGCCCGGCCCGCCTCGATCTCATCGGGCAACTGCCGATAGTTGATGCCGACCATGCTGTAGTCGCTGCGCTCGGTCAGTCGGAGCACCAGCTTGTCGTCAGTGGTCGACGAGATTCGGGTGGAGAACATGCTCCGGTCACCGGCCAGCACCACGTGGATCCCGGCACCGGCGCCCTCCCGCAGCAGCGTGAGCAGCGCCGCCATGATGTTGCCGTTGTCGTAGTCGGCGAAGGTCTTGTCGAAGACCTCGAACCGGTCGAGCAGCAGCAGGACGTGTGGCGGACGTTCTCCCTCGGCCACGCCGGCCCGGTACTCGACGAGGCTCGCCGAGCCGGTGGAGGCGAGCAGTTGCTGTCGCCGTCCCAGTTCGGCGACGAGGCGGCCGAACAGCCGACCGAGGCGCTCCGCCTCCGTGCGCTGCACCACCGCACCGCAGTGCGGCAGGTCGTTGAGGGCCAGCAGGGCCCCGTTGCCGCAGTCGACGCCGTAGAGGTGGACGTCCGCCGCCGAGTGCGTACGGGCCACCGTCCCGGAGATCGTCCGCAGCGTCTGCGACCGGCCGCTGCGCGACGAACCGATGACGTGCAGGTGTCCCAGCGTCCCCAGGTCCAGCTCCAGCGGCATTTGATCCTGCTGGGCCGGCAGGTCCAGCAGGCCGTAGGCCACCGAAGGCAGGTGGTAGCCGCTGCCGCGTGCGGCGGGAAGCGCGTCCACGATCAGGTTGTTCGGCAACGCCGGCAACCACGGACTGTGCTGCGGCGGGATGTCCAGCTGAACGCTGGCGCCCCGGATCGCCTCGACCAGCACGGCGAGGTCGGTCAGCTCGGCGGACGGCTCGGCCTTGACGCCCGGCCGGGTCGGCGCCGACCGCCCCAGGTCCGGCCAGGAGAGCGGTGCCAGCCACGGAACCTGCCGGGCGGTGGTGCGAACTCCTGGACGGAAGCCGCCGACCCGTCCGGCCTGGAACGGCACCAGCGACGACTGCGCCAGACGTACGAAGGCGCGGCCGGGCGTCGACTTGGAGATCGAGGCCGCGTCCGGGGCGTTCAGCACGTCCTGACTCTCGCTGCTGTCGGTCACCCGCAGCGCGATCCGCAGGTTGGTGTTCGCCCGGATCTCGGGTGACACCACACCGCCCGGGCGCTGGGTGGCCAGCACCAGGTGGATGCCGAGTGACCGACCCCGCTGAGCGATGTTGACCAGACCCGCCACGAAGTCCGGCAGGTCGCGGATCATCGACGCGAACTCGTCGATCACGATCAGCAGCCGCGGCATCGGGGTCCGGGTCGGCTCGCGGCGCAGCAGGTCGACATAGTCGTCGATGTCCTTCGCGCCCGCCTCGGCGAGAATGTGTTCCCGCCGCCGCAGCTCCGCGGTGAGCGAGGTCAGCGCCCTGCTCACCAGGTGGGTGTCGAGGTCCGTGACCATGCCGACGGTGTGTGGCAGCAGGACGCAGTCCTTGAACGCGCTACCACCCTTGTAGTCGACCAGGACGAAGGTCATGGCGTCCGGTCGGTTGGCGACGGCGAGCGAGGCGACCAGGGTCTGCAACAGCTCGGACTTTCCGGAGCCGGTGGTGCCGGCCACCAGGGCGTGCGGCCCGTCCCGCTTGAGGTCCAGGGCGAACGGCCCGTCCAGCGAGACGCCCAGCACGGCCTCGGTGGTCCGGCCCCCGGTGGTCCACCGCGCCGCTACCGCGTCGGGCTCCGGCGGCTCCATGCCCAGTACGTCGAGCAACCGGCTCGCGTCCGGCAGGGCAGCGCCGTCGTCCGCGCCGCCGGTGTCGCGCAGGGGGGCCAGCGCGCGGGCCACGGAGCGCAGCCAGTTCAACGAGATCAGGTCCGGGTGGACCCCGGAGACCGGGGCGGCGAGCGTCCGGGTTACCAGCAGCGTTCCGTCGGCCTGCTCGGCGACGACCGCCTGGCACTCCTCCGGCAACAGCTTCTCCTCGGTGTCGATGCAGATCGCGTGCACACCGACCGACGGCCCTTCCCGCAGGATCTGCGTCACGCCGGGCAGGGAACGCAGCCGGCGCGCCCCGTCCAGCACCACGAGGATGTCGCGGAAGGCGCCGTCGGTTCGCTCGGCGGAGCGGGCCGAGATGACGGCGATCAGCTCGGCCACCCGCCGGGCCACCGTCTGGGTGTCGGCGCCGACGGTGGCGAGGGTGTCCTGGCCGTCGCGCGGTGTCGCGTGCGGCAGCCAGCCGGCCCACGACCAGCCCTCCTCGTCGCCGGCGCGGCGAGCAGATAGATCTGCAGGTCCTCCGGGCTGTGCAGGGTGGCCGCCTGCGCCACCATCCACCGTGCTGTGGCGCGGGCGACCGCGCCGCCGGCGACGCCGACCACGCCGTGTTGGCGCACCGGCACGGTCGCCGGTACGTCGAGCGCGCTCCACCGGATCTCGCGGCGGTGCTCGTCCTGGCTCGGATCCCGGAGCACCACCTCGGACGGGAGGTCGGCACTACCGGCTCGCAATTCAAGGAAGTCCGGGTCGGTGTGGCGCCGTTCCCAGAGCCGGCGCTGCGGCCCCACGGCGATCAGGCGCACCGCCGCCGGGTCGGGGAAGTTGTCCCGCCGGGCCAGCCGCTCGGCCGTCAGCGCCTCCTGCGCCTCGGCGGTGATCCGCCTTCTCTTCGCCTCGTACTCGGCGAGTCGGGTGCGGTAGGTGACCTTTCCCTGGCGGCGGGCACCGACCTGACTGGCGATCAACGCCAGCGGTGACAGGGCGGCGAAGAGCAGGGTCAGCGGATTCCGCGTGACGAGGTAGGCAGCCCCGGACACGACCAGCGGGGCCAACACGGTGATCAGGGCGATCGGTCGCCGATCGGGTGGCGACGGTGGCCCTGGAAGGGAGAACTGGGTGGTCCGGGCTGCGGGGAGCAACCGCGGCGGGCGGTTGTAGTCCAGGCCGGTGCGGTCCTCGGAGATCTGCAGTGCGGCCTCCGCCCGGACCGGGCGGCGTAGTTCCAGCATGGACGAGCCCACGGCAAGCTGCGCACCGGGGGGCCACATCTGTTCGCCGTCGAGTTCGGCGCGGTCGAGCAGCAGCCCGGGCTGGGCCGGGCGTAGGCGGCACTCGCCATCCGGGGTGATTCGGATCCAGGCCATCACGGCGGCGAGGGAGGAATCGGTGAGGCGGATGCGGCTGATGCTCGCGGCACCGATCGCGTGCTCGCCGATGTCGAGTTGGTGGACACTGCCGGCGTCGGTTCCGCTGACCACGCGGACCTCCAGCAGGCCGGGCGGTTGCGGGGGAGCCTCGAGTACGGGTCGGTCCAGGCCGAGCACAGCGCCTTGGCGCAGGGGTGCCTCGGCGAGGGTGAGCCGGGGGTCCAGCGGCGCTCCGGCGACGAAGATCGTCGGGGGCGTGTCACCGGGCTCCGCGCGACGCGCGGCCAGTGCCTCGGCGAGTTCCCCGACGGTGTTTTCGGGGCTCGCCTCGACCTGGTAGTCGGTGACGACGGTGGACGGATCCGCAACGGTGAGCAACAGGCGCACGTGGTTCTCCTGGTCGGATGGTCCGTCGGAACAAACGGTCGGGGCCGCGTGGTGATGTGCTCACCACGCGGCCCCGAGACCGTCCGGTCGTCAGCGGCCGAGGCTGCTGGCGGTCTGCGTGTCGGTGTCCGAGAAGGCGTCGCTGACCTGCGTGAGGTACTGGCTGATGCCCTCCATGCCGTGCAGGGTCTGGTCCACGCTGCCCTTGTACTCCTCGAAGTACGGGCCGAACTGCTGCTGTGCCCCCGGGGTGTTGTAGCCGCCCTGGATCAGCGTGTCGATCTTGCTCTTGGCCTGGGTCATCCCGTCGAGCAGCGTCTGCATGTTCTGCTTCAGCCAGCTCGCCGACTCCTGCATGTCCTCGCTGACGATGTGGTAAGTAGCCACGTTTCCGCTCCCTCGTTTCTTCGGGTCTCTCCGGCTCGTCAGGCGGTCTGTCGTGAACCGTCTTTCGCCGTTGCCGCCACCCACACGGACGGCGACCCGAAACGGTTCAGCGGAAAGTTCGGCTTCGTGACCGGAGGCTCTTCCCGCCGCCGCGGTGAACCACTTCGCCGATCGAGTCGTGTGGGTGCCGGACCGCGCATACGGGCACGGTTCTTCCCCGAACACGAGGTAGAGCACAGATGTTGTTGCGCAGCCGGATCGCGCGGGCCGCGATCGCACTGACCAGCCTGGCGGCCCTGGCCGCGTGTGGTGACAAGGAAGCCGGATCGGCGGCGCCGGCCGCCGCTCCGACGGTCGGCCAGCCGAGCCCGACCGTCTCGGCCGCCGCGACCCCGGAAGAGAACCCCGAGGTGATCGAGGCTCCGGTGACCCCGCTGCCGAAACCCACGGTGGCGAAGACCCAGCGTCGCGTGCAGATCTACAGCGGGCCGTCGGACGTCTCGCTCCCGCCCGCGCCGAACATGGGGCGGGGCAGCAACATCGTGCAGTTGAACGGGACCGCGTCCGCCGACATCGGCACGTACGTCGCCGACGGAAGGGGCATGACGCTCTACCGGTTCGACAAGGACACGGCCAAGCCATCGAAGTCCAACTGCAACGGTGACTGCGCCAAGACCTGGCCCCCGCTGCTCATCAAGTCGCCCGGCCAGATCTACCCGAGCGGGATCAACCCGCAGCTGGTCGGCTACGTCGAGCGGGCGGACGGCACCTGCCAGGTGACCATTGCCGGTTGGCCGGTCTACCTGTTCTCGAAGGACACCAAGCCGGGCGACATCAAGGGACAGGGCGTCGGTGGCACCTGGTTCGCGATCAATCCGACCGGGGGCAAGACCAAGCCCCTGCCCGAGGTGGTCGACGTGCCCACCCCGGCTGCCGCTCGCTGAACCCGGAGGAGACGACGATGAGCAACCCGTACGGGAGCTTCGGAGCCGACGACAACGGCGTATCCCCGCCCGCCCCCCGTTGGGCACCGGCACCACCGCCGCAGTGGGGACCGGCCTCGACGGCCCCGGGCGCAGGCGCCGAGCGTCGGCGGCGAATCTCCCCGAAGCTCGTGGCGGGCCTGGCCGGCCCGGTCGTGGCCCTGGTCGCGCTGGTGGCCGTGCTCGGCCTGGTCTGGCCCGGTTTCCTCAACCGGAAGGTCTTCGACACGGCGGCGCTCCAGCAGGGGGTGCTGACCGTGTTGCGCGACGACTACCAGCTCGACGCGAACAACGTCGCCTGCCCGACGGGGCAGTCGGTCACCGTGGGCAGTCGCTTCTCCTGCTCCGCCCAGGTTGCCGGCCTGCCGAAGACGGTCAGCGTCACGGTGAAGTCGCCCGACGGCCGGTTCGAGGTCGGCCGCCCGCAGTAAGGCAGCGGCAGGGCGTACGTCGGGCCGCCGGGTAACGCCGGCCCGGGTGCCGGCGGCCAAGCCGCCAGGGCGAGGGGCCGGAGCGGCCCACCGTCCTGGCGGCGATCAGCCCTCCCGGCAAACTCGCCCGGTGTTGAGGCAGGTCACGACCTTCGCCATCAGCGGCTCCGGCATCAGGTTGACGAAGAATCCATGGTCGGTCAGGGGGCTGTTGCGCTGACCGTCGAAGGCGTCGATCTGAAACCGGACGCCCGGCGGGATGTCGTACGCGATGGTCAGCCGCAGCCGCGGCACCGGGAACGTGCTGTGGGGGCAGTCGCCGCCTCCAGAGGGGAATACCAGGTGGGCGCGGTGACTCTGGCTGTCCGTCCGCCGACCGTCCCAGCAACTCGGGAAGTCGTAGACCCGCAGCACCGAGTCGCCTCCCGGGCAGACGGGATACGCCGTGGTACGGCGTTCCGGCGTGCTGGAGCAGGTCCACGTCGCTGCCGCGTTCGCACCGCCGCTGGTGACGGCGACGGCATCTCCGACCGTGCCGGCGAGCTGCTGCGGCATCGCAACCACGTTTCCCCGCGGGTTGCCGAAGTAGGTGAGTGTCAACTGCACCGGCACCTGGATCTCACCGTCGTGGCCCGTCGCCCCGCCGGCCCCGACTGTGCGCAGCACCGGCCAGAAGTAGGTCGACCGATCACCGTTGTGGCAGGTGGTCGCCGCCCGCGCGAGGGTGCGAGGGGTCGAGTTGACGGCGGTGGAGACGTTGCCGACGTAGTCGTGCACGTGATGCGCCTGGCCGGGATATCCGGGCGCCATCACGATGTTGGCGGTGTTGCGGTGGCCGACCTCATTACGGCCGCAGTCCCACGTGAAGGTACCGCTGGCCGCGCCGGGCACCGTCGCGGTAGCGGTGGGGGCGGACGGCACGGACCTGATGTCGACAAAGTCGCGGCCGAGGTGGTTGGCCACGGGCTGGGGCTTGCTCTCACCGTCGACATCGACCTGCTGCGCCACGCCGAAGCCCAGCACGACAAGCAGCACTTCCAGCGCCAGGGTCACGGCAACGCCCCGGCGGCGGGCCATCGCGGTCCCGCTCATGCCCCGAACGCTATGCGGCACGCTGACGCACCCACTCCCGTCGCCACACCCTGTCGAGCCTAGGACGGGCAGTGCCGGGCGTTTCCGCCGGCCGGCGCGGGTGTGATCTGACCCGACGGTCCGGCGTGGGCGGTGTGGTCCAACCCGCCCCGGTCGCTGCTGTGATCAGTGCGAGCCGCACCGACGGCGTCGTGCCGGATACCCGACTCGTCCGGTTGGCGACGGTCAATTCACCTTCACCTCTCACGCTGCTTTTGACACTCTGCAATCGCTGAATTACTCAATGGATAGGGCGGGCCGAGGGCATGACGAAGCGTTGGTTGATCACGGGGTGTTCGAGCGGGCTCGGTCTGGCTCTCGCGGGCCGGCTGGCCGCCGAGGGCGAACAGGTGGTGGCGACGGCCCGGCGGTCGGAGACCCTGGACGGATTGGTGGCGCGGCACCCGGGCAACGTGGTGGCCGCCGCCCTCGACGTACGGGATCCGGAGCAGTGCGCGGCAGCCGTCGAGCGGGCGGTGGACGCCTTCGGCGGCGTCGACGTCCTGGTCAACAACGCGGCCTACGGACAGTTCGGCACCTTCGAGGAGGTCTCCGATGCGGAACTCGCCGCGCAGTTCGACACCAACGTGTTCGGGCCTTGGCGGCTCACCCGCGCGGTGCTGCCGGTGTGGCGGGCGCAGCACGGCGGGCACGCCATCTTCGTCAGCTCGGTCGCCGGCATGGTCCCCTTCCCGGGTCTTGCCGCGTACACCGCGAGCAAGTTCGCGGTGGAGGGGGCGGCCGAGTCGCTGGCCGTCGAGGCCGCGCACCTCGGGGTGAAGGTGACCATTTTGCAGCCGGGCGGTTTCGCCACCGGTTACAGCGCCAACCTGGTGATGCCGGAGCACCGTATCGCCGACTACACGCCGGTCGACGACGGCATGCTCGGCGCGCTACGTGGCATGAACGCCAAGGCGGAAATCAACTCCCCCGAACTCTTCGCCGACGTGGTCTGGCGGCTCGGCCAGATGGACTCGCCGCCGCTGCGGCTGCCGATCGGACCGGACTCGGAGGCGTTCCTGGAGTCCGCCTACGACGCCCGACGCAGTGAGTATGACCAGGTGATCAAGGCGGGTCAGCACACCGTCGAGTGAGCGCGTCGGTGTCGCCCCCACGCTGACCGCCGGCACGGTGAAACTCGAGTACGCGTACCGCTGGGCGGTCTCGGAGGCGGCGGCCAACACGTGCAGCGACACGCCTCGTTTGAACTACATCAGAACTGTGTGCGTGAACGCAGGGTGCGCGGCAGTTGACCGGGAGGCGCTGGTCGGTAGGTGGCGTGGCCTTCATCACTGATTGCCGGCGCATTCTCGGTGGCACCGTGCGAGTCAGCCGCGCCAGCATTGACCGGCCACTCGCCCCGGCTCGACAGAGAAGGCCACGCGTTTCCATGACCACAGGCAGACACCCCGCTCCGTTCGTCGTCGAACTGCGCGACGTCACGTTCCGACGGGATGGCAAGCAGATCCTGCACGGCATCGGTCTCACCGTGCGCGAGGGCGAGCACTGGGCCCTGCTCGGGCCGAACGGAGCGGGCAAGAGCACGCTTCTGGGTTTCTGCGGCGCGGTCACGCATCCGAGCTCCGGCACCGCCCGGGTCCTCGGCCAGCAACTCGGCCGCGTCGACATGCAACTGCTGCGCAGGTCGATCGGTCACGTGAACCCGCGCCACCCGCTGCGGTCACCCCTGACCATCCGCGAGGTCGTTCTGACCGGACTCGTCGGATCGGTCGACATCCCGCCGCGCTGGCAACCAACCCGGGACGACCTCGACAGGGCCGACTCCCTGCTCCGCACACTGGGCCTGGCAGGTGCCGCCGACGAGCGCTGGCCCACGCTCTCGCAGGGCGAACGCGGCCGTGCTCTGATCGCCCGGGCGCTCGTCAGTCAACCGCGGCTGCTGCTGTTGGACGAGCCCTCAACCGGTCTCGACGTCGCGGCCAGGGAACAGTTGCTCGAGACCATCGACCTCCTCGGCGAGACCCACCCTCGCCTCGCGTCGATCATGGTCACCCACCATCTCGAGGAACTCCCGACCACGACGACCCACGCGTTGCTCATCAGGGGCGGGAATGCCGTCGCGGCAGGTCCCGCCGATGTGACCGTGACGACCGAGAATGTGTCCGCGGCCTTCGCGCATTCCATCGACGTGCAGTATCAGGACGGGCGCTGGGCGGCCCGTGCACGGACCGCCCGTAGGTTGACGGCCCCCACCGGTTGATCAGCTCACGAATGTGTTGACGAGAGCGCCGGGCCAGATGAACGATCGGTCAATTCCGGTGTGCCGCTGATCGGTGTGCGCATTCCGTCCGTTAAGGATTACGTGGGTGCAGGTGCGCCTACCCGAATCGGAGGAATCGCATGCTCAGCACGTCTCGCTCCCGGGTTCGGGCGCTTGCGGTCGTCGGTATGGCCGGTGTCATGACGGCGATCGGTGCGATCACCCATCAGGCGTCCGCCGCCGAAGTGGCCGCGCCGGCCCCCACGGACGCGCGCCGGGTGACCATCCCGCGCATCGCCCCGGCCATCAAGCCACCGGCGGGCTCTCGCCCCGTCGGCGCGTACGTCGTCACTGGCGGAACGCAGACCTACACGTGTGTCGGCGGTGTGTTCACCGGCGCGTCCGTGCCGGAGGCCCAGTTGATCGGCACGGGCGGCCGGGTCCACCACTTCAAGGGCCCGAGCTGGCAGTCCGAGCGCGACAACTCGTTGATCACGGCGAAGAAGACCGCGGAGAGTCCGCGTTCGGGGACGATCCCGGAGCTGCTGCTGACGGTGGACACCCACAGCGGCGCCGGTGCGCTCAGCGACGTCGCGTACATCAGCCGCCTGCTGACCTCGGGCGGCGTCGCCCCGGCCGGTGCCTGTACCGACGGCGCGACGGCGGCCGTGCCGTACGGCGCGGTCTACGTCTTCTGGGCCGCGAAGCGATGACGGCCGCATCCCCGGTGCGCTGTTCCCGGCAGCAGCTGTTCAGCTCGTAGGCACGTCCGACGTCGAGCGCGGCGGGCTCGGCACGCACCGAGCCCGCCGCAACAGATTCACCCGTCAGCGTTGCAGGGTGAGTAGGCCGGGTCGGTAGGGCAGGAGGCCGTAGTCTCCGCCGGAGCTGGGGGATCGGCCCTGGTAGAGCAGTTGGAGGTTGC
>NZ_JAEVHM010000369.1 GCF_016802865.1 Micromonospora parastrephiae | reverse complement strand
GGTGGCCGACGGGGTGGCGACCGCGCTGCGGCCGCTGCTGCTGGTGGTCGACGCGGGGCCGGCGGCCGGCCGAGGCGGAGCCGGGCCCCCCGTGGCGGGCCACCCTCGTGGTGCGCGACGAGCTGACCGCGGCGGACACCGACGCGTTGAGCCGAGCCGATCTGGCGGTGCTGCAACGTCTGAACACGGCCGAGGCCACGCTGGCCGGCGTGGCGCTGGGGCTGGGCGGTTCGGCCGAGTGGCTGACCCGGATCCGGGACGACATGGTGGCCGTGGTGAACCGGCGGGCCCTGCGCTGGGCGTTGCTCTCGCCGACGCCGATCGAGGCGCAGCTGATCGGGCGGCCGACGCGCCGCTGACCTGGCCGGTACGGCAACTGGCGGGTTACGCCGCCGCCCGGTCCGTGGCACGATCCCCGCCATGGGTTTTCTGAAAGGTCTGCTGATCCGGCTGGCCACCACGGCGCTGGCCTTCTGGTTGGCCACACTGCTCATTCCGGGTATCACCCTGGACTCGAACTCGGCCGTCGAGACGGTCACCACGCTGCTCCTGGTCGCGGTGATCTTCGGCGTGGTCAACGCGGTCCTCCAGCCGATCATCAAGACCGTCGGTTGTGGCTTCTACCTGCTGACGCTGGGTCTCATCGCGCTGGTGGTCAACGGGCTGCTGTTCCTGCTCACCAGTTGGATCGCCGACCAGGCCGGCCTGCCGTTCTCGGTGGACGGGTTCTGGCCGGCCGCCGTACTCGGCGCCCTCTTCGTGAGCATCGTGACCTGGATCCTCGGCGCGGTCCTCGACCGGGACTGACCAGCACCGCCCCGACCCCGCCCGGCCCCCGACGATGACCGGGGACCGGGCGGAGCCGTGGACCACAGTGCGGGAATTGGCCGGCGCGGGAGCCCATCGCGGCGGCTAGCGTCGCCGGGTGTTCACACTGACCCGCGCCGACGGCCACCTGCTCAGCACCGATCCCGCCCGCCTCGACCTGGACCGGGTGCACCGGTGGCTGTCCACCGACGCGTACTGGGCTCTGGGGCGGGATCGGGAGACGGTCGTGCGGGCGTTCGCCGGCTCGCTGCCGTTCGGCGTCTACCGTCCCGGGGACGGCCGTCAGGTGGCGGTGGCCCGGGTGGTCACCGACCGCGCCACCTTCGCCTGGCTCTGCGACGTGTACGTCGACCGCGCCGCACGGGGTGACGGCCTGGGCGGCTGGCTCGCCACCGCGGCCCGCGACCACCTGGCCGAGCTCGGCGTACGCCGGATCCTGCTGGCCACCAACGACGCGCACGGGGTGTACGCGCGGGTGGGCTTCACGCCGCTGGACGTCCCGGAGCGGTGGATGCAGCTCGACCAGCGGCCGCCGGTGACCCCGGTCACCGGACCGGAACAAGGGGCGGTTCCCCACCTACGGTGATCCGGTGACGCCACTTCGCCTGGGATACCTCTACGGCTTCGGCGCGTACCTGCTCTGGGGTTTCTTCCCGCTCTACTTCAAACTGCTGCGACCCGCCGGCCCGATGGAGATCCTGGCCCACCGGATCGTCTGGTCGGTGGTCTTCGTGGCCCTGCTGCTGGGCGCGCTGCGCAACATCGGCTTCCTGCGGGCGCTGCTGCGCCGGCCCTGGACGGTGGCCGGGATCGTCGCCGCCGCCGCGCTGATCGCGGTGAACTGGGGCACGTACATCTACGGGGTCAGCTCCGACCGGGTCGTGGAGACGGCGCTCGGCTACTTCATCAACCCCCTCGTCGTGGTGCTGCTCGGGGTGACGGTGCTGCGGGAGCGACTGCGCCCGGCGCAGTGGGTGGCGCTGGGCATCGGCGGGTCCGCCGTCGCGGTGCTCGCCGTGGACTACGGCCGCCTGCCCTGGCTGGCCCTGACCCTGGCGCTCAGCTTCGCCGGCTACGGCCTGATCAAGAAGCGGCTCGGGCTGCCCGCCGCCGAGGGGCTCTTCGTCGAGTCGGCCGTGCTGGCGGTGCCCGCGCTGGGTTACCTGGCCTGGCTGACCCGACGCGCCGAATCGACCTTCGGGCACGTCTCGGCCGGGCACACCGCGCTGCTGGTGCTGGCCGGCGCGGCCACCGCGATCCCGCTGCTGCTCTTCGCCGGGGCCGCCAACCGGCTGCCGCTGACCGGCCTCGGCATGATCCAGTATCTGGCGCCGATCCTCCAGCTCGCCTGCGGCGTGCTGATCTTCCACGAGCCGATGCCACCGGCACGCCTCGCCGGTTTCGCACAATCACAGGTCGCGCCACGACATTCTCCATCCGTCGGGCTTTCGTCTCCGGTCCCCTTCTGATCGCTACCCCGGTCCAGGGGCCGGAAAACGG
>NZ_JAEVHM010000368.1 GCF_016802865.1 Micromonospora parastrephiae | reverse complement strand
TGGGCCCGGTCGCGGTGGGAGACTTGCCACATGCCCCTCACCGAGCCGTACGACGACCACCTCCCGCAGGAGGATCCGGTCGCGGGCGATGGTGCCGTGCCCGGCTCCGGGCGGTCAGGCTTGATCCCTGCGCCGGGCACGGCAGGCCCCCGCCCCGTCGTGGCCGGGCGTCGCCCGCGCCGCACTGGTGGTGGGGGTCTTGGTGGTTCTCGGTCGGCAGTTGGGTTGCCTTGGTCTGTTACCAGCCTCGGGCTCTCCACTGGGGGAGGGCTGGGCGTTCGGCTCCCAGTGTGCTGTCCTTGCCGTGGCCGGGATAGAACCAGGTGTCGTCCGGAAGCTGGTCGAACACCTTGTGCTCGACGTCGTCGATCAGCGCGGCGAAGCGCTCCGGGTCCTTGTCGGTGTTGCCGACACCACCGGGGAAGAGGCTGTCACCGGTGAAGAGGTGCGGAGTGCCGGCCGGATCGCGGTAGAGCAGCGCGATCGAGCCCGGGGTGTGCCCCTTGATGTGGATGACCTCCAACGCGCAGTCGCCGACCGGCACGGTGTCGCCCTCGGCAAGCTGCTCCGCCTCGATCGGCAGCCCCGCCGCGTCGTCGGCGTGCACCAGCGCCCGTGCCCCGGTCTTGGCCACCACCTCCTCCAACGCGACCCAGTGGTCCATGTGCTGGTGGGTGGTCACCACGGCGGTCAGCCCACCGTCACCGATCAGCTCCAGCAGCCGGGGCGCCTCGTTGGCGGCGTCGATCAGCACCTGGTCGCCGGTGCCCGTGCAGCGCAGCAGGTAGGCGTTGTTGTCCATCGGACCCACCGACAGCTTGCTGATGGTGAGCCCGTCCAGCTCCCGTACCGCCGGCGGGCCGCCGTGGGTGACATCTCCGCTGTAGGTCATGAGGTTTCTATATCCATTCCGGTGGAGTAGGCAGGGGGCCGTCGGGGGTGACGGCGAGCGCGTCGCCGCCGTCACGGCCGATCAGCCAGGCGGCGAGGTCGGGAGCGGGGCCGGCGACGATCGGGGCGCCGACCCGGTCCCCGATCACCAACTCGTGCTGGCTGCCGTCGAAACGCAGCACCATCGACGGCGGCGCCGGCCGGTTGCCGTAGTGGGTGGACACCTCGTGCAGCAGCCGGTGGGCGAACGCCTCCGACCAGTCGGCGACCCGGTAGCCGGCGGCCAGGTCGAGGTGGTGCACCTCGATCTCGCGCAGCCGACCCCAGACGAGCAGTGCGGCGGGCCATGGTCCCAGGCGTGCCTGCACCGTCGCCGCCCACGCCTCGACCGGCATGGCCGCGACCGCCTCGGCGAACCGGTCCGCGGTGCGCCGCAGGTCGTCCAGGTGCTCGGCGGGCGGCCGACCCGCCCCGGCGTCGATGTCCGCCGTGCGGCCCGCCAGCGAGGAATACATCGGCACCGGTTGCCCGGTGCGGGCCGCGGTGAGCAGGTTGACGAAGCCGTCGGCGTTGCGCGCCAGGTGGGCCAGCACGTGCCCGCGCGTCCAGCCCGGCAGCAGTGAAGCGCCCGCCAGGTCCGCGGCGTCGAGGGAAGCCGCGGTACGCAGCAACCGACCGGTGGCGGCGTCCACCTCGCCCATCAGGAGCAGCGGATCCGTGGTCACCCGTAGACCCTAGCGGTGAACCGGTCCCGCCGTCGCCGGGGAAATCGCTTTCGGCGCGTCGGCGCGCGCCCTACCGTCGGCGGCATACGCGGCACCGGGACGTCGGACGGAGGTGGTGATCATGCCGGCCGTGACACGCGTACCGCCATCACCAGCTTCGACATCGATGAGGATGCCATGACGATCGATCTGACCGCCCTCGGCTGGGACGCCGAGCGCGCGGCGTACGCCGACCGGCGGGGTGAGCACCGACCGGGCCGGGTGGCCCGGGTGGACCGCGGGGTCTGCACGGTGCTCAGCGCGCCCGGCCCGGTCCGGGCCAGCCTGGGCGGGGCGGTGTTGGCCGCGGCCGCCCGGGACCCCTCCGCGCTGCCCTGCGCGGGTGACTGGGTGCTGCTCGGGCGCTGGCCCGACGGCCGGGTCACCGTGGAGGCGGTGCTGCCGCGGCGGGCGGCGTTGATCCGCCGTACCGCCGGCAAGGACGCCAGCGGCCAGGTGCTCGCCGCCAACCTGGACGCCGCCGCCGTGGTCGAGCCGGTGCATCCGGAGCCGGATGTCGGCCGGATCGAGCGACTGCTCTCCCTGGTGCACGAGTCCGGGGCCCGGCCGCTGGTCGTGCTGACCAAGGCCGACCTGGCGGCCGACCCGGCCGCGCTGGCCCGGCAGCTCGCCGCGGTCGCCCCCCGGGGTGCCGGTGCTGGCGGTCAGCGCCGAGCGC
>NZ_JAEVHM010000367.1 GCF_016802865.1 Micromonospora parastrephiae | reverse complement strand
GGATTAGTCGAGCAGGGCGTCCAGGCCGACGGTGAGGCCCGGGCGGCTACGCACCGCGCGGACGGCCAGCAGCACACCCGGCATGAACGACGCCCGGTCGTACGAGTCGTGCCGGATGGTCAACGTCTCGCCGGTGGTGCCGAACAGCACCTCCTGGTGGGCGACCAGACCGGTGGCGCGTACGGCGTGCACGCGTACCCCGTCGATGTCGGCGCCCCGCGCGCCGGCGACCTCGTCCTTGGTGGCGTCCGGCACGGACCGAGGCCGGCCTCGGCCCGGGCCCGGGCGATCTGCCGCGCGGTGTGGGTGGCCGTGCCGCTCGGGGCGTCCAGCTTGCGCGGGTGGTGCTGCTCGATGATCTCGACGGATTCGAAGTGCCGGGCGGCTCGCGCGGCGAACTGCATCATCAGCACGGCGCCGATGCCGAAGTTCGGGGCGATCACGACGCCCACGCCGGGCTTGTCGGCGAGCCAGCCGCGCACCTGCTCCAGCCGCTGCTCGGTGAAGCCCGTCGTGCCCACCACCGCGCTGATGCCCTGGTCGATGCACCATTTCAGGTTGTCCATGACGACGTCCGGAGTGGTGAAGTCGACGACCACGTTGGCGTGGGAGGCGGCGTCGAGGCTGTCGCCCTGGTCGATCGACGCTGCGAGTTCGAGGCCGTCGGCGGCGTCGACCGCCTTGCAGACCTCGATGCCCATGCGGCCGCGGGCACCCAGCACGCCGACCCGCAGCGGCTCGGCCGGGGTCTTCTCCTGCTCGTCAGTCACGGGGCACAACCTATCCCAATCGGGACGTGCCCTCCCGGCCGGATCCGGCCCGCTCCACCGGCCGGGACGGCCCCGACCGCTGCGGCGTAGACCTCAGACCGCGAAGTCGCTCTCACCGAACGGGCCAACCACGGCCAGCGACATCGGCCGGCTGAGCAGCTCCGCGGCGAGGGTGTTCACGTCCGCGACGGTCACCTCGTCGACCCGGCGGAGCAGCTCGTCGACCGGCATCAGGTCGCCGTAGAGCAGCTCACCCTTGGCCAGCCGACTCATCCGGGAACCGGTGTCCTCCAGGCCGAGCACGAACGAGCCCTTGCTCATGCCCTTGCCCCGAGCCACCTCGGCCTCGGTCAACCCGTCGGACGCCACCCGGGCCAGTTCGGCGCGGGTCAGGGCCAGCACCTCGTCCACCTTGCCCGGGGCGCAGCCGGCGTAGACGGCGAACAGTCCACTGTCGGCGTACTGGCTGGCGTAGGAGTAGACCGAGTACGCGAGGCCGCGCTGCTCGCGGATCTCCTGGAACAGGCGGCTGGACATGCCGCCGCCGAGCACGTTGTTGAGCACCCCGAGGGCGAAGCGCCGGTCGTCGAGGCGGTCGATGCCGGGACAGCCGAGGAGGACGTGCGCCTGCTCGGTCTCCTTCGGCTCGACCAGGGTGGTCGCCAGTTTGGTGGGTACCGCCGGGGTGGCCGCGCGGTGCGACGCCGGGCTGGCCGGGTCGCTGTCCAGTGGGGTGCCCCGCAGAGCCTGGCGGACCAGTTTGACCACCGCGGCGTGATCCAGGTTGCCGGCGGCGGCGATGACGATCTGCGGCGCGGTGTAGCGACCACGGTAGAAGCTCTGGATCTGTCGCCGGGTCATCGGCGTGACGGTCTCCTCGGTGCCGGAGATCAACCGACCCAGCGGGTGGTCGCCGTAGACGGCGCGGGCGAAGAGGTCGTGCACCTCGTCACCGGGCTCGTCGTCGTGCATGGCGATCTCCTCCAGGATCACGCCACGCTCGGTCTCCACGTCGGCCGGCTCCAGCAGCGAGTCGGCGATCAGGTCGCACATCACGTCAATCGCCAGCGGCAGGTCCTCGTCCAGCACGCGGGCGTAGTAGCAGGTGTATTCCTTCGTGGTGAAGGCGTTCGTCTCGCCACCCACCGCCTCGATCTGCGAGGAGATCTCCAGCGCGGTGCGCTTGTTGGTGCCCTTGAAGAGCAGGTGCTCCAGGAAGTGCGCGGCTCCGGCCTGCGGGCCGGTCTCGTCCCGGGAGCCGACCGCCACCCAGACGCCGAAGGACACGCTGCGCATCGCCGGGATCGCCTCGGTGAGGACGCGCAGGCCGCTGGGCAGCACGGTACGTCGTACCGTGCCGCCCAGCGGATCGTCGCTGAGCGTCCGGGTCACCGCGCGGGCGGTGCCGCCGGAGCGGCCCGCCCCGGTGTCCCGAGAGGGGGCCACCCCCCGTCGATCCGGTGGAAACGGCGCGCTGAAGGCCCGACTCACGTCTTGCTCCCGGTTCGACGAGGGGTGGGTGATGCGATGTACGACGGTCAGCTGTGCCGGGTCGGCGGCGCGGACGCTCGCCGCCCTCGCCACCCTCGCCGCCGC
>NZ_JAEVHM010000366.1 GCF_016802865.1 Micromonospora parastrephiae | reverse complement strand
CGCCGGCCGGGGCGACGGCCGCGCCGAGCGGCACGTCGGTGCGGGTGCCCGGCCCGGCGTCGGCGCAGCGGAACGGACTCGCCGAGTCGCGGTGGGGCGGTTCACCGCCGGTCACCGCAGTCCGGGCCGCCTCCGCCATCGCCGCGCCACTGCTGAAGCGGTCGAGTGGATCCTTGGCCAGTGCCCGCGAGACCAGGGCGCGGACCGCCTCCGGGATCTCGTGTGGCAGCTCCGGCGGCTCGTCGTCCAGGTGCCGGACGGCGACCTGGAGCGGGTTGTCGCCGGTGAACGGTGGACCGCCGGTGAGGCAGCAGTAGGCGACGGCGCCCAGGGCGTAGATGTCGGTGGCGCCGCTGACCGGCCGACCGGCGGCCTGCTCGGGCGCCATGTAGAGGGCGGTGCCGGGCACCGCGTTGGTGCTGGTGATGCTGGTGACGTTGGTCGAGCGGGCGACGCCGAAGTCGACCAGGACGACGGTGCCGTCCTCCTGCACCAGCAGGTTGCTGGGCTTGACGTCGCGGTGCACGATGCCGCCGCGGTGCGCCGCGTTCAGCGCATGGGCCGCCTGGGAAACGATCGACATCGTCTCGGACACGTCGAGCCGGCCGGCCGCTTCGATCCGCTTGGACAGCGGTTCGCCCTCGACGAACTCCATCACCAGGTAGTCGGCCCGACCTCCGTCGGGCAGGTCGTCCTCGCCGCAGTCGTAGACCTGCACGATGCCGGGGTGCCGCAGGGCCGCCATGATCCGCGCCTCGGCCCGGAACCGGGCGATGAAGTCGGGGTCGGAGACCAGCGCCGGCAGCAGGACCTTGACCGCGACCTGCCGGCCCAGGACCAGGTCCGAGGCACGCCAGACGTCGCCCATGCCGCCGGTGGCGACACGTTCGTCCAGGCGGTACCGACCGCTGAGCACGACCTCCGATGACAACACAGCCTTACCGTACCTAGAGTGGCGCGGAACGGCGCGCTGCGGCTGACCCGTCGGACGGCCCGTCCCGCCGGTCCCTCCGGTCTGACCTCCACGGACGTTGTCGCTCTGTGACGGTCCACCTGCGAGCTGTGACGAAAGCCGACACATGCGCGACAGGGTCTTCCCGAGGACTCAATTATCCATTCGCGGGCGCGGTAAGCGTTCCCCGACCACCACGCGTTACGGGAACGCGCCGAGCACCCGGGTAGATAATTGTCACTCTTCCGTGACACGGTGCCGACTTGTCGCCCGGTTGGTCCGCTCCTAGCGTTAGCGCGGCTCGGGCCCGCCCGGTGGCTACGGCGCGTGACGCGTCGAGAGCCGACCGTCTTCGCGCTGGCCCCGACCTCCGCTGCGGCCACCCCGGTCGTCGGCGTGATCAGAATCGGTGGAAGGCGGTGCGGGTGCGGGGGCTGGTCGGGCCGACGCGTCGCGCCACATCGGGTGCCGCGGTTCGGCGGATCGGGTCGAAGCGCCCCGGGCGATCCGCGGGTCACCGATGACCACCGAACTGACCGAGGCGGTCACCGCGGCCAAGGCCGGCGACGAGGACGCGTTCCGCTTCCTCTACCGCAGCCTCCAGCCCGGTCTGCTGCGCTATCTGACCGCCCTGGTCGGCGCGGACGCCGAGGACGTCGCGTCGGAGACCTGGCTGCAGATCTCACGCGACCTGCCCAGCTTCACCGGCGGTGAGTTCCGGGCCTGGACCGTCACCATCGCCCGCAACCGGGCGATGGACCACCTGCGGAAGCTGCGCCGCCGACCGTCGCTGCCGGTTCCGGTGCAGGCGCTCGCCGATCTGGCCGGCGACGCGGACACCGCCGAGCGGGCCGGCGAGACGATCGGCACCGAGGCCGCCCTGGCGTTGATCGCCACCCTGCCGCCCCGCGAGGCGGAGGCCGTCCTGCTGCGAGCGGTGATCGGCCTGGACGCGGAATCCGCCGGTCAGGTGCTCGGTCGCCGTGCCGGTGCCGTCCGGACCGCCGCCCATCGGGGCCTGCGCCGACTCGCGGCCCTCCTGGAACGGCCGGATCCGGCCACGGCCAGCACACCCACCGTCGAGGCCGGTACGTCACCGGTCGACCGCGGCGCGATCGCGCCGCCGCTCGGGGCCGATGGCGCTGTGCCCCTGGGCGGGGCCGATGGCGCTGTGCCCCTGGGCGGGGCCGATGGCGCTGTGCCCCTGGGCGGGGCCGATGGCGCTGTGCCGTCCCTCCTGGAACGGCCGGATCCGGCCACGGCCAGCGACACCCGACCGTCGAGGCCGGTACGTCACCGTCGACCGCGGCGCGAGTCGCGCCGCCGCTCGGGGCCGATGGCGCTGTGCCCCTGGGCGGGGCCGATGGCGCTGTGCCCCTGGGCGGGGCCGATGGCGCTGTGCCCCTGGGCGGGG
>NZ_JAEVHM010000365.1 GCF_016802865.1 Micromonospora parastrephiae | reverse complement strand
GCTACGCCCTGCTCCAGGGGCTGCTGCTGGGGGTGGCCAGCCGTGCCTTCGAGCAGGTGTACCCGGGCATCGTGGTGCAGGCGGTGGCGGGCACCTTCGACCGGGTCGGGGCCGGTGAGCAGGTCGGTGCCGCCGCCGGCGCGGGTCGCCTGCGGCGCGGCGGCGTACGCGGCCGCGTGACTGGTCGCCAGCAGCTCGGCGAAGCGCGTCGACCCCTCCAGCGGACCGGCCTCGACCACCGCACCGTCGGCCAGCACCACCACCTCGTCGCAGCGGCGCACCGAGGAGAGTCGGTGCGCGATGACGATGCCGATCCGGTCGCGCAGCAGCCGTTCGGTGGCTCGCTGCACGCGCGCCTCGGTGACCGGGTCCAGCCGCGCGGTGGCCTCGTCGAGGATGACCACGTGCGGGTCGCGGACCAGGATCCGGGCGAACGCCACCAACTGTTCCTGACCGGCGGAGAGCACGTGGCCGCCCTCGCCGAGTCGGGTGGCCAGACCATCGGGCAGCTCGGCGATCCAGGTGGCCAGGCCCAGCTCGGCCAGTGCCCGCGCGGCGGCGTCGAGCAGCGCCGGGTCGAAGAGGGCGACGTTCTCGGCGAGCGTGCCGGCCAGGATTTCGGTGCGCTGCGGCACCAGGGCCACCCACCGCCGCAGGTGTTCGACGTCGAGATCACACAGGTCGGTGCCGCCGAGGAAGACAGTGCCCGCCGGCACGTCGACGGCGCGGGTGAGCACCTTCGCCAGGGTCGACTTGCCCGAGCCGGTCCGCCCGATCAGCGCATACGACCGGCCCCGGGCGAAGGTGAGGCTGACTGCGCGCAGCGCGGGCGCACGGCCGCTCTCCGGCCCGCTCACCTGGTATCCGAATGTGAGGTCGCGGATGCGCAGGTCACCGTCGGTCGGGCTGGCGCCGCCGGTGGGCTCCTGCCGGGCGTCCTGGAGCAGCTGCACCCGGCCCCACGCGCCGAGCGCGTACTGCAACTCGGGGACCATCCGGCTCACGTGTTCGACGGTCGCGCCGAAGGCCAACGCGAGCAGCCAGACAGCGGTCAGCCGGGCGGCGTCGATCTGGCCGCTGGCCAGCGCCCACGCGCCGCCGAGCACCACCACGCCGATGCCGCCCCGGATGACCGTCGCGGCGACCGTGGTCACCTTCGCCGACATCACCCAGACCCGTTTGCCGCGCGACAGGACGGCGGCGGCCCGCCGGGCGTAGAGCCGCAGCACGTACGGCCGGGCGAGGCTGGTGCGTACGTCGTCCTGACCGTGCACCGCCTCCTCCATCACGGCGGCCAGGTCCGACCACGCCTCCTCCTCGGCCATCCGGGCCGGAACGATGCGGGCGGTCGGCCGGCGCAGCCCCACCGCGAGCGCCACGATCAGCGCCAGCATCGCCGTCCCCGCCGGCCACCACACGAACAGCGCGACAGCCACCGACAGCACACCCACACAGAGCCCCTGGGCGAGCCGGGTGCCCTGGTTACGAACCGCAGCCGCCACCTGGTAGACGTCACCGTCGATGCGGTCGAGCAACTCGCCCACCGGAGTGGTCTCCAAGGTGGGCAGGTCCTGCCCGAGAGCCACCCGGCACAGCCGCCGACGCACGTCGGCGGACCAGTCGGCGGTGAGGCCAGCCATCAGCAGGCTCACCGCGAGATCGGTGAGCACCGCGGCGACCAGCGCAGCCGCCAGCACCGCGAAGAAGCCGGTCGAGCGGTGCAGCAGGACGGGGCCGGCCA
Source organism: Micromonospora parastrephiae (assembly GCF_016802865.1). Classification (GTDB taxonomy): domain Bacteria; phylum Actinomycetota; class Actinomycetes; order Mycobacteriales; family Micromonosporaceae; genus Micromonospora; species Micromonospora parastrephiae. Next base: position 650 of record NZ_JAEVHM010000365.1, on the reverse strand, counting down.
GCGCCGAAGCGCCCGCCTGGCCGGCGGCGCCGAGCACGATCAGGACAGCCACAACCGTCATACGACGTGGCGAGGTGCCCCACAGATCTCGGAGCAGGCGCATGCGGAGTCCCTCCGGACATGGGGGCGGAGAACCCAGCCTGCCGGCAGCAACCCCGTCGACTCAACCGATTTACCGGTCCTGAGCAGGTCTTCCGGTCAGGTCTGGGCGACCCGGCGCACGCTGCCGACCAGCGCCTTCCGCATGTCCAAGATGGGCCGGTCCGGTCGGAACAGCCCACCCGGTTCGCCCGCGGCGCGGCGAGACTGCCCTGCCGGGACGACCGACCGGCACGGGTGCCCGCCCGGCACAGGGCGCCCGCCCGGCAGGGTGCCCGCCCGACGCCGGGTGCCCGCCCGGCAGGGCGCCCGCCCGACGGCCGGGCACCCGCACGGTGGCCCATCGAGGCCCAGGAGTCCGTTTTGGCATCCTCTGCGCGGTTTGGCCCGACGCCACCCCACGGTCGACCCATGATCGACTCGACATCGCCGATATCGGGGCATCACCCCTCGGCGGTTTCAAGCGGTTGTTGCAACTAGGTGTTTGTTGAGTACCTCGGCTGGATTGTGCCAGTCGAGGGTTTGGCGTGGTCGTCCGTTGAGTTCTCGGG
>NZ_JAEVHM010000364.1 GCF_016802865.1 Micromonospora parastrephiae | reverse complement strand
TGAACGCCAGGTTGTCCAGCCGGATCGCGATGCGCCAGGTTGTCCAGCCGGATCGCGATGCTGCGGTGCCCGGCCGGCAACGCCGACTCGGTGATCTCCAACGCCCGCCGGTGCAGCGGCAACGCCTCCTCGGGCCACCCCAACGCCGCCAACGTGCACGCCAGGTTGTCGAGCCGGATGGCGATGTCAGGGTCTCCGGCCGGCAACGCCGACTCGCTGATCTTCACCGCCCGCCGCTGCAGCGGCAATGCCTCCTCCGGCCGGCCCAGCTGGCTCAACGTGTACGCCAGATTGTCCAGCCGGACCGCAATGTCAGGGTGTCCGGCCGGCCGTGCCGCTTCGGTGATCTCAAGAGCCCGCCGCTGGACCCGCAAGGACTGCTGGTACCCGGCCTGACTGTCGTAGAACACGGCGAGTTCGCCCAACAGGTACGCGAGGGTCAGGTCCGCGGTGCCGTCGGGAATGTGTTCAGCGAGAGATTCGACATGGGGCGCGAGGATTTTCCATCGGGGCCAGGTGTCGACGGCATGGGACGGGTTCCCCGACGGACAGGAATGCTCGAGCAACTCCATCGCCCGACGCACGACCTGCTGCCACAGTGACTCCTGCCGGCCGTCGTCTTCGCCCGGGCACACCTCGGTCTGCGCTTCGGTGCGGATCACCGATTGAAGAAGACGGTGAGTGCTGACCGTCGTCTCGGCGAGGGTGATCAGGTTGTAGGACGCCAACGCCGACAGGGCCTGGTCGACAACAGCAGGTTCGTCGGCGTACGTGGCCAGCACGTCGCGGGGCACGTCGTCCGCCGCGTAACACGACAGGATTCGCAGCAGATCGATCGCCACCGGCCGTTCGTCGCGTAGCCGGTTCAGAGTGACCATCCACACCTGGGCTACCGCCCGCTCCGCCTGGTCGCCCTCGGCGATGGTGTTCAACACCTGCGCGGGCTGGGCCCGGAGGCGTTCCAGGTAGACCGACGCCGAAAGGCGGGTCTGCCGCAGATATCCGGCCGCCTGCTGCAAGGCGAGCGGGAGATACCCCAACTCGTCGGCCAACACCGCCGCCGCCAGCTGATCCGACTGACCTCCGCGCTCCAGCAGCACTCGTACCGCCGCCTCACGGTCCAGCTTGTCGAGACGCAGGCAGCCGTCGACGAGAACCTCCCAGTTCACGTCGCGTCGTGTGGTGATCAGGACGTGCCCGCTGTCCAACTGCGCCAGCAGGGGCTCGACATCGGACCGTTGCTCCACGTTGTCGAGGACCAGAAGCCACCCTGACTGGTTCTGCAACCAGCCGATCGCCCACGCCGCGGCCTCGGTCGCCGTCGTCGTCATCATCAGATCCGGGTTGAGCCGGGCTGTCAGCGTGGCCAGGCCAGTCTCGATCGCGGCGCGGCTCTCAGCGTTCACCCACCACCGCACCGGATACCGGTCGCGCCATCGGTGGGCGTACTGCAACGCCAACTCGGTCTTGCCCACCCCACCCAGGCCGTGCACTGCCTGGCAGATCACCCCGCTGCCGGCCGACATCACCCGGTCCAGTTCGGCTGCCTCCTCGTCACGGCCGACGAACAGCCGCGTCGGGGGCCTCGGGAGGTTGTGCAGCCGCCTTCCGATCTCGAACTCCCTCGACGGGCGGTGCAGCTCGATGCGACGAGCGTCGACGACAGAGTTGTCACCGGTGACGGCGAGGCCGCTGATCTCGCCCGCCGCGACCGACCGCCCGCCGCTGGCGGTGGTGCCACCGGGCCCCGCGGTGGCACCCGGATCGGTCACCGGGTCACCTGCGCGCCATCCCCGGTCACCACCACCCCGCTGATCGTGTTCGCCGCGACGGATCGTTCACCTGACGCGGTGACCGTCACGCCGGCCGAGGCCAGCATCCGCGACACGTCGGCGGCCACCTGCGCATCGGCCGCCAACACCTTGCCGATCTGCAACCGCAGCGCCGCCGTCCGGTCCTCATCCGACGGATCTTCGGCCAGGTCCGTCACGGCCGCCTCCACCGCCGGCGCGGATTCGTCCCGCGCCAGCAACCGCCGCAACAGCCGGCCGCCCAGTCCGACTGTCGCGTCCGCGGCCACGTCCTGCAACCGCGCGACGACCCCGGCCCCGTACGCCCCCACAGCGGTAGCGACGTACGGCGTGACGGTTGCCGCCAGAGCGGTGATTTCAGGGTCCACGGGTGCCACCTCCACGGCCGACCAGGGACTCTGATCAGTACCACAGCCCGGCAAGCATTGACGACGGAGTGACGCCAGTGTGACAGGCTCGCGTCAGCCTGACGGGCCGTCGTGAACGGGTTGCAGCTTCGGCCCCCGGTGAGTTGGCTGCCGCACGTTCTCGTCCACCCCGCGTACGTGCCCGTGCCCGACACCGAGCTTCACCCCGCTGCCTAGGCCGCGACCTCCACCTGCCAACCGCCCGAGCCCACCCACCCACACTCGACCGCACCTCCG
>NZ_JAEVHM010000363.1 GCF_016802865.1 Micromonospora parastrephiae | reverse complement strand
GCCCGTGCCTCGGCACGGGCGGCCCTTTCGCCATCATCACACCTGCGTCAGCTCGCGTACTGACGGAGAACGGCGTCGCCGCCCCGATCAACGACACCTCGGACCCGGCCTCCTCGACGAGCCGCCGGTAGGCCAGCCCCACGGGAACGTTGTCCCGGGCCATCAACACCCCGAGTGCCCGTTGGACGAGATCGCGGGTGAGCAGGGCGCCCGTGAGCCCCACCAGAAGCTGTTCGCTCCCCGCGTCCATCCGCGGCAGCGCCTGGGTGGACCCACCCTCGTAACACGCCTGGACCCGCTGGATCAGCAACCGCATGGCGGCGACCTCGCGGGAGTAGAGGTTCAGTGCGGCGACCGGAACGCCGCTGCCGGCGAAGAGCGGAATCGACAGTGAAGCCAGGATCCCGTACCGCCAGGCCACGTCCCGAAAGCCGGGCCAGACCACCGCGCCGGCCACATCGGGTACGCCGACCGTCTCGCCAGAGTGCAGTGCCAGCAGACAGGGACCGGCATCCTCGCTGTACTGGGCCAGGTCGACGGCCTCGGCCACGTCGCTGCTGGCGGTCTGGGTACGGTGACCCCGCCCGGCGGGCACGGTCACCGAGGCGAAGTCGACCGGGCCCACCACCGACGCGCTCAGCCGGACGATCGTGCTCAGATGGTCCGGCAGTGCTGGGGAGTCGTCGGGCAGGCTGGCGAGGGCGAGCAGCGTCTCCCTCAGGTCGTCGCATCGCCGGTCTGGGCCGGTTCTCATACCCGGGTACTCCGCACCGCTCTGGCGACGAGTGCCTCCGCGACGTCGTGCACCTTACGGTTGGTGTCCTGCGAGATCTTCGACAGCAGCGCGAACGCCTCCTCCGGCGAGCACCGCCGGTCACCCATGATGATCCCCTTGGCCTGCTCGATCACCGCCCGGCTGCGCATCGCCTCCCGCATCTGCTCGGCCAGCGTGGCGGCGCTGTTGTACAGGTGCGCGTTGGCCAGTGCCACCGCCGCGTACGCCGCGAAACCCTCCGCGACGGCGATCGCCGACGGGCCGAAGGCATTCGGCGAATCGCCGTAGACGTTCAGCGCACCCACCACCGACTCCTGGATCGGCAACCCGATCGACAGCGAGCTCCCGGCCCCGGCCGTTCGGGCGACGGCCGCCCAGGTCGGCCAGCGCTGCTCGGCGACCATGTCCGGCACGGAGATGGTGTCGCCGCTGGCGGAGGCGTCCAGGCACGGACCCCGGTGCTGCTCGTACTGCCATTCGTCCAGGTGACGGGCGAGGACACCGGTGAACGCGGCCGTCCAACCGGCCCGGCCCCGCACGAGCGTCACCGACACCTCCCGGGCGCCGGGAACGCTCCGGCTGGCAAGGTCGGCGATCCGGCGCAACATGTCATCGAGGCTGGTCTCGTCCAGCCTCGTCCGGCCCAACTCGGCCAGCGCGTCGGCGGGATCCAGATCTGGCTGCGTCATTGCGGGACAGTCCTTGTCGGCCGGCGTGCGCACCGGCGGGTCGGGGCCACGGACCGGCGGTCACCCCGTACGGGTGCCGGCAGCGTCTCGCCGGAGCGGCCGTCGTGGCTTTTGTCCCTACCCCCGGGGTGCACCGCTCACACCTGCCCCGAGACCCCTGCTCGCGGACCTGCCGTTCTCTCTGCTAGAGGGTGACGAATTCGTCGACCATCGCCGTAGAACGGCCGGGCAGACCCGCGCGACCGTGTTCAGTGGGCCGTTCCACCGCAGCATCGGGTACGCCGTGGCGATGAGCGTGACCGCCGGCGCCTGCTCAAGCGCCTCGGCGAGCCGCAACAGCAGCCATACGCGTCCGCGCGCTTACTCCGCCGTTGGCCGCAGGTCCACTGTCGTGCTGGCCAGCCGCCGCGCCCGCTCGTCCTCTCCACCGACCGCCACGTCGGTGCGGGCGTAGGCGCGAACGATGCCGGATGTCGCCTGCCCGTCGCCGACGCTGGCGCGTCGCCGGTGCGATCGGCACGCACCTGCGCCGCCGTGCCGGAGGCGTGCACGCCACTGACGGTCACACCACCATCGGCGGTCGCCCTGCCGGATCGGGAAACCCGTATAGAGCCCACCCGGGCCGGCGCCACTGCCCAGATCGCCACGCCAACGGCCGCGACCGGCCGAGGGCCGAGGCCACGGTGGCGACCCGATCAGCCGAGGCCCACCGCAACAGAACGAGCGTCGCCCCCGCGACGACAACGCACGTGGCCACGGCGACGACGCGTCGAACGTTCACATCAGCAGGCTGGCCCCGGCGTACGAGAGGTCGAAGCTCGGTGATCGTCGGTCAGGGACGGCCAGCCTCAGCCGACTGGGTGCTCGACCGGCGTCGCGTGGTCTCCGAGCCGGTCGCGGGTCCGCGTCGTCGCGCCCGGCGCTGTCGCGGTCGCGGCGCTGCGTCGTTGCTCGGTCGCTCCCGGCACGGCGTCGGACGCGCGGCGGGCGGCGTGACGCGGCTCGCCGCGGCGTCCACGAGGTCCGGCAGGTCCCGCCCGACCACCAG
>NZ_JAEVHM010000362.1 GCF_016802865.1 Micromonospora parastrephiae | reverse complement strand
GGCTGCCTGCTCCCCCGCCCCGCCGGCGGGTACGCGTTCGCCGCTCCCGCGCTGCGTCAGGTCGCCGCCGAGCGGTTGCCCCGCGCGCTGCGGGTCGTCTTCACCCGCCGGGCCGCCAACGCCCCGCGCCTCGGCGCCGTGTTCGCGACGCCGACACCGACGCGGCCGGCCGACTCCACTGACCCGGCGCCGTTACGTCGGCGCATTCCCACACCGACGATGGCCACCGGAGCGACCGCGCAGACGCCCGAGATCAATCGTCCACCCGGCTCCCGTCGGCTCCGCACCGTCGCCTCGGCGGGCGACGTACCGCCGAGCGGGGCCGCGACGGCGTCCGTGTCGGCGAACAATGTGGGCGGTCGCTGGCTCTCGGGCGGCAGCCGAACCCCGACCCGCGCGGTGCCCGGGCAGTCAGCCGGACAACGGGCGCTCACCGGCGCCGACGCTCCGCCGGGCGGCCTGCGCGCCGTCGCGTGAAGGACACGCACGGGGCGTTCGGTGATCACCTGATGCGCAGAAGTCACAACGACGCCGGGTGCGCCCGGCCGCTCCACGGCACGGACGCCGAGGCCAGCAGCGCCGCGGTGGGCAGCGCGAGCAGGCCGTCCGCGTCACGGTAGGCGGCGGTCAACTCGTCGTACGCGACACGAATGCGGGTGATCATGTCCGGCGACTGGGCCTCCATCAGCAGTCCCGGCCTGCTGAGGCCGTTGGCGGGGCCACTCCACCACGCCTCGGGGTCGGTGCGGTGCACCCAGGTGATCGTGTCGCAGCGCACGTCGGTGAGCCCGGCGACGTCGAGCAGACGGGTCAGGCCGTCGGGAGTACGGGGGTGGTCCTTGTCCGCGTCCACCCCCGGCACGGCGCTCGGACGTTCGACCCCGGCAGCATCGAAGATCTCACCCCAGAGACGCTGCGCCTGCGGCGGCGGGTCCGGCCAGGTCGTCACGGCGATCCGGCCAGCCGGCCGAACGACGCGTCGAAGCTCGCCGATCGCGGCCGCCGGGTCGCCCACGTGGTTGATCACGAAGTTCGCCACCGCCGCGTCGAAGTGCCCGGCGTCGAACGGGAGGTGCGGCAGAGCCGCGAGGCGGACCTCTTCGGCGGACGGGAGCCGGTGGCGGGCCATCTCCACCATGCTGGGTTCGGCGTCGACGGCGACGACGGTGGCACCGCGAGCGCACGCCAACCCGGCCACGGTCCCGGGACCGGTGCCGGCGTCGAGCATTCGCGTGCCGGCACCGACGTTGGCGGCGTCCAACAACAACGGCGCCGGCCGGGCGCACAGTGCGGCGAGGCTGCCGTCGTACGCGGCCGCGCGCCCGGCCCAGCGCGACCGCTCATGATCATCGAAGGCTGTCGTCATGGCCACCCTCCTCACGTAGATCCCGACGTGGCGCCACCGTATCGGACGAGAGGTCTCGTCCGCGGGGAACGGAAAGCCGCCCACGCGCGTGACTAGGATTGACACAGTCATGCTGCTACGGGTGCTCGGGCCGCTAGAGGTCGAGGTCGACACAGGCGGACCGGTCGAGCTCGGCGGCCCCCGCCAACGCGCCGTACTCGCGCTCCTCCTGGCGGCCCGAGGCGAGGTCGTCTCCACCGGTCGGATGATCGAGGAGCTGTGGCGGGGTGACGCGCCACCCCGGGCGATCGTCTCCCTCCAGGCGTACGTCTCGCACCTGCGCCGCGTGCTGGAGCCGGCCCGCGAGCGCCGCGCGCCGGCGCGGGTCCTGGTCACCGTTCCGCCCGGCTACGCCATCAGGGTGCCCGCCGACGCCGTGGACGCCGGTCGGTTCGAGACGCTGCTCGCCGAGGCGCGCACGGTCAGCTCGGCTGATCCGGGGCGCGCGCGCCTGCTGCTGCGCACCGGCCTCGACCTGTGGCGCGGTCCCGCGTACGCCGAATTCGCCGCGGAGCCGTGGGCGCAGGCGGAGGTGATGCGGCTGGAGGAGCTGCGTCTCGCCGCCCGGGAGCTGCTGCTCGACGTGACCGTGCGCTGCGGCGACGCGGCCGAGGCGGTGCCGGAGGCGGAGGCGCTGACCCGGCAGGCGCCGTTGCGGGAGGAAAGTTGGCGACTGCTGGCGTTGGCGTTGTGGCGTACCGGTCGGCAGGGCGACGCGCTCGCGGCGTTGCGGCGGGCCCGGGCGACCCTGGCGGATCAGCTCGGCCTGGACCCGGGCCCGGCGTTGGTCGAGGTGGAATCCGCGATCCTGGGCCAGCGTCTCGACCTGCTCCCACCGGTGACCGCGACGGCGCCGCGCGTCGACGCCGAGCGACCGGTGTCGGAGGAGGTGTTCGTCGGGCGGGAGGCCGAGCTGGCGGCTCTCGGGCAGGCAGCCGCCGAGGCGGTGGGGAGCGGTCCGCGGATCGCGGTGCTCGGCGGGGAGGCCGGCGCCGGCAAGACGAGCCTGCTCGGTCGGTTCCAGGACGAGCTCACCGGCCGCGGCTGGCTGGTCACCGTCGGCCGCTGTCCCGAGGTCGAGGGCGCACCGCCGGCCTGGGCGTGGGTCGAGGCACTGCGGCAGCTCGCCGTGGAGGCACCGCCGG
>NZ_JAEVHM010000361.1 GCF_016802865.1 Micromonospora parastrephiae | reverse complement strand
CGGCGCCAACGTCGACATGCGGCAGCGTGACTTGATCGAAAGGCTGTTGCACGCACGGCCCATCTCCGGTCAGGAGTGGTACGACCGGAACGTGTTGGAACTCGATGGCCTTGGTGCGGGCGTCGAGGATGTCGTCGAGGTTGCTGCGGTGGTAGTCGAGGAACTGGTGGAACGTCCACAGCGCGGAGTAGGTCTTGCGGCGGCGGTTGTTGGCGGTGTTGCCCTCGTCGGGTCGGGTCTGGCCGCCGGAGCTGCGCAGTTCGAGCAGGGAGTTGGTGACGTTCTTGAGCCCGAGGGTGTTGCGCAGGATGGTTTCCTCGCTGAGGCCGACGTTGCCGCCGCCTTCGCAGCCGTAGGGGCAGGGCCACCAGCCGGCGTCGGCGCCCTTGGCGTACATGTGGCCTTCGATCATGTCCTGGGACTGGTCGAAGATGGGTTGGGCGACGTTCTGGTGCCGTGGTGGCAGCATCGGCAGGTCGCCGGCGCGGGAGTTGCCGAACTCGTGGCCGTCGTAGCCGGCGACGGGTCGGTAGTCGCGGACCATTTTGATGTACGCGGCGGTTTCGGGTTGGCGGATCAGGGAGTAGTCGCGGTTGAGGTCCTGGCCGGTGGAGTTGCCCCGGGTGTTGGCGGCCCGGCCGTCGCCGTTGATGGTGGGGACGATCAGGACGGTGGTGTGGGCGAGCAGGTCGGTGATGCGGGGGTCGGTGCTGAAGGCGAGTTGCCGGGCCATGATGAGGCAGGCTTCGCGGTCGCCGGGTTCGTTGCCGTGGACGTTGCAGTTGATGGCCACGGGGGTGGTGGCGGCGACGGCGGCGGGGGTCGCCGGTGGGGTGGGGTGGCCGATGACGAGCATGTTGATGGGTCGGTTCTGGATGGTGCGGCCGAGTTCGACGACGCGCACGCGGTCGCTGAGGGCGTCGATGGCGGCGGTGTAGGCGTACTCGTCGGTGTCGGTGGTGTATTGCGCGGCGTGGGTGGTCTCCCACAGGGTGCGCAGGTTTTCCCCGGGGTTGTCGGGGTTGCCCCAGGGGGCGGTGGTGGTGGCGGCGACGGGGTCGGAGTAGGGCTGTTCGGTGGTGCCGGTGCGGGCGCGGACGCGCCATTGGAAGGTGTCGCCGGGGTTGAAGCCGGCGTCGGCGAAGGTGGGTGCCTCTTGGTTGATCTGGCGGTTGGGGCGCCAGACGCCGACGATGGTGGGTGCGCCGGTGGGGGTGCCGTCGGTGTCGACGGCGGTGCGTTCGATCTGGTAGTCGGTGGCGCCGTCGACGGGTTGCCAGGCGAGGGTGGCGTAGCCGTCGGCTTGGCGGACGGTGAGGTTGGTGACCTGGTGGGGTTGCGCGGCGCGGTGGGCGTTGGCGGGTGTTGGTGCGGCGGTGAGGGTGATGGTGAGGAGTGTGGACACGGCGAGGAGGGTGGTTCGCTGGCGTCTCATGTGGCCTCCGACTGGTCGATCGTGGCGCGTATCGACCAGCATGATCGTCGGAGTTCCTCGATGCAATGATCTTGAGGGAATCTTGCGGCTCGGTGCCGCTCTCCCCCGACGGCTGTCAGCCGAGGTCGACCAGCAGGGGTCGGTGGTCGGAGATGGTGGACAGCGGCGCGGTGACGGCCCGTACGGGTGGCAGGTGGTCGAGGGCGTGCCGGTCGGCCAGGACGTGGTCGAGTTGGACGCGGGGCTGCCCGGCGGGGTAGGTGGGGCGGCGGCCCAGGGGACGCCAGCCGGAGATGAGCCGGGCCGCGCCGGCGGGCAGGTTGAGGTCGCCGAGCAGGACGCGAGGGGCGGGTAGCGCGCGCAGGGCGCGGACGGTCTGGCGGAGTTGGCGGGCGTTCCAGCCGGGGACGAACGACAAATGGGTCGCGGCGACGGTGAGGGGGCCGTGTGGGGTGTCCAGGATGGCGGCGAGGACGACGCGGGGTTCGTCGTGCAGGAGGATGAGGCCGCCGCGGGGGCCGGGGACGTAGACCGGGGAGCGTACGGGTGCCGGTTTGAGCCTGGTGACCTGCCAGCTGCGGACCGGGTAGCGGCTGATCAGGCCGATGCCGTAGCAGGGTTCGCCGTGGCCGTCGTCGTCGTGGCGTAGTGGGCGGAACTGTTCGCCGGGGGTGCCGACGACGGCGGCGGCGAAGCGGTGGTGCGGCGCGTCGAGGGCGTGGGCGGCGATGGCGGTGAGGTCGAGGTTGCCGCTGCGGCGCTGGTCGCGGTCGACCTCCTGCAGGGCGAGCACGTCGGCGTCGAGGGCGCCGATGGCGGTGGCGAGTCGGTCGGAGTCGACGAGCCCGTCGGTGAGGGATCGACCGTGCAGCAGGTTGAAGGTGGCCAGGCGCACTCCTGCACCTTACGTGCCCGTGGCAGGGTTGCCGGATGGTCAAGGTGCTGCTGTGTTCTGTGCTGGTGTTCGTGGCGGTCGGCGCGTTGGGGGTGTGGTTGCGGCGTACGCGGGGTCGGTGAGTGGGTGAGGCTGGCCACTGTTGTGCCGGTCGGGCGGGTCGGGTGGGGAGAATTGCCGCCCGTGGACGCCGTATCGCTGAGTACTCTGCTGGCCGCCGC
>NZ_JAEVHM010000360.1 GCF_016802865.1 Micromonospora parastrephiae | reverse complement strand
GCGCGGCGGCGGCGCCGGCGACGTCCAGCGCCGCGCCGTCGAGCACCCCACCGAGCACCGCGGCGACCGCCGTGCCGGCCAGCGCGGCCCGGACCGCCGGATAGATCCCGAACAGCCGCATCAGCCCGCCCCACGGCTGCAACAGCGCGAACCACACCAGCAGCCCACCGGCCAACGCCAGCACGGTCAGCGGACTGTTGACCAGCGTCTCGAAGTTCTCCGTGCTCGACCGGTGCACGGTGAACCCGCCGGTGCCGTCGCCGACGGCGGACAGGAACCGACCCAGGCTGCCCCGCTCCGCCGGCGGACGACGCAGGTCCACCACGGCGAAGCCGACACCGACCGCCAGGGCTGCCATGGTCGCCCACGCCAACCTGCTGATCGTCAGCCAGCCGCCGACGCTGATCACCGCGGCCACGCTCAGCCCGGCGGTGAGCGCGATCGCCCCGACCGGATCGGCGCCCAGGTACGGGCTGCCGACGACCACCACGGCGAGGCCCCCCACGGCCACCACCACCGCGGGCCGCCAGCCCCGGGGCACCCGCTGGGCGAGCCAGCCCCCGCTGAGCAGCGCCCCGGCGAGGAGCACGCCCAACCCGACGGTGCTCAGGCCGGAGTACCGGCCACCCTGCAGGGCCGAATAACCCACCACGCCGTTGAGTTGCAGCCGCGCCCCGGTGAGCACGTCCAGCCCCACGACGAGCGTGGTGAGGCCGGCCACCGCGCCGAGAGGGCCGAGGGTGCCCGCGTACCCGGGGGCGAAACGGACCGCCGCCGTACCCGCCGCCACCAGCAGCGCGGTCACCCCCGCGAAGATCCAGCCGGGATGCTCGCCCCGCCACCAGGGCACCGCGTCGGCGAGCAGCGCCGCCGGCACCGTCAACGCCGCCGCCACCAGCAGCACCTCGAACCCCGCCACGAGCCGCGCGGGCGCCGGCGTCGGTCCGGTCGGTCCGGCGTGCGGCCGCGCCCGCCGCAGCAGCGGCAGCACCGCCAGGGCCAGCAGCACCTGCACCACGGCGAGCACGGTGAAGAACTTGCCGGAGACGGTCCGCTGGGCGGCCGCCTCCCGGTCGGCGTCCGCCGGCGCGTTGATCGCGTCGGCCAGGTCGGCCGGGCGGCCACCCGCGCTGACCGCCGGCCGGCCGAGGAAGAGGCGCTCCGGCATCGGCCGACCCAGCGCGGCCAGCGCGGTCGGCGCGAGGTCGACGAGTTGCAGGTACCCGTCGCGGGCGGTGCTGGCCGACGTGAGCCATCCCCGTTCCCAGCCCGGCCCGTCGGCGACCACCACGTGCAGCCGCGACGGCGCAGCGGTGTCGGAGATCCCGGCGACCAGCACCAGCGACCGCGGCGGCCGGGCGGCCACCACCCGGGCGAGCTGGGCGTCCGCCGCGCGGGCCTCCTCGGCGCGCGTCGCCGGATCGGTCCCCTCGATCGTGCCGAGGTCGACGATGCTCAGCACGCACGAGCCGAGCAGCACGCGCGGATCCTCCGGCAGCGCCGAGGCGTACCGGTCGACCCGGCCGAACGGTCGCGCGGCGGCCACGGCCGCGCCCGGACCCACCGCGACCGAACAGCGCACCGACTCCGACAGCGACCCGGGCACCGTGTTCCACGGCAGCCGCTGCTGGTTGTACTGGACCACGCTCTCCTGGTCGGGCAGGTTCGCGCCGATGCCGTCCGGCTGCTCCACGGCCACCCCGGCCGCCGGGCAGCCACCGTCGGGCCGGCTGCCGTTCCACGCGGCGAAGCTGCCCGCGCCGAGCGTCAGCCACCCGTCCACCGGGCAGGTGGGCCGGTGCGCGGACCGCACCGACAGCGACCCGATCGACCCCTCCTGGGCCATCCGCCACAGCGTCGGGGTGCGCTGCGGATCCACGTCCTCCCAGCGCAGGCCGGCGACCCCGGCGAGGACCACGAAGTCGGCGGTGCGCTGCGGGACGCCCTGCGGCGGCCGGACGGCCAGCGCGGCGACGCCCAACGCCACCACGAGCACCGTCAACACGGCGGGCGCGAGTCGACGCAACATCAGCGGTGTCCCGTTCTCGGTGCCCGGGGGTCCGGGGCCGTCGGACCGGTGGGGGCCGCGGTCAGCTCGGCGTAGAGCGCGGTCAGCGCGGCCACGGTGTCCGCCTCGGTGGGCCACGTCACCGCCCGCTCGGCGCCGCGCCGGCCCAGCTCGGCCCGGGCCGCCGGATCGTCGAGCAGGGCGCGCACCGCCGCGTCGAGGGCGTCCACGTCACCGGCGGGAACCAGCGCCGCGGCGTCGCCGACCAGCTCCGGCAGCCCGCCGACGGCGGTGGCCACCAGGGGTACGCCGGCGCGCAGCGCTCCTGCGCGAAGAGTTGCCGGGCCTCCCAGTCGCTGCTCACGACCGCCAGGTCGGCGCCGGCGAGCAGGTCCGCCACGTCGGTACGGTGCCCCAGCAGGGTCACCGGCGCGCGGGCCGCGGACGTCCGGGCGGCCAACGGCAGGTACGCCGGGCCGCTGCCGGCGGTGGCCACCAGGGGTACGCCGGCGCGCAGCGCTCCTGCGCGAAGAGTTGCCGGGCCTCCCAGTCGCTGCTCACGACCGCCAGGTCGGCGCCGGC
>NZ_JAEVHM010000036.1 GCF_016802865.1 Micromonospora parastrephiae | reverse complement strand
TCCAGGCAGCCGGGCCGACCGCAGCCGCAGCGCGGGCCGTCCGGCCGGACCATGATGTGGCCGATCTCCCCGGCGGCGCCGTGCGCGCCCACGGCGGCGACGCCGTCGACCACGTGCGCGGCGGCGATGCCGTGCCGATCGCCACGAACAGCACATGCCCGGTGCCGCGCCCGGCGCCGAGCCGCGCTTCGGCGAGACCACCGACGCGCACGTCGTGGCCGAGCGCCGTGGGCAGGCCGAGCCGTGACACCGCCAGGTCCCGCAGGGGTACGTCCCGGAAGCCCACGTTCGCCGACCAGACCGCCACACCGCGCGCCTCGTCCACGACACCGGGCACGGCGATGCCGACCGCGACCGGGGTGAGCCCGTCGGCACGGGCCTTGTCGGCGAGCCCGACGGCCACGTCCAGGATGGTGCCGACCACGGCCTGCGGGCCGCGCGTGGCGTCGGTGGGGTGTCGTTCGGTGCGTACCGCGACGCCGTCCGGGCTGACCAGGGCGCACTTCATGCCGGTGCCGCCGACGTCGAGCGCGACGACCACCCGGTCGGTCACGGTGCCATCTCGGTTCGCGACTGCGGGGCTCGCAAACCCGGCTCACTCCTCGCGCTCACGCCAGCACCACCGACCGGGACAGGTGCCGGGGCGCATCCGGGTCGAGGCCCCGGCTTGTCGCGAGCGCGACCGCGAAGCGTTGGGCGAGGATCAGGTCGGCCATCGGGTCGACCGGCGTACGACCGGCGGACCAGCTGCCCAGCACCGTGCGCCAGCCGTGCGTGCGGCTGTGCACGAAGGCAGCACCGGTGGCGGCCACGTCCTCGGGCAGCCCCTCGGGCAGCTCGCCGAACGCCCAGACCAGCCGACCGGGCGCGCCGACCGAGATGGGGCCGTGCCGGTAGTCCATCGCCGGGTACGCCTCGGCCCAGAACGTGGCCGCCTCGCGGCACTTCAGCGCGGCCTCCTGGGCGAGCCCGATCGTCCATCCCCGACCGAGGAAGGTGGCCTGCCCGATGGTGGCCGGGTCGATCGGCAGCGGGGAGCGCACCGCCACCTCGGCGTCGGCGGCGAGCGCGGTCACCGGGTCACCGAGGTGCGCCCGGAGCAGGGCCAACGCGGTGGTGGCGAAACGGGTCTGCACCACCGAGCGCTCGTCGGCGAAGGGCATGGTCACCGCGGCGGCGGCCAGGTCGACGGCCGGGGATGCCGGGTCGCCGACGATGACGGTGGTGGGTGTCCGCCCGCGCAGCGCGGCCAGCAGCTCCAGTACCTCGGTGGTGGTGCCGGAGCGGGTGATCGCGATCAGCCGGTCGTAGCGGCGGCCGGTGGGGAACTCGGACGCCTGGAACGCGTCGGTCTCACCCTGGCCGGCCTGTTCGCGGCGGGCCGCGTACGCCATCGCCATGAACCACGACGTGCCGCAACCGACGACGGCGACCCGCTCACCGGGTCGCGGGAGGTCACCGCGTACGCACCCGGCCAGTTCGGCGGCCTCCCGCCAGCAGTCGGGTTGGCTCGCGATCTCCGCGTCCACGTACGCCATGGGAAACTCCTCGCAGGGCCGATCTGTGCGCAATACGGCTCGTTACACCCGCATTTCGCGCGTCATTCTGCGCGAACGCGGGCGGCCATGGCAACCGACGGGCCGATCGCGCAGACCGTACTTTTGCGCCAGCCCAGTTTCGCGCACTAGTGTGCACGCAATCAATCACCGTCCGTGCAGTCTCTGGAGGGCCCCGCGGTGGACCGGTACGCCAGATGGAACGCCCTGCTCGAGATGCTGACCGACAACGGCCGGGTCAGCGTCGAGACGGCCGCCGAGCGGCTGGACGTCTCCCAGGCCACCATCCGGCGTGACTTCGACCAGCTCGCCCAGCAGCAGATGATCACGAGGACCCGGGGCGGCGCGGTCGCGAACGGCGTCTCCTATGACCTGCCGCTGCGCTACAAGACGGCCAAGCACTCGGCGGAGAAGCAGCGGATCGGCGCCGCCGCCGCGGCGCTCGTCACGCCGGGCACCGTGGTCGGCCTCAACGGCGGCACCACCAGCACCGAGGTGGCCCGCGCGCTGGCCGTCCGACCGGATCTGAACACCAGTGCCGAGGGTGCCCAGCTCACCGTTGTGACCAACGCGCTGAACATCGCCAACGAGCTGCTGGTCCGGTCCCGGATGAAGGTGGTGGTGGCCGGCGGGGTGGTGCGCCCGAAGTCGTTCGAGCTGGTCGGCCCGCTGGGCGGAGCGCTGCTGCGCGAGGTCACCCTGGACGTTGCGCTGCTCGGCGTGGACGCGATCGATCCGCAGCTCGGTGCGGCCGCCCACCACGAGGGGGAGGCGGCGATGAACAACCTGATGGTGGCCCGCGCCAAGCGGGTCGTGATCATTGCCGACTCGTCCAAACTGGGCGGTCACGCCTTCGCCCGGATCTGCCCGGTCGAGCGGGTGGAGACACTCGTGACCGACTCCGGCGCCGCCCCGGAGGTGGTGGAGGCGTTCCGGGCCGCCGGCGTGCAGGTCATCTGCGCCTGACCGGTCACGCTCCGTCGATCAGATAGCCCGCTCGGCGCGTCTATGCATACCGGGTATTGCACGCGTCTGCATACCGCGTATGGTGTCGGCTGTCACGCCCACCATCGGGGGAGGTGCAGCTTGCCAGCTGTCCTGGAGATCGAAGGTCTACGTAAGACGTACAAGAGTCGTCGACGCGGCACCCGCAACGCGCTCGACGGCTTCGACATGCGGGTCGACGCGGGGCAGGTGCACGGCTTCCTGGGCCCCAACGGGTCCGGGAAGACCACCACGCTGCGTACGCTGCTCGGCCTGATCCGGCCCGACGGGGGTCGGATGACACTGCTCGGGCACGAGGTGCCCGACGCGCTTCCCACGGTCGCCGGCCAGGTCGGCGCGATCGTGGAGAGCCCGCAGTTCTTCCCGCACTTCTCGGCGAGGGACACCCTGTCCCTGCTGGCCGGTGCGGGTGAGGTCCCGGCCACCCGGGTCGACGAGGTGCTGGAGCTGGTCGGGCTGCGCGACCGGGCCGGCGAGCGGGTCAAGACGTACTCCCTGGGCATGAAGCAACGGCTCGCCGTCGCCTCCGCGCTGCTGAAGAACCCGAAGCTGCTCATCCTCGACGAGCCGGCCAACGGCCTCGACCCGGGCGGCATCCGGGAGATGCGCACGCTGATGCGGACCCTCGCCGAATCCGGGATGACGGTGGTGCTGTCCAGCCACATCCTCGGCGAGATCCAGCTCATCTGCGACTCGGTCACCATCATCTCGCTGGGCCGGCGGGTCGCCTTCGGCCCGGTCGACGAGGTGCTCGCCCAGCACTCGTCCGGCGCGGTCCGGGTCCGCCTGGAGGCGGTCAGCGACCTGCCGGCCGCCACCGACGCGCTCACCCGGGCCGGGATCCTGGTCACCGGGCACCCGGACCACCTGATGCTGGCCGGCGTCGACAAGCCGGCCTCGGTGACGCGACTGCTCGCAGAGCACAACCTCTACGTCAGCGAGCTGGCTCCGATCGCCGTCGACCTGGAGAGCGTCTTCCTCGAACTGACCGCCACCGCGCCGGTACCCGGCCAGCACCGGCAGGTCGACGAGTCCATGAAGGTCGGTGGGACGGGTCAGCCCGGCGCCACCGGGGGAGGGTGGGGCGCGTGAGCCTCTTTCGTACGGAGCTGCGCCGGCTCACCAAGCGGCGCTTCACCCGTTACATGACGCTGCTCGGCCTGCTGGTGCTGGCCGCTGTGGTGGTCGGGGTCTTCTTCACCAACCAGAAGATCGGCGCCGACCAGCTCGCCCGCGCCGAACGTCAGGCCGACCAGCAGTACCAGGACCAGGTGCGCTGGAGTGAGCAGGAGCGCGCGGCGTGCGAGCAGGCCAAGAAGGCCGGCACGGCGACCGACGGCCGCTTCCCCGACGACTGCTCGGTGATCACGCCGCCGCCACGGGAGCAGATCGAGGCGGAGTGGTTCCTGCCGTCGACGTTCAACTTCCGGGAGACGTTCGACGAGACACTGATCCCGTTCGCGGCGATCCTCGGCCTGGTCGGGTTCGTGGTCGGCGCGTCCTTCGTGGGCGCCGAGTGGAGCAACGGCGGCATGATGAACCTGCTGCTCTGGCGGCCCAATCGGCTCACCGTGCTGGTCACCAAGCTCGCCGCGCTGCTCACCGGCATCCTGGCTGTGACGCTGCCCGCCGCGGTGCTCTGGTTCGCCGGCTTCTGGGCGATAGCCACGTTCCGGGGCAGCACCGAGAAGGTGACCTCGGGGGTCTGGCAGTCGTTGGCCCTGACCGGGCTGCGCGGCGTGGTGCTCGTCCTCGTGCTCACCACCATCGGATTCGCGCTGGCCTCGCTGGGCCGGCACACCGCGATGGCACTGGGTGGCGTCGTGGCCGTCATGGTGGTCGGCCAGTTCGGCCTGGGCATCCTGCTGTCGATGGCGAGCGTGAAGTTCGCCGAGGCGTGGCTGCTGCCCACGTACGTGATGGCCTGGATGACGAAGACGGTCACCTTGCAGAACTGGGACTCCTGCAACGCGACCTACTACGGGGAGTGCAAACCGGAGACCGTGGACATCACCTGGCAGCAGTCGTCCGTACTGCTCTCCGTCGGTGTGGTGGTGATCCTCGGCGCGTCGCTCTGGGCGATGCGTCGGCGCGACATCACCTGAGCGTGCACCAGCGGTACGAGGGCCCCGGCGAGAGTCGGGGCCCTCGTGCGTCCGCAGTCGCCTCCCGGGTGCCGTTCGGGGTGTTCGTGCAGCCCGGCCGCGCCGGCTGCTGCGACCGGGGTCGTCCCTGGCTAGGCTGAAGGACATGTCCGCCGACGCCACCCCGGCCACGCCCGAGCCGTCCGCCGACGCTCGCCCGGGTGACGTCGCGGGTGGCCCCGGACCGGCCGTCCCGACCCCCCGGGCAGCGCCGGCCATCGAGACCGTCGGCGAGCCGGCGCCGCCCGTCGAGCCCACCGATCCGGCGCCGGGGCTGACCGAGCGGGAGCTGGCCATCCTCGCGTTCGAGCAGCAGTGGTGGCGGCACGCGGGTGCCAAGGAGCAGGCCGTGCGAGACACCTTCGGGGTCTCGTCGACCCGTTACTACCAGCTGCTCAACGGACTGCTCGACAATCCGGCGGCACTCGCCGCCGACCCCTTGCTGATCGGGCGGCTCCGTCGACTGCGCTCGTCGCGCGCCCGCAACCGCCGCCGCTGACGGTGGTCTCCGCCTGTTCCTCCCGATGACGTCCCGATGTCGGCCTTTGCTCCTCGGGCCACCCGATCCCGCCGCATGGCCGCTGGCCAGGCGGGTAGGCGGGAGGCGTTCCGGGGTCGCACGGCGACCGAGGACCCAGGAGGGGAGCGGAGCATGACTGCAATGAACCAGAACGGGCCGCCGAGCGGCCGTGGGCAGCAGGCCCGGCAAGAGGCATCCCGAGTCGGCCACGAGGCCACGCAGGCCGGGAGCCACATCACCCAGACCGCCGCCGAGCAGGGCGGGCAGGTGGCCGCCGAGGCGCGGCGGCAGGCCCGGCAGTTGACCGGCCAGGCCGGTGGGCAGCTCCGGGAGCAGGCGCACACGCAGCAGCGGCGGGCCGCCGAGGGCCTGCGCGGCCTGGGCCGGGAACTGGGCTCGATGGCCGAGCGGGACGGCGATTCCGGGCTGGCCGGTCAGGCGGTACGCCGCGTGGCCGACGCCGCCCAGCAGGCCGCCGGCTGGCTCGACGAGCGCGAGCCCGGCGAGCTGTTCGACGAGGTGCGCACGTACGCGCGGCGTCACCCGGGGACGTTCCTGGCGAGTGCGGCCGTCGCCGGACTGCTGGTCGGACGGCTCACCCGCGGTCTGACCGGTTCGGGCTCCGGCAACGGCGGGGGTGGGAGCGCGGCCGGTGCTCCGCCGGCACCGCAGGGCGCGACTACGGCAACCGCCCAGCAGCCGTACGTGGGGTCGGCGCGGGCGCAGAACGTCACGCCCACGGGTCGACCGGAGCCGAACCTGCCCGGCGGGGTGGCACCGTGAGCGCCCCCGAGAAGGAACGGAACCAGGCTTCGGTCGGCGAACTGCTGGGCGAGGTGACCCGGGATGTGTCCACCCTGATGCGCAAAGAGGTCGAGCTGGCCAAGGCCGAGCTCCGCGAGGAGGTCAGCCAGGCCGGCAAGGCCGGCGGCATGTTCGGTGGTGCCGGGCTGGCCGGCTTCCTGGCCGTGCTCTTCGTGTCGTACGCCCTCTGGTGGGGGTTGTCCAACACGATGGACCAGGGGTGGGCGGCGCTGATTGTCGCGATCATCTGGGCCGCCGTCGCCGGGGGGCTCTTCATCAACGCCCGTACCCAGCTCAAGCGGGCACGAGCGGTGCTGCCCCGGGCGACGCAGACCGCCCGGGAAATGCCGGATGCCCTGCGGGGTCGGTGAACGAGTCGGGAGGGAACAGATCATGTCCAGTGATCCGGATCGGATCCGGCGGGAGATCGAGACCACCCGCAACGAATTGAGCAGTGACGTCGACGCGCTGACCGACAAGGTCAACCCGCGTCGGATCGCCGGTGACCGCGTCGGGCAGGCCCGCGGCGTGTTCACCCGAGCGAAGGAGAAGGTGATGGGCAGCTCGAGCCACATGGGGCAGGGAGCGAGCCAGAGGATGTCGCACATGGCCGACTCGGTACGCGACGAGACCCGATCGCTCGGGCACCAGTCCCGGGAGGCGATGGGTTCGGTGCGGGACGAGGCGCGTTCGCTCGGGCACCAGTCCCGGGAGGCGATGGGTTCGGTGCGGAACGAGGCGCGTTCGCTCGGGCACCAGTCCCGCGAGCGGGCCCAGGGCAATCCGCTGGCCGCCGGCCTTGTCGCCTTCGGCGTCGGTCTGCTGGCCGCCTCGCTGATCCCGCCGAGCGGGCGGGAGCGGCAGCTCGCCGGCCAGGCCCGCAACATGGTGAGTGAGCACTCCGACGAGCTTCGCCAGCAGGCGAGCCAGATCGGCCACCAGGTCCAGGACAACCTGCGGGAGCCGGCGCAGCAGGCGGCCCAGTCGGTGCGGTCCACCGCCCAGCACGGGGTGTCCGCGGTACGCGACCAGGGCCGTTCGGCCGCCGGTCACATGCAGGGGGAGGCGCATGCGGCCGCCGACGACCTTCGGCAGCGCTGACCCGATCGACGCGGCGGGGCCGGCGCCGGTGATGCGGGTACGCTCCGCCTCCGCGCCGGCCCCGGGCCGAGGAGTCAACGAGGACCTGGTCTTCCGGTTCGGTCCGCTGGTCGGCGTCCTGGACGGCGCGACGGTGCCGGAAGGCTTCGACACCGGCTGCGTGCACGGGCCCGAGTGGTACGTCCGGCATTTGGTCGCCCGTCTGGGTGTCGCCGAGGCGGCCCGGCCGGCGGCCCGCCTGACCAGCAACCTGGCCGCGGCCATCCTCGCCGTGCGGGCCGACCACGGCGGGCTGTGCGACCTCGATCATCCGGGCACGCCGTCGAGCACGGTGTGCCTGCTGCGGGACTGCGGCGACCAGGTGGACTACCTGGTGCTCTGCGACAGCCCGCTGGTGCTGGACGCCGGCGGGCAGGTAACTGTGGTGACCGACGACCGGCTGGAGACGGCGATGGCGGAGCTGCGCCGCACGGTCGCGACCGTGCCGGCGGACCACACCGACCCGGTCACCCGTTTTCGGCACGCCGTGGGCGTCCAGCGGGAACGGATGAACCGCACACACGGCTACTGGGTGGCGGCGGCCGATCCCGACGCGGCGTTCCACGCGGTGACCGGCACGGTGCCTCGGCGCGGTCCGGGGGCCGTGCGCCGGGCGGCGCTGCTCAGCGACGGCGCGTCCAGCGCGGTCGAGCAGTTCGGGCTGACCGACTGGGCCGGTCTGCTCGACCTGCTGAGCGTCGACGGGCCGGGCGCGTTGCTCGACCGGGTCCGCGACGCCGAGCGGGAGCACGCCGACCGGCTGCGGCGGCACAAGGCCACCGACGACGCCTCGGTGGTGTTCTGCGAGTTCGAGCCAGTGGCGTGAAATTTTTTTACCCCGACGGGTGACAACGGAGCGTGAGGAGGAACACCCACACCGCCCGACCGGCCGGTACCGGTGACCGGACCGCCACTGGATGCCCAATGGGGTGGACTTCGGCCGATGAGGCCGGCAGACTGCGGCACGTGGCGGGTGCGGTCCGGCTGGAGCCGGTGGACGAGCAGAACCTGGAGCCGTTGCTCTCCGTAGCGGCTGCCGAGGCCGAGCCGGATGACGTGATGCCTCCGGTGGAGGCTCCCGCCGGTTGGTCGCTCGCCCGCCGCGAGGCGTTCCGAGAGTTCCACCGAGCGAGCTTCGGTGGCCTGGACGGCCCGACCGGCTCCCAGATGTACGCCATCCTCGTCGGCGGCGAAGTGGTGGGCATGGTCCGGATGACGCGCTGTGACGACCCGGGCACCGTGGAGACCGGAATGTGGCTCGGGCGCTCGGCCCGTGGCCAGGGGATCGGCGCCGTCGCCCTGCGCGAGCTGCTGAACGCCGCCGCGCGGGCCGGTATGCGTGCCGTGCTGGCGGAGACCACCCCGGACAACATCGGCGCGGTCGCCGTACTTGAAAAATGCGGTGCGAAACTGCGCGAGGACGGCGGCAAGGTGTACGCCGAAATCTGCCTCGATTCGACCCCTCCGGCCCTCTGAACGCGCCTTCCGCGTTTCGCCTTTACTGGCGTTCTCCCTGCTCGTAACCGCCCTGAAGTCCGGTCTGGGTCCTTCGCTACCGCATTTCCGAATGCCCTTTTCCTGGTGGCGACGGAAATTGTCGTAGCGGTTTCGGAGTAATGCCGACGGGTACTGCCCGCCGGGTCCGCAGATACGGGACGTCTGATCGAGGGCACGGTTCGCGCTGTTCCCCGGCAGCCCTTCTCCGGCCCTTCCCAGCAGACGTCCGGACCCCGGGGAGCGAGGGAGACCTGATGAAGAACGGAACACGGATCGGACTGGCGGTGGGCTTCGGCTACCTGCTCGGCCGCCGCCGCAAGCTGCGTACGGCGCTCAGCCTGGCCGCGGCGGTCGCCGCCGGGCGGGCGAGCCGGCACCCCGGCGGTCTGTTGAAGCGGGGCACCGACGTTTTGCACTCGTCCCCCCATCTGAGCAATCTGGGCCGGCTCGGCGGGCCGCTGGTCAACGCCGGCCGGGCGGCGGCGACCGCCGCGGCCGGCAGCAGCGTCGACGCGGTCACCGGGCGGCTGCGTGACTCCGCCGACGCCCTGCGTCGCCGCTCCGGCGGTCAGAGCGGCGAGGGCGGGTCAGAGCGGTCAGGGCGGCGAGGGCGGTCAGAGCGGTCAGGGCGGTCAGAGCGGTCAGGGCGGTCAGCGCGGTCAGCAGAGCGCGGGCGGTCAGGGCGGGACGGACCGCCAGAGCGGCGCCGACGACAACGGCGGGGACGGAAACGGCGGCGCGACGAACGACCGCGGCGACTCGACGGCCGCACAGCGGCGGGGGCGGTGACCATGGCGGCGCACAACAATCCGGGAGGACTCGGCGACAAGCTGCGCGGCCAGTTGGTTGGCGAGGTGCGCAACCTCGCCGGGGCGATCGGCGATCGCGCCGTGAGCGCGGTGACCGAGCGGATCACCGGTGCGACGGGTCGGCTCAGCGAGTACGCGCGTCAGGGCGGCGGACCCGGCCTGATCGCCGCCGCCACGGGTGCGCAAAAGTTGGCCGAGGGCGGTCCACCGGTGAAGGCGATGGTGCATGCCGGTGTGGCCGGCGGTAAGGAGAAGGTGATGTCGGCTCTCGGCCGTGCCAGGGGAAAGGGCGGAAAGGGCGGCGGGAAGAAGAAGGTCACCAACATCGTCGAGACGATCGAGGTCGGTGTGCCGGTACGGGCCGCGTACAACCAGTGGACGCAGTTCGGCGACTTCCCGAGCTTCATGAAGAAGGTCGAGCAGGCCGAGAACGACTCCCCCGAGAAGATGACCTGGAAGGCGCAGGTTTTCTGGTCGCACCGGACGTGGGAGTCGACGATCGTCCGCCAGGTGCCGGACAAACTCATCCACTGGCGATCCAAGGGTGAGAAGGGCTCGGTCGACGGCACCGTCAGCTTCCACGAGGTCACCCCGGACCTGACCCGCATCCTGGTGGTGCTGGAGTACCACCCCCAGGGACTCTTCGAACACACCGGCAACCTGTGGCGCGCCCAGGGCCGGCGGGTGCGGCTGGAGTTGAAGCACTTCGTCCGGCACGTGATGACCGAGGTGGCGCTCGACCCGGACCAGGTCGAGGGCTGGCGCGGCGAGATCCGCGACTCCCAGGTGGTCATGGACCACGAGACCGGTCTGCGCGAGGAGCAGGAGCAGGAGCAGCGCGAGGGGGGTGCGGAGGAGCAGGCCGAGGAGGAGCCGCGCCGCAGGCCGGGTGGGCGCCTGCGCCAACGGCCGCCCCGGCGGCCGGCCGAGCCGGAGTACGACGAGGAGTACGAGGGCTACGACGACGGCTACGACGAGGGATACGCGGACGAGCCCGACGAGGAGCCACCGCCACCCCGCCGCCGCGCACCTGAGCGGGCCCGGCGAGCCCAGCCGCGCGAGGAGCCGCAACGCCCTCGACCGCCCGTCCGACGTGGACCGGAGCCGCCGCGCCGACCCGTGGTGCGCCGCCGCCGGGAGGAGGACGAGTGACGCCGGTCCCTGGCGGTGACGCCGTCGGCGGCGCCCTGGAACGGGTGGGTTCCGCCGGCGGGCTCGCCGACGTGGTGGAGACCGTGCTCGACAAGGGCGTGGTGATCGACGCGCAGGTGACGATCGGCGTCGTCGGCATCCCCCTGGTGGAGATCAACGCACGGGTGGTGGTGGCGAGCATCGAGACGTACCTGCGGTTCGCCGAGGCGGTCGACCGGCTGGACATCGCCCCGGAGGAGGGCGAGGGGCTGTCCGGTCTTCTCGGTGGTGTCACCGGGGCGGTCCGGGACGTCACCGGCTCGGTGCGGGACGCCACCGACTCGGTCGGTGGCGTCGCCGGCAGTGTGCGCGACCTCGGGAGGAGCTGAGATGGCGGACGAGACGGGACTGTTCGTCTACGGGCTGGTGCCGGCCGACGTGGAGGCGACGCCGGACGCCGCCGGGGTCGGCGACCCACCCGGCGAGGTGACGGTGATCCGGCACCGGGATGTCGCTGCCCTGGTCAGCGCGGTGCCGCTGGACGCGTCGCTCGGCCGGTCGGCGGACCTTCGGGCGTACCAGAACCTGCTGGACGGGACGGCGGCGGTGGCGCCGGTGCTGCCGGTGCGGTTCGGCACTGTTGTCACCGGCCCGGACGCGGTGCTCGACCTGCTCCGACCGCACCACGACCGGTTCGCCGCCGCGCTGGCCGAGTTCGAGGGCAGGGTGCAGTACGTCGTGCACGGGCGCTTCGACGAGCGGACGTTGCTGCGCGGCATCCTCGACGAGAACCCGACGGCCGCCGGGCTCGCCGAGCAGGTGCGTGGTCGGCCCGAGGCGGCCAGTCGGGAGCCGCGGATCCGGCTCGGCGAGGTGATCAGCCAGGCGGTGGAGCTGCGCCGCGAGGCGGAGAACCGGCGGTTGCTCGACGCCGCGGCCGAGTACGTCGTCTCCACGCAGTTGCGTCCGCCGAGCCACGAGATGGACGCGGTCCACGTGGCCCTGCTGGTGGACACCGATCGCGAGGCCGCCCTGGTGGACGCCCTTGAGGAGTACGCGCAGCACCGCCGGGGCCTGCTGCGGTTGCGGCTGCTCGGGCCGTTCGCCCCGTATGACTTCGTCGGCGCCCACCAGTTGGCGGGCTGAGCGGTGGACCTGCTCTGGGCGCTGCTGACCCTGCCGTACGCGCCGGTGCGCGGGCTGACCGCGGTGGTCGGGGTGGTCGCCCGCGAAGCCGAGTCGCGGCAGCGGAATCCGGTCAACGTCCGGCGCGAGTTGGAGGAGCTGGACGCCGCGATGGCAGCCGGTGAGCTCAGCACCGAGGAACGCGACCGGGCCGAGCAGCGGGTGCTGGACCGACTCAGCGGGGCAGCGGGCCGGTCCGGCGAGCGACCACGTGCGGCCCGGCGCGGCCCGGCACGCGAGGGAGGAGTGCGGCATGACCGGCGACGCCCAGGCCCGACGACGTGATCCGGCCGCCGAGGGTTACCCCGACGACGAGTACGTGGAGCCGGTGTCGGCGGCCGAGGCGGCCCGGGCGGCGCTGCGGCAACTGGTCGAGCTGACCGGCCGCGAGCCGTCCGTCACCACGTCGTTGGAGGCTACCGAGGACGGCTGGCTGGTCGGGGTGGAGGTTGTGGAGGCGCGCCGGATTCCCGACTCGACCGACCTGCTCGGCCTGTACGAGGTGGAGTTGGACATCGAGGGGAGCCTGCTCGGCTATCGACGGGTGCGCCGCTACCAGCGCGGAAAGGGTGAGGTGGGCTGAGATGACCGCTGCGCAGCCGCCGTCGGTGGTGCAGAACTCCGGCCAGGTCCTGCCCGCCGGCCACGAGCCGGCCAACCTGGGCGACATCCTGGAGCGGGTGCTCGACCGGGGCATCGTCATCGCCGGTGACATCCGGGTCAGCCTGCTCGACATCGAACTGCTGACGCTGAAGTTGCGGCTGGTCATCGCGTCGGTCGACACCGCACGCCAGATCGGCATCGACTGGTGGGAGCACGACCCGTGGCTCAGCTCGCGGGCTCGTCCCCCGGTGGAGCCGGGGCCGCGTGACCCGGAGCAGGTCGAAGCGGAGCGGCGGCCCCGGGTGGAGGCCCGGGCGCGACGCCGGGATGCCGAACTGGAGGAGTGGGATGGTTGACGTGGCCGCCGACCTGTCCGCGCCCCCCGCCGGTGCCTGGCTGCACGGTGTGGTTCGGGACGCCGAGCCGGCGACGTTCGCGGCGATCGGTGGGATGGACGGCGGCCCGGTCCGCGCGGTGTCCGCCGCCGGACTCGTCGCCGTGGTCAGCACCGCTCCCCTCGACGAGTACGGCGAGGAGCCACTACGCCGCAACCTGGAGGATCTGGCCTGGCTGGAGCGGGCGGCCCGAGCGCACCACGCGGTGGTCGAGGCGCTGGCCCGGCGGGGGCCGGTGGTGCCGGCCCGGCTCGCCACGGTGCACACGGATGACGAGCGGGTGGCCGGGTCCCTCGCCGCACGCCGTGCCGAACTTGTCGCCACTCTGGAGCGGCTGGCCGGGCGCGGCGAGTGGGGCGTCAAGGGCTATCTGGTGCCGGGAGCGGCCACCGCTGCCGCCGACACCGCCGGGGGTGCGGGGGTGGGCACGGCGTACCTGCGGCGGCGACGTGCCCAGTTGACCGCCCGGGAGGAACGCCAGCAGGTGGCGAGCGCGGCTGCGGACGCGGTACACAGCGCCCTGTGCGAGCTGGCGGTGGCGGGCCGGCGGCACGCTCCGCAGGACCGACGGCTCTCCGGGGCGTCCGCGCCGATGGTGCTCAACGGGGCGTACCTGGTGGACGTCGCCGCGCTGTCCCGCTTCACCGAGCTGGTCGACTCGTTGGGCGGCCGGTATCCGGGACTTCACCTGGAGCTGACCGGGCCGTGGCCGGCGTACTCCTTCGTCGCGGAACGGCCGGAGCCCGCGCTCACCGTACGGGGGCCGGGGTGACCACCGCGCTCGCGCCGAACAGCGCCGACGACCCGCTGGCGTACCGGCCGGTCGCCCTGGTCGACCTGCTCGACCGGGTCCTCGCCAGCGGCGTGGTGATCAGCGGTGACATCACCCTGGCCATCGCCGACGTGGACCTGGTCCGGATCTCGTTGCGTGCGCTCGTCGCGTCGGTCGGGGCGCTCAGGCAGCCGGAGGACGCCGGATGACCGGGCGGGACGAGGCGACGGAGCTGGCCGCCGCGCTGGGCTCGGAGTCGTGGCAGCCGCCCCGGGTGACCCCGCTGGACCGCCGGATCGTCGTGGACCGCGACTCGGTCGAGCGGGGGCTGGCGAGCCTGGTGCTCACCGTCGTCGAGCTGCTGCGGCAGCTGATGGAGCGGCAGGCCCTGCGCCGGGTGGACCTCGGTGACCTCACCGAGGAGCAGGTCGAGCGGATCGGTGTGACGCTGATGGCCCTGGAGGAGCAGATGGTCGGGCTGCGCGAACACTTCGGGCTGGCTCCGGAGGACCTGAACCTGGACCTCGGTCCACTCGGTCCGCTCCTGCCCACGGACTGACCCGCGCCGGCCGGCAGCAACCCGGAGGGGGTCGCCGCCCGCCGTCGGATCAGGCCGGGACCCGGAGCACCGCCTGACGTCGTCGTGGATATCTCCACTGAGGAATGTGACGTCCTGGGAACGCCGCGGGCGCGGTGAAAGGTTGTGTGACGTTCTACCCGCGGTCGGCGGCGTACGCGGCCAGCCGGGCGACCTGGGCCGGGTCCAGCGACGGGCGTACCCGTTGCCGGGCCGTCGCCACGTGCGCGGCGGTGACCGTCGCGGCGGTCAACGACTCGCGCATCGCGGCCAGCGCCGCCTCCCGGACCAGCGCCGCGCAGTCCGCCGCCGAGAAGCCGACCAGTTCGTCGCCGAGTGCGGCCAGGTCGACGTCCGGTGCCAGCGGCACGTCTCGGGCGGTGGCCCGCAGGATCTCCGCCCGCGCGGTCCCGTCCGGCGGCGGCACGTAGACCAGCCGCTCCATGCGCCCCGGCCGCAGCAGCGCCGGGTCGACCAGGTCCGGCCGGTTCGTCGCGCCGACCACCACCACGTTGCGCAGGGTCTCCACCCCGTCCAGTTCGGTGAGCAGCGCGGCGACGACCCGGTCCGTGGTGCCCCCGTCGGTGGCCTGGCCGCGTACCGGGGCCAGCGCGTCCACCTCGTCGAGGAAGATCAGCGTCGGTGCCGCCTCCCGGGCCCGGCGGAACAGTTCGCGTACCGCGCGTTCGCTCTCGCCCACCCACTTGGAGAGCAGTTCCGCACCCTTCACCGAGAGCACGTTCGCCCGCCCCGACCCCGCCAGTGCGGTCACCAGGTACGTCTTGCCGCAGCCGGGCGGTCCGTAGAGCAGCACGCCGCGCGGCGGCTGGACGCCGAGCCGGGCGAACGTGTCCGGGTAGGTCAGCGGCCACAGCACCGACTCGGTCAACGTCTGCTTGACCTCTCCCAGTCCGCCGACGTCGTCCAGGGTCACCGACGCCAGTTCGAGGGTGGACGCGGCCATCGTGGTCGGCCGGACCACCTCCAGGGCGGCGGTGAAGTCGCCCATCGCCACCGTCGGCATGTCGGCCACCTTCTGCCGCAGTGCCGCCCGTACCCCGGCCTCCCGGACCAGCGCGGCCAGGTCCGCCGCGACGAACCCCGGGGTACGCGCGGCCACCTCGTCCAGCCGTACGTCGTCGGCCAGCGGAACCTGGCGGGTCAGCACGGTGAGCTGTTCGCGGCGCAGCGCCGGGTCGGGCAGCGGAATGCTGATCCGCAGCGACAGCAGGTCCGGCGCGCGCAGGGCCGGGTCGACCGCCTCCGGTCGGCTCGTGGTGCACACCACGGCGGCGCCGGCCCGGATGGTCTCCGCGAGCACCTGCCGGAACACGGTCGCCACCGGGCCGGGCTCGTCGGCCGGGGCGAGCGCCTCCACGTCGGTGACCAGCAGCACCGCCGGCCCGCCTGCGCGTACCGCCGTCGCCGCGGTCCGCAGCCGGTCCGCGGCGGCCTGGTTGGCCAGCGCGGCCACCTCGGGTGCCCACAGCGGGTGGACGCGGGCACCGACGCGGGCCGCTACCGCCCGGACCAGCGCCGACTTCCCGGAGCCGGCCGGCCCGCCGAGCAGCACGCCCAACGAGATGGTGGTGCCCAGCCGACCCAGCACCTCCCGGTGGTGGAAGCCGAGGTCGAGCAGTTCGGTCAGCTCCTCGGCCTGGGCCCGCAGCCCGGGCAGCTCGTCCACGTCCGGCGCGTCGTCGGCCGGGATCATCTCCGGGGCCGTGCCGGTCGTCCCGCGCGACCGGGCCGGCGCGTCGTGGGCCGGGGCGGGCTCGCCGTGCGTGGCCGGGCCGTGCTCCCAGCCGACCAGCGTGTCCATGGTGACCAGCGCACCGGCGGCCGGTTCCACCGCGACCACGGTGAGCAGCGTGCTCGTCCAGGCGAAGCCGACGGTGTTGGCGAGGCTGCGGCGGGCCGCCTCGACCAGGCTGCGTACCGAGGCGTCCGGCAGCACATCCTGCGGCAACAGCGACACGTCGTCGCCCATGGTGACCACCTTGCCGAGCAGGGCGAGCCGGAGCATCTCCGGGCTGACCGCCGCCACCACCCCCACCGGGCCGGCGAGGGTGACCCGGCCCGCCGCCGTCAGCGGCACCGGGGTCACCCGCACCTGACCGCCGTCGCGCAGGCCGAGGTTGCCCAGCGTCAGGTCGTCGGCGTACAGCAGGGCGGCGCTCGCGCCCGGGTCGGCGGCCGCGACGATCCCGGCCGTCTCCCGGCGACCGGTCAGCCGGACCGGATCGCCGGGGCGTAGGCCGAGCGCGGTCAGCGCCTCCGGGTGCAGCCGCACGATGCCACGTCGAGCGTCCAACGCGGCCGCCGCAGGCTCGCCATCAGGGTCAGGTCGGGTTGCGCCACCGCCCGACCGTAGCCGCCCGCGGCCAGTTCCGCGTCTGGTCAGCGCCGCGGGTCCAACTCGTCGAGCAGCGACGGGTCCCGCCGGATCAACTCGGCCAGGCGGGCCGCCGGGTCCGGGGTCAACCCGTCCGGGCCCGGTGCCCACGCCGGCACCGTCCGTCCCGACATCGGCCAGGCCGGCGGGGGTTCCACCGGCGTCGCCGGGGGCTCCGGGCCGACCGTGACGTGCGGGCCGTCCCAGGAAACCCGCAGCGGGTACGTCCGCCCGGCGTGCTCGACGCGGACGGTCACCGCCAGCCCCGGGTGGGCGTCGACGACCTGACGGACCGCCTCGGCAACCTCCTCGACCGGGCCCCAGCCGGCCGGCTCGTCGGGGACGTCCCGCCCCGCGTGTCGGGCATCGTGCCGGCCCGGCCCGGCGTTGCGGGGGTCGGTGTGGCCGCTCGCGTGGTGGACCGGTCCGCCGACCGGACCCGGCGGTGGTGTGCTGTCGTCACGGTCGTTGGCCCGCCGACGCAGCGCCTCTTCGCGCCGAGCCAGCCGGGCCAGCGTCTCGTCCAGGTCGCCCCTCACCAGATCACCCCTTCCCGCCACGGCCGGAGCCGGTCGGCTCAGGCCCTCCTGACCGGCGCCACGGTGCCGCAGACCGCGCACGCGGTCAACGCCGGCGCCCAGCCGGCGAGGGCCATCCCGCGCAGCAGGTACGCGTCGAGCACCAGGGTGGTGGCGTGCTCGCCTCGGGACAGCGCCTTCAACGCGCCCACGGTGAGCTGGAACAGTCGCAGCGAGGGCTCCCGCTCCACCGGCGTCAGCCGCTCGGCGGTCTCGGCGATGGCGCTGGCCGCCGTGTAGCGGGGATAGTCGCCGAGGAACCGCTTGCCGTACAGGTCGATGCCCTCGACCTGGCTGACCGTGTGCAGCGAGCTGCCGTGGTTGCCCTTCGGGTCGCCGGCGAGTTGCAGGTCGACGTGGCCGAACGGTTCGAGCCGCGCACCGAACTTGCTCATGGTGCGACGAACCCCCCGGGCCACCGCGCGCAACCGGCCGTGCCGGCGGGTGAGCAGGGTGATGATCCGGTCGGACTCGCCGAGTTTCTGTACGCGCAGCACCACCGCGTCGTCGCGGTAGAGCTGTCGGCGGTACCCGGCCATCGGACCATTCTCCCTCGGGGTGTGAAATCAGGGTCGGTTCGGGGTGGACGCGCGGATGAACCCCGATGCGCCCGACTCGTGCTCGGCCGTAGCGTGCTGGCCATGGCACTGCTCGAAACCACCGCAGCCGTTCGCCGTCGCGCCACGGCCCCCGTCGCGCTGGGGATGGCCGCCACCCTCATCCTGCTCGCCGGGTGCGACAACCTCTCGTTCCGCCGGCTCGACTACGACGACACCGAGGCGGTGAAGATCACCACGATCCGGATGCTGGGGGGCTCCGGCGACATGATGGTCCGGGGCACCGGGCCGGCGGGTGAGGCGCGGATCAAGCGGGTGGTGCGGTACCAGGGGGGCGAGCCCAAGGCCCGGTACGAGATCAAGGGCAGCGAGCTGGTCCTGGACACCGACTGCGGCAGTCGGTGCACCGTCTCCTACGAGGTGACCGTGCCGGAGGGCGTGACCGTGCAGGGGGAGTCCGGTTCCGGTGACGTCGACCTGAGCCGGGTCGGTGCGGTGGACCTCCGGTTGGGCTCGGGTGACGTGCGGATCGCCGGCGCCACGGGCGCGGTCGGGGTGGAGACCGGCTCCGGCGACATCGACGTCAGCGAGGCCGGCGCGGCGGTCCGCCTGCGCGCCGGGTCCGGTGACATCACCGCGCGGCGGCTCGGTGGCGCGACGGACGCCGAGGCCGGCTCCGGCAACGTCACCGTCGAGTTGGACAAGCCCGCCGCGGCGCGGGCGCACGCGTCCAGCGGAGACGTGACGATGCTGGTGCCGGCGGGCAGCTACCGGGTGCGCTCCAGCGCCGGCTCCGGCGACACCCAGGTGACCGTCGCCGACGACCCGGCGGCGTCCCTGGTGCTCGACGGTTCGGCCGGCAGCGGCAACGTTCGGATCAACCAGCGGTGACGTCGACGGTGGCCGCCTCCCCGGCCACCCGCTGCGCCGGCACCGCGGCCGATCCGACGGCGCGCCCAACCGGCCCGGCACCGGACCGACCAGCCGACTCGGCGCCGGACCGACCAGCCGACCCGGCACCGGACCGACCAGCCGACCCGGCACCGGACCGACCAGCCGACTCGGCCGGCACCGGCGGGCCGCCCGGGATCAGCTCCGGTAGCCGTCGGGCGGCGACGTCCTCGACCCAGCCGACGGCCAGGGTGACGACCCCGACCAGCGCGAAGACCAGCAGCACCCGGATGGCCAACCCCAGCGGGTTCCGGTGGGACCAGCCGACCACGTCGACCAGCGGGGTCAGCGCCACCACGAACGGCATGTGCCAGAGGTAGATCGTCAGCGCGCGCCGGTTGAGCACGGTCACCGCCCGGTCGGCCAGCCGGCTGCGCCCCAGCCAGGTGATGTCGGCCGGCCCCCGACCGAGCACGATCAGGATGAACGCCGCGGACCAGAGAGCGTTGCCGAGGTGGTTGTCGTTGAGGTCGTACCCGCGTGGACCGGGATGCGCGACGATCCACGCGCCGCCGGCTGTCGCGAGCGCCAGCGCCAGCGGGTACAGCACCCGGCCGGCGAGGCGGCGCAGCATCCCCGCGTGGTGGGCGAACCCGAGCAGCCACGCGCCGAAGTACAGACCGAATTCGCGCAGCACCGGCGGCGCCGGGTAGATGCCCACCTCGACGGTCACCAACAGGAGGTACGGGGCGAGCAGAGTGGGCAGTGGGGCCTTGCGGAACAGCCAGAACGCCACCGGTGAGGCGAGCACGAACCACAGGTAGTCGCGCAGGTACCAGATGATGCTCAGCGCGATGGCGCCCCAGTTGTTGGCCGGCGGATCGGCGATGGGGAACAGCCACAGCAGCAGCCGGGGGCTCACCGCCAGCCCGCTGAACAGCATGGCCGGTACGAAGACCGCCGCCAGCACCCACAGCGACGGCAGCAACCGACGCAGCCGACGACCGACCGCGACCGGGCCGGACCGGGTGAGCGATGCGGCCATCAACGAGCCGGCCAGCGCGAACATCACCGACATGGCAGGGAAGACGAGAGTGAGGGTCGCCCACCCGGTGACGTGGTAGACGACAACTCGAACGATGGCCAGGAAACGGAGCAGATCGAGATACCTGTTGCGCATCAGCCTGCATCTGGGTCGGGGACGCGGGGCGTACCTCCCCTACCCTGCGCGGTGCCGCCACCAAACGGCCGGCACCCCGACCGAACGTGAATCTCCCCATCGACACGACCGAAGACGATCATGGAGTACGTCGCCAGCGCGGTCGCGACCCGACCGGAGTGTCCCGGTCCGGCCGGCGTGGTGGATCAGAAGCCCAGCTTGCGCAGCTGCCTCGGGTCGCGCTGCCAGTCCTTCGCCACCCGCACGTGCAGGTCCAGGTAGACCCGGCTGCCGAGCAACTCCTCGATCTGCTTGCGGGCGGTGGTGCCGACCTCCTTGAGTCGGCTCGCCTTGTGGCCGAGGACGATCGCCTTCTGGCTGGGTCGTTCCACGTACAGGTCGGCGTAGATCTTCATGACCTGACCCTCGGGGATCATCTCCTCGACCACCACCGCAATCGAGTGCGGCAACTCGTCGCGGACACCTTCCAGGGCGGCCTCCCGGATCAGCTCCGCGACGAGCACCTGCTCAGGGTCGTCGGTGAGCATGTCGTCGGGGTAGAGCTGCGGCGACGGCGGCAGGTAACTGGTCATCACGTCGACCAGCGTGTCCACCTGGTGCCCGGACACGGCGCTCACCGGCACGATCTCGGCGAACTCCCCCATCTCGCTGACCGCGAGCAACTGCTCGGCCAGCCGGCGCTTGTCCACCAGGTCGGTCTTGGTGACCACCGCCAGCACGGTCGCCTTCAGCTCGGCCAACTCACCGGAGATGAAACGGTCACCCCGCCCGACCGGTTCGTCGGCCGGGATGCAGAGGCCGATCACGTCGACCTCGGTCCAGGTCGACCGGACCAGGTCGTTGAGGCGCTCGCCCAGCAGCGTACGCGGACGGTGCAGGCCCGGCGTGTCGACCAGGACCAGCTGCGAATCCGGACGGTGCAGCACGGCCCGGATGACGTGCCGGGTGGTCTGCGGCTTGTTCGAGGTGATCGCGATCTTGGTGCCGACGATGGCGTTGGTCAGCGTGGACTTGCCGGCGTTGGGCCGTCCGACGAAGCAACCGAACCCGGCCCGGTACGGGCGCGCCTGCGGATCCTGCACGGGGCTCACTGGGTCACCGTGCCGAGCACGGTGCCGTCCGGCGCGGCCACGTGGATCGGCGCGTCCACGGCGAGGTCACGAACGGCGGCGTGGCCGGCGCCGTCCAGCGTCGACGCCTCGGTCACCACGACCGCCGCCTCCAGCCGACTCGCACCGGCCGCCACCGCCGACGCCACCGCCAACTGCAACGCGGTGAGGGTCAGCGAGGGCAGGGCGACGCTGGCCGCCGCGTACGTCCGGCCGTCCTGGTCCCGGACCGCGGCGCCCTCCACCGCCGCGACCCGCCCACGGGCTCCCCGGGCCAGGACGACCAGCTTCGCGTCCTCGGTGCTCAACGGGGCCGGCGCGGTGGGGGTGGGCCGGGCGGTGGGCGTGGCGGGTGTCTCAGGCATCTGCGGGTTGCCTCTCCTCGTCGCGGTTGTGGCCCTGGTCGTCCCCGGGGCTGGTGTCCTGCTCGTCGCCCGACTCCGCCCGGCTGACCAGGACCGTGTCGATCCGGTTGCGCCGGCCGGTGGTGCCCTCGGCGACGAGTCGGAGACCGGCCACCTCGACCTCCGCGCCGGGGATCGGCACCCGCCCGAGCGACTGGGCGAGCAGACCACCGACCGTCTCCACCTCGTCGGTGGGCAGGTCGGTGTCGAACAGCTCGCCCAGGTTCTCCACCGGCAGGCGGGCGGTGACCCGCACCGAGGAGTCGGGCAGGCGTTCGACCGGAGGGCGTTCGACATCGTACTCGTCGGTGATCTCGCCGACGATCTCCTCCAGGATGTCCTCGATGGTGACGAGGCCACCGGTGCCCCCGTACTCGTCGACAACGATGACCAGGTGGTTGCGGGCCGCCTGCATCTCCGACAGGAGGTCGTCCACCGGCTTCGACTCGGGTACGAAGGTCGCCGGGCGCATCAGCTCGGCCACCGGCAACTGCTCGGCCGACGGGTCACCGCCCCGGGACCGCCGGATCAGGTCCTTGAGGTAGAGCACGCCCAGCACGTCGTCGACGCTCTCGCCGATCACCGGGATGCGGGAGAAACCGGACCGCAGGAAGAGCGCCAGCGCCTGCGCGAGCGTCTTGCCCTCCTCGATCCACACCATCTCCGTCCGCGGCACCATCACCTCACGGGCGATGGTGTCGCCGAGCGCGAAGACCGAGTGGATCATCTGACGTTCGCCGTGCTCGACCACGCCGCGCTGCTCGGCCAGGTCGACCAGCTCACGCAACTCCACCTGGGTGGCGAACGGGCCCTCCCGGAAGCCGCGCCCCGGGGTGACCGCGTTGCCGATGAGGATCAGCAGCGACGCGAGCGGGTTGAGCGCCCGGCCCAGCCAGCGGACCAGCGGCGCCACCGCCCGACCCACGGCGTACGCGTGCTGCCGCCCGATGGTGCGCGGGGCGACCCCGACCACCACGAAGCTGACCACGGTCATCGCGCCGGCGGTGACCAGCGCGGCCCGCCAGCCGGCGCCGAAGCTGTCCACCGCGACAAGCGCCACCAGCGTGGTGGCGGTCAGTTCGGCGAGCAGCCGCAACAGCAGGAGCAGGTTGAGGTGCCGGACCACGTCGCCGGCCACCGCCTGGAGGGTGCGGGCACCGCGTACGCCGTCCCGGGCCAGTTCGGCGGCCCGGGCCGGAGAAACCGCGGCGAGCGCCGCCTCGGTCATCGCGATCACGCCGGCCAGCACCACCAGGCCGGCCGCGAAGACGATCAGCTGCACATCGGGAAGGCCGGCGGTGGGGCCGGCCGCCAGTAACGGAGGAGTGGACATCACTGGGTGCGGGTCGACCGCCAGCTCGCCAGCAGTCGGGCCTGGAGCGCGAACATCTCCCGCTCCTCCTCCGGCTCCGCGTGGTCGTAGCCGAGCAGGTGCAGCACCCCGTGCACGGTGAGCAGGTGCAGCTCGTCCGCCGGGGCGTGCCCGGCGGTGGCCGCCTGCTTGGCCGCCACCTCGGGGCACAGCACGATGTCACCGAGCAGGGCCGGCTCCCCACCGGCCGGGGCGGACTCGCCCGGGCCGTGGTCGACGCTGCCCTCGTCCATGGGGAACGCGAGCACGTCGGTCGGGCCGTCGCCGCCCATCCAGCGGTGGTTCAGCTCGGTCATGTAGTCGATGTCGACCAGCAGCACGGACAGCTCGGCGAGGGGGTTGACCCCCATCTCGTCGAGTGCGTGCCGGGCGACGGCGAGCACGGCGTCGGTGTCGACGTCGACACCGGACTCGTTGGCGATCTCGATGGACAACTGCTTTCCTCTGCTTTAGCGGCGGCGGCCGGCTCGGCCACCCTGGGCGGGACGCCCGGGCACGGCGTGGACGCCCTGCGCCTGCTGGGTCTCCCGCTCGGCGTCCCAGCGGGCGTACGCGTCGACGATCTGCCCGACCAGCTGGTGGCGGACCACGTCGGAGCTGGACAGCTGGGCGAAGTGCACGTCCTCGACGTTCTCCAGGATCTCCCGGACCACCCGTAGACCGCTGGTCGTCCCGCCGGGAAGGTCCACCTGGGTGACGTCACCGGTGACGACGATCTTGGAGTTGAAGCCGAGCCGGGTGAGGAACATCTTCATCTGCTCGGGCGTCGTGTTCTGCGCCTCGTCCAGGATGATGAACGCGTCGTTGAGCGTGCGGCCCCTCATGTACGCCAGCGGGGCGACCTCGATCGTGCCGGCGGCCATCAGCTTCGGGATGGTCTCCGGGTCGAGCATGTCGTGCAGCGCGTCGTAGAGCGGGCGCAGGTACGGGTCGATCTTCTCGTTCAGCGTGCCGGGCAGGAAGCCCAGTCGTTCGCCGGCCTCGACGGCCGGCCGGGTCAGGATGATCCGGTTGACCTGTTTGGCCTGCAACGCCTGGACGGCCTTCGCCATCGCCAGGTACGTCTTGCCCGTACCGGCCGGACCGATGCCGAACACGATGGTGTGCGAGTCGATGGCGTCGACGTACCGCTTCTGCCCGAGCGTCTTGGGGCGGATGGTGCGCCCGCGCCGGGAGAGGATGTTGAGGGTCAGGACCTCGGCGGGCCGCTCGGCGCTGCCCTGCTCGAGCATGCCGACGGTACGCCGGACGGCGTCAGTGGTCAGGGTCTCGCCTTTCTCGATGAGTTCGAGCAGCTCAGTGAAGACCCGCTCGGCGAGGGCGTTGTCCGCCGGGGCGCCGGTGATGGTGATCTCGTTGCCACGGACGTGCACGTCACTGGTGACCGAGCGTTCGACGAGTCGCAGAATCTCGTCACCCGCGCCGAGCAGGTTGACCATGATCTTCGGGTCGGGCACGGTGATCCTGGTCTGCACCCGGGGCGGGCCGGGAGGTGGGGTGCCGGTCATAAGTTGGGCCGAAGGGCCCTGCGCACCTGCTCTCGATCTCGGCGCCGGCCCCTGGTGGCGCGGCGTGCGGACGTTGTACCCATCGTATCGGTTCAACGCGGGGCGCATCGCGCCCATTTCCGCTGGCCGGCGATCAACTCCCGGCCCGGAAGTCGTACCGGTCGAACGTCTCCTGGTGGCGGGTGAACCGGTACGTCGCCCAGTGCATCCGGATCACCGTGCCGGCGTCGTCGCGGGTCAGCCTCAGCAGCTCGCCGGCCTCCCGCCCGGAGACCGTGCGGAACACGTCCGGGCGGTCCGGCAGCGGGGCGAAGACCGCCGGCGGGCGGCGTGCCGGGTCCCGTGCCCCGCGCGCCTGGAGGGTGCCGTCGTGCCAGGAGAAGACGTACTCGGAGCCCTCGCCCACCAACGGCCGAGCAGGCCCCGCAGGGCCGCCGGCGCCGGCTCGCCGGGCCGCCACGGCTCGATCTCGGCCGGGTCGTGCTCGACCGCCTCGGCCAGCAGCTTGTGCGGCAGGTCGAACAGCTCCGCCGCCGTACCGGAGGAACCGAGCACCGCGGCGCCCATCGCGCCGGCCGTGCCGTCGCCGCCGCGCCGCCCGTACACGGCGGCCAGGAAACCGGGCATGGCGCCGTCGTGCCCCACGTGCACCACCCGCTCGCCCTGCGGCACGAGGATCAGCCCGAGCCCGAACCCGGCGGCCCAGAGCGTCTCGTCGGTGGTGGTCAACGGCCAGCGCATCTCGTCCAGGGTGTCCGGGGCGAGCACCGCGCCGGGCGGGTCGAGCGCCGCCGGGTCGGCCAGGAACGCGGCCCAGCGGGCCATGTCCGACGCGGTGCTCCAGAGCTGGGCGGCCGGGCCGACCGCGCCGAAATCGGTCGGTGTCTCCGGGTGCGCCTCGTCGGAGTACGCGTCGACGAGGAACCCGGTCGCCGCCGCCGGCCCGGGGGCCGGGGTGGTGTCGGCCAGCCCCAGCGGCGTCAGGACCCGCTCGGCGAGCACCTCGGCCCAACTGCCGCCACGCAGCCGGGCGACCAGCTGGCCGAGCACGGCCGGGCCGAGGTTGGAGTAGTGGAATCGCCGGGCCGGCGGCAGCACACGCTCGGCCCGGTCCAGCTCCGCCATCAGCCGAGCGTCGTCCGGTGCGCGCAGGGTGTCCCAGACGTCGCCGAACGGCTCGCGTTGCAGCCCACCGGTGTGCGACAGCAGGCGGCGGACGGTCAGCTCACCGTGCGCCGGCACGTCCAGGTGCCGGCTTACCGGGTCGTCCAGGTCCAGCAGGCCGTCGTCGCGGCACTGGAGGGTGAGCACCGCGGTGAAGGTCTTGGTGACCGAGCCGATCCGGAACTGGGTGCCGGGCCCCAGCGGGCTGTCGGTGCCGGTGTCGCCGACGGTGCAGCTCCACAGCGGCCGATCGGCCCGGTGCAGCGCCACCGACACCGCGGGCACCCGGGCGTCGGCCTGAACCCGCCGGACCAGCCGGCCCAACCGGTCGGGCACGTCGCGGTTGGCCGTCACGCCAGGTCCCGGGCGAGCATCGGGCCGAGCGGCGCGCCGCCGAGCAGGTGCGCGTGCACGTGGAACACCTCCTGCCCGCCGTACGTCCCGGTGTTGAACATCAGCCGGAAACCGTCGCCGAGCAGCCCCTCGTCGTCGGCGACGTCGGCGGCCGTGGCCAGCACCTCAGCGGCCAGTCCGGGGTCGCCCTGGGCGAGGGTGGCGACGTCGGCGTAGTGCTCCTTCGGAATGACCAGGATGTGCACCGGCGCCTTCGGGGTGATGTCGCGGAAGGCGAGGGTGGTGGCGGTCTCCCGGACCACGGTGGCCGGGATCTCCCCGGCGACGATGCGGCAGAACAGGCAGTCGGATCCCATCCGGGCAGTGTAAGGAGGAAACGGCTACGGCAGGATGGCCGGCATGACGGATCGGGCGGTACTCGTGACAGGGGCTTCGCGTGGCATCGGCCGGGCGGTGGCGGAGGCGTTCGCGGCCAGCGGGGACCGGGTGGCGATCCACCACCGCGACTCCGCCGACGCGGCCGAGCAGGTGCGCGCCCAGCTGCCCGGCGCGGGGCACGTGGTGGTCCGCGCCGACCTCGCCGACCCGGACGCGGTCCGGTTGATGGTCGACCGGGCGGCCGAGCTGCTCGGCGGGCTCGACGTGCTGGTCAACAACGCCGGGACGTACGGCGACCGGGACGACCCGCACCCGATCTTCGGCGCCTCCTACGAGCAGTGGCAACGACGCTGGCGGCAGGTGCTGGAGACCAACCTGACCGGCGCGGGCAACGTCACCTGGTGCGCCGCGCAGCACATGCGCGAGCGCGGGGGTCGGATCGTCAACGTCTCGTCCCGGGGCGCGTTCCGGGGTGAGCCGCAGCAGCCGGCGTACGGGGCCAGCAAGGCGGGACTGAACGCGTTGGGCCAGTCCCTCGCGGTGGCGCTCGCGCCGTACGGCATCGCGGTGGCCACCGTCGCGCCGGGCTTCGTGGCGACCGACATGGTCGCCGGGCACCTGGGCGGCGAGGGCGGCGCGGCGATCCGCGCACAGAGCCCGTTCGACCGGGTGGCACGTCCGGAGGAGATCGCTGCCGCGGTGCACTGGCTGGCCTCGCCACTGGCCGAGTGGGCGTCGGGCACCATCGTCGACCTCAACGGCGCCTCCTACCTGCGTAGCTGACCCCGACACCACCCGGAATTCCCGGTCCCGGAAGGTGGCTGGCGGCACGTGGGCGGGTAAGTCCCACCGACATGGCCGACTCCGCGCTGCTGGACCTCACCGCCGACTACCGGGTGGCCGACGGCCACGACGACGATCCCGTCCTGCTGCGCCCGGACGGCACCCCCGTGCAGACCTGGCGCGAGGACTACCCGTACGACGAGCGGATGGACCGCGACGAGTACGACCGCGACAAGCGACTGCTCCAGATCGAACTGCTCAAGCTCCAGGACTGGATCAAGGAGTCCGGCGAGCGACTGGTGATCGTCTTCGAGGGTCGGGACGCGGCAGGTAAGGGCGGCACCATCAAGCGGTTCATGGAGCACCTCAACCCGCGCGGCGCCTCCGTGGTGGCGCTGGCCAAGCCGGACGAGCGGGAGTCCGGCCAGTGGTACTTCCAGCGGTGGCTGGCGCACCTGCCGGCGGCCGGCGAGATGGTGCTGTTCGACCGGTCCTGGTACAACCGGGCCGGCGTCGAGCGGGTGATGGGCTTCTGCTCCCGCAAGGAGTACCTGGAGTTCCTTCGTCAGGCCCCGGAGTTGGAACGGATGCTGGTGCGCTCGGGCATCCGGCTGGTCAAGTTCTGGTTCTCGGTGTCGCAGAACGAGC
The DNA here is from genome assembly GCF_016802865.1 of Micromonospora parastrephiae. Taxonomy (GTDB): domain Bacteria; phylum Actinomycetota; class Actinomycetes; order Mycobacteriales; family Micromonosporaceae; genus Micromonospora; species Micromonospora parastrephiae. The sequence goes on along the minus strand of NZ_JAEVHM010000036.1, from coordinate 13,998 downwards.
AGCGGACCCGGTTCGCGATCCGCCAGGTGGACCCGGTCCGGCAGTGGAAGCTGTCCCCGATGGACATCGCCTCGCTCGACCGGTGGGACGAGTACACCGAGGCGAAGGAGGCGATGTTCTTCTGGACCGACACGGCCGACGCGCCGTGGACGGTCGTGAAGAGCAACGACAAGAAGCGAGCCCGCATCGAGGCGATGCGGCACGTGCTGCACCGCTTCGACTACGCCGGCAAGGACCCCGAGGTGGTCGGCACGCCGGACCCGCAGATCATCGGGCCGGCCGGGCTGGACCTGCGGCCGGAGGAGGAGCCGGTGCCGGTCTTCCCCCGCCCCTGACCGACGACGCGCACCCGACGCGGGATCACCAGCGGCCGAGGCGGGTGGCGAGCACGCTGAGCGCCGCCACTCCGGCCGTCGAGGTGCGCAGCACCGCCGGCCCGAGCCGCACCGGCCGGCCGCCGGCCTCATGGAACGCGGCCAGCTCGGCCGGGGCGATGCCACCCTCCGGACCGACCACCAGGACGATCTCGCCGGTGGAGGGCAGCTCGGCGGTGGTGAGCCGCTCGTCGGCCTCCTCGTGCAGCACGAACCCGGCGGCGGCGCCGGCGATCCGACGGGCGACGGTCGCGGTGGACTCGTCCGGCGCCCCGGCCACCACCGGCAGCCACGGCCGGCGGGCCTGCTTGGCCGCCTCCCGGGCGGTGGCCACCCACTTCTCCCGGGCCCGTACGCCCCGGTCACCGCGCCACTGGGTCACCGAGCGGGACGCCGCCCAGGGCACGATCTCGTCCACCCCGACCTCGGTCATCGCCTGCACGGCCAACTCGCCCCGGTCACCCTTGGCGATGCCCTGCACGGTGACGATCCGGGGTACCGGCGCGTCCGCGTACCCCCGGGAGGTGACGGTGACCTCCAGGCTGCCCCGGCCGACGGCCGTGACCACGGCGGCGGCCGTGCCGCCCCGCCCGTCGGCGAGCAGCAACGCCTCGCCGACCCGCAGCCGTTGCACGGTGGCGGCGTGGTGCCCCTCCGGGCCGTCCAGGGTCAACGCGTCGCCGGTGGGCAGCGCCTCGACCAGGAACAGCGGCGCGGACACCTCAGGCGTGCCCGTTGAACGCGTCGCGCATCCGGGAGAAGAAGCCGCCCTGTTTGGACAGCTCGGCGACCTCCTCACCACGGGTCTTCGCGAAGTCGCGCAGCATCCGCTCCTGGTCCGGGTCCAGCTTGGTGGGCGTCCGCACGTCGAGGTGCACGTACAGGTCACCTCGGCCGGTGCCGCGCAGGTGCGGCACCCCGCGGGCGCGCAGCCGCAGCGTGCTGGCCGGCTGGGTGCCGGCCTTGACGTCGACCGTCTCCTCGCTGTCGAGCGTCTTGATGGTGAGTCGGGTGCCCAGCGCCGCCGCGGTCATCGGCACGGTCACCCGGCAGTGCAGGTCGTCGCCCTTGCGGGAGTACACGTCGTGCGGGCGCTCGTGGATCTCCACGTAGAGATCACCGGCGGTGCCGCCACCCGGGCCGACCTCGCCCTGCTGTGCCAGCCGGATCCGCATGCCGTCCTCGACCCCGGCCGGGATCTTGACGGTCAGTGAGCGGCGGGTACGCACCCGGCCGTCACCGGCGCAGGTGGGGCAGGGGTGCGGGATCGTGGTGCCGTAGCCCTGGCAGACGGTGCACGGCCGTGCCGAAACCACCTGGCCGAGGAAGGTGCGCTGCACCGACTGCACCTCACCCCGGCCGCCGCACGCCTCGCAGGTCGCCAGGTGGGTGCCGGCGGCCGTGCCGGCACCGGAGCAGGTGGTGCAGAGCACGGCGGTGTCGACGGTGATCGGGGCCTCGACGCCGAACGCCGTCTCGTGCAGGTCCAGTTCGAGTCGGAGGATCGCGTCGGCGCCCGGCCGGGTACGCGGACGCGGGCCACGGGCCCCACCGGCCGCCCCACCGAAGAAAGCGTCCATGATGTCCTGGAAACCGACGAACGGGCCGGCCCCACCGGGGCCACCCGGGCCGCCGGCACCGCCGCCACCCGGGGCGAGCGGGTCGCCACCCAGGTCGACGATCTGCCGCTTGCGGTCGTCCGAGAGGACCTCGTACGCGGCGTTGATGTCCTTGAACTTCTCCTGAGCCTCCGGGTCCGGATTGACGTCCGGGTGGAACTGGCGCGCCAGCTTGCGGTAGGCGCGCTTGATCTCGTCATCGGAGGCTTCCCGGTTCACACCGAGGATGCCGTAGTAGTCCCTGGCCACTGCGTTCCGTGTCCTCATGTTCGTCTCGCGTTGCGCCGACCGGCGGCCGCAGCCGGCCGTCGGCCCTGACTGGTCAGTTCTGGGCCAGCAGCTCGCCCACGTAGCGTGCCACGGCGCGCACCGTGGCGATGGTGCCGGGGTAGTCCATCCGGGTGGGCCCCAGCACCCCCAGGCCGCCCACGATCGTGGCGCCCGGGCCGTACCCCGTGCTGACCACCGAGGCGGCGCGCAGGTTGTCGAACTCGTTCTCGTCGCCGATCAGCACCCGGGTCGTGCTCGGCTCGGTCTCGCCGATGAGCTTGAGGAGCACGACCTCCTCCTCCAGCGCCTCCAGGATGGGCCGCAGCGAGCCCTGGAAGTCCAGCAGGCCGCCCCGGGTGAGGTTGGCGGTGCCGGCCAGCGCGATCCGTTCCTCGTGCCGCTCGACCAGCGTCTCCAGCAGCACCGAGGCGAGGGTGGCCATCGTCGGACGCAGCTCGGCCGGCGCCTCGTCGACCAGCGCCTGCACCAGCGGCGGCGTGTCCGACAGGCGGGCGCCGGCGAGCTTCTCGTTGACCAGCCGGCGCAGGTCGGTGACGTCGTCGGCGGGCACCGGCCCGGGCAGTTCCACCAGCCGCTGCTCCACCCGCCCGGTGTCGGCGATCATGACGAGCATCAACCGGGTCGTGGAGATCGGCACCAGCTCCAGGTGCCGCACCGAGGAGCGGGCCAGGCTCGGGTACTGCACGACGGCCACCTGCCTGGTCAGCTGGGCGAGCAGCCGTACGGTGCGGTGCACCACGTCGTCGAGGTCGACCGCGCCGACCAGGAAACGCTCGATGGCCCGGCGCTCGGCCGGACTGAGCGGCTTCACCCGGGACAACCGGTCGACGAAGAGCCGGTAGCCGCGGTCGGTGGGCACCCGCCCCGCACTGGTGTGCGGCTGGCGGATGTAGCCCTCCTCCTCGAGCACGGCCATGTCGTTGCGGACCGTGGCCGGGGAGACCCCGAGCTGGTGCCGTTCGACCAGCGCCTTGCTGCCGACCGGCTCCTGGGTGGAGACGTAGTCCTCGACGATGGCGCGGAGCACGGCGAGCTTGCGGTCGTCGAGACCCATCCTCCGCACCTCCTGTCGCACGTCGGCCGCCGGCGCGACCTCAAGCCGGCGGACCGTCCTGGCACTCGACTGTAACGAGTGCCAGTCTACGTCGGCGCCCCCGCCGGCGCGATGATCAACGACAGCTCGTCGGTGCGGCACGCACCACCCCGCTCGGGCCGATCGGTCCGCCCAGCCGGGCGGTGTCGCTCTGGTGCGGCGTTGCCAACGGCCCCTACCGTGACAGCCATGACTGAACCTCCTCGCCCTCCCGGAGCGGGAGACCCCGGCACCTACCCGCCGGAGCCGACCTCACCGGGCTCGTCCCCATCGGCCGAGCCACCCACCGCACCACTGTCCGGGGCGTCCGGCCCGGGCGGCTATCCCCCGCCCGGTGGCTATCCGCCGCCCACCGGTGACCAACCGCCGTCGGGCGGCTACCCTCCGCCGGGCAACTACCCGCCCGGTGGCTATCCCCCGGCCGGTGGTCACCCCGGTGGCGGCTATCCGACCGGTGGCGCCTACGGCGGCCCCGGCGGCGGCTACGCCAACAACGAGGACAAGACCTGGGCGCTGGTCGCGCACTTCGGCGGGGCCGCCGGGATGATCGTCAGCGGTGGTGTGCTCGGCTGGATCGGCCCGCTGGTGGCGCTGCTGGCCCGGGGCAACGCGTCCCCCACCGTCCGCGCGCACGCCGTGGGGGCACTCAACTTCCAGCTCATCTGGTCGATCATCGGCCTGGTCGGCTGGGTGCTGTCCTGCATCGTGATCGGGTTCATCCCGGTCGCGGCGGCCGTGATCCTCGGTGCCGTGTTCGGCATCATCGCCGGCATCAAGGCCAACGAGGGGCAGCTCTACCGCTACCCGCTCTCCGCCAGCTTCATCAAGTGACCCGGGCCGCCGCTCCCCCGGCCGGTCCGGCGCACCGCCGCCGCCGGTCGGGGCAGCGGGCCGGCTCAGGGCAGCAGGTCGCGGACCACGGCGTCGGCGAGCAACCGGCCGCGCAGGGTGAGCACCGCCCGGCCCGCCGCGTACCTCTCGGCGTCCAGCAGTCCGGCGCCAGCGCCCGTTCGGCGCCGGCCCGCCCGGTGGCGTCGAGCACCGCCAGTGGCAGGCCGGTGGCGAGCCGCAGCCGGAGCATGACGTCCTCCATGTGCGCCTCGTCGGTGGTGAGCACCTCCCGGGCCAGCCCGGGAGACGCGCCGGCGGCCAGCCGCTGGGCGTACGCCGACGGGTGCTTGACGTTCCACCAGCGCACCCCGCCGACGTGGCTGTGCGCCCCCGGGCCCAGCCCCCACCAGTCCGCGCCGGTCCAGTAGAGCAGGTTGTGCCGGCACCGGGCCGCGTCCGTGCGCGCCCAGTTGGAGACCTCGTACCAGGACAGCCCGGCCGCGTCGAGGGCGGCCTCCGCCGCCAGGTAGCGATCCGCGGCGACGTCGTCACTGGGGTACGGCAGTTCGCCGCGGCGCATCCGCGCGGCGAGTCGGGTGCCGTCCTCGACGATGAGGGCGTACGCGCTGACGTGGTCCACCCCGGCGGCGACGACCTGCTCCAGCGAGGCCGCGAAGTCCTCGGCCCGCTCCCCCGGGGTGCCGTAGATCAGGTCGAGGTTGACGTGCTCGAACCCGGCGTCGCGTGCCTCCAGGGCGGCGGCGGTGGCCCGACCGGCGCTGTGTCTGCGGTCCAGGATCGCCAGCACCCCCGGGGAGGCGGACTGCATGCCCAGCGAGATCCGGGTGTAGCCGGCGGACCGCAGCAGCTTCAACGATTCCGGGGTGACCGATTCCGGATTGGCCTCGGTGGTCACCTCGGCGTCGGTGGCGAGCCCCCAGGCGCGGTCGATGCCCTCGAGGATGCGGGCCAGGTCGTCGGCGGGGAGCAGGGTGGGCGTACCGCCGCCGACGAAGACGGTGTCGACCCGGGGCGGCGGGTTGTCGCCGAGCACCCGGGCGGCGAGCGCCAGCTCGGCCAGCACGGTGTCGGCGTACCCCTCGCGGCTGGCGCCGCCGCCCAGCTCGGCGGCCGTGTAGGTGTTGAAGTCGCAGTAGCCGCAGCGGCTGGCGCAGAACGGCACGTGGACGTACACGCCGAAGCCGCGCGCGCCGACCGCCGCGGTGGCGGTGGCGGGCAGCGATCCGTCGACGGGGACGGTCTCACCATCTGGAAGGACGCCGGGCATGGCCACTAGTGTGCCCGGCATGACCTCTCCCGACGTCCTCGTGCGGGTCGCCACGGCCCGTGGGGTGACCACCCTCACCCTGGACAGCCCGCACAACCGCAACGCGCTCTCCACCGGCCTGATGACCCAGCTGCTGGCGGGACTCGCCGACGCGGTCGCCGACGACGCGGTCCGGGTGATCGTGCTCGGCCACACCGGCCCGGTCTTCTGCTCGGGGGCCGACCTGAAGGAGACCGCCGCGGCGTACGCCAGCGGGACGGTGCCCGCCGGGATGCTGGGGGACGTGCTCGCCGCGCTCTGGGAGTGCCCGAAGCCGGTGCTGGCCCGGGTGGGCGGGCCGGCGCGGGCCGGTGGGCTGGGCCTGATCGCCGCCGCCGATCTGGCGGTCTGCGCCGACGAGGCGACGTTCGCGTTCACCGAGGTACGGATCGGGGTGATCCCGGCGGTGATCTCGGCGACCGTGCTGCCGCGGCTGCACCCGCGCGCCGCCGCCGAGCTGTACCTGACCGGGGACACCTTCGACGGTCGGCGGGCGGCCGAGATCGGCCTGGTCACGGCCTCCGTGCCGGCGGACGGGCTGGACGAGGCGGTCCGGGGCTACTGCGACTCGCTGGTGCGCGGCGCGCCCGGCGCGCTGGCCGGCGCGAAGGAGTTGCTGCGCCGGCCGGGTACCGCCGAGCTGCGCGGTGACCTGGCCCGGCTGTCCGCTCTCTCGACCGGCTACTTCCTGTCCGACGAGGGGCGCGAGGGGGTCACCGCGTTCCGGGAGAAGAGATTGACTCGATGGGTGGCCGCTCTGGACGCGGACCACGGTGCTCATTCCGGGTAGGACCGGGGCCCGGCGACCACCGGGACGCCGCCTGTGGTTGGCGGCGTCCCGGTTTCCGGTCGGGTCACCAGGCGCTCGCGCCGCCATCGACCGGGTAGTTCGCCCCGGTGATGTACGACGCCCGGTCGGAGGCCAGGAAGACCACCAGCTCGGCGACCTCCTCGGGGCGGGCGAAGCGCTTGAGGAGCGTCTTGCTGGTGATGGCGTCCCGGGCCGCCTGGTTGTCGCCCAGGTCGCGTTCGCTGGCCGGGGTGAGGATGGGTCCGGGGCTGACCGCCACCGAACGGATCCCGTGCGGCGCGCCCTCCAGCGCCAGCTGCCGCGTCATGCCGATGATGCCGGCGTTCGCCGCGGTGTGGCCGACCATCGGGGGGACGTGACCACCGATCATTCCGGCCATCGAGGCGGCGTTGATGATGACGCCGCCGCCGCGCTGGACCAGGTGCGGCCAGGCGAACTTCGACACGAAGTAGGGAATGTCGAGTTCGCCGTTGATGGTGTAGCGCCAGTCCTCCACGGAGAAGTCGGGCACCGGGCCGAAGCGCAGCGCGGCCGCGTTGTTGTAGACCACGTCGAGCCCGCCGTAGGCCGCGGCGGCGTCCTCGACGAGGGTGCGTACCTGCTCCGGGTCGGTGAGGTCGACCGGCGCGATGCCGGTCATCTCACCGCCGGCGGCGCGGACCAGCTCGACCGTCTCGTTGTTGCCGTCGACCTGGAGGTCGGCCCCGACGACCTTGGCGCCCTCGCGTGCGAACGCCAGCGCCGAGACGCGGCCGAGACCGCCGCCGGTGCCGGTGATGAGCACTACCTTGCCGTCCATCGTTCCCATCTGAACTCCTCCTTGCGGGGCCGGAAGGCGTCGCCCGGTGGGCGGCCGGCTTCCGTGATTGACGTGTCAACCACTCAAGTCCTTGACCCGTCAATCACTTCCCTGCGCCCGGGATCCAGTGACCCGGCAGACAGGCCAGCCAGGGTCGACGCGGCAGGTGAGATCCGCGCCGAACCGGGAAGTTCCCGATCGGTACGCGCCGGCAGAGCCGACCCAGAACCGGTCGGACGACCCGGACGGCGCCAACGGGGACGTACGCTTGTCGAACTGTGTCGATCAGGGGGTGTGGGTGCGAACTCGGGCAGCCGTGGCAGGTGGAGTGGTGCTCATCCTTGTCGCCGTGATCGGAGTCTGGCTCGTCGTACGGCAGGCCGGGGACCGTCTGCAGTTGCCCCTGGCGCGCAAGTGCACAGTCCAGGCCGACGGTCGGGTGGCGCTGGACGCCGACCAGATGGCCAACGCGGCGACCATCGCGGCGATCGGAGCGCAGCGGGGGATGCCGGAGCGGGCCGTGGTGGTCGCGCTGGCCACCGCGTACCAGGAGTCGGGGCTGCGCAACCTCGCCGACGGCGACCGTGACTCGGTCGGCCTGTTCCAGCAGCGGCCGAGCCAGGGCTGGGGCAGCCAGGCGCAGATCCGCGACCCGCGGTACGCGGCGAACCGCTTCTACGCGGCGCTGAAGAAGGTGCGCGGCTGGGAGGAGATGCGCGTCACCGACGCCGCCCAGCGGGTGCAGCGTTCGGCGTTCCCCGAGGCGTACCAGAAGTGGGCCGACGAGTCCGAGGTGCTCAGCCGGGCACTGCTGGGCGAGGCCACCAGCGCCGTCGCCTGCACGGTGGGGCGTACCCCGGTGATGCGGGGCGCGACCGCGGCCGCGCAGCTGACCCGCAACCTGAAGCTGGACTGGGGGTTGTCCGGCACCGACCCGGCCGACCTGACCGGGCTGGCGGTGCCCGCGGCCGACCAGCGCGACGGCTGGCGGTACGCGCACTGGCTGGTCTCGCACGCGCAGGACCACGGTGTGAAGCGGGTCCGCTTCGGCAACCTGGAGTGGACCGCCCGGGACGGCACGTGGGGTCGGGTGGACGGCCAGCAGGGTCCCGCGGGGCAGGTGCTGGCGGAGGTCTTCGCCGAGGGGTGAGCTACCCGGATCTCTTAACCGGCAGTCACCGCACAATCGGACATCGCCCCACATGACACCTAATTGATCACAGATATGTCACCGTACGCAGCGGACCCGCTGCACATGGTCCGACCCGGGTCCGCCCATGCCGCACACCCTCCCCGCTGCCTGGACAGTCGCGTTACGATCGGCGGCCTGTGCCAGAAAAGGTTTCACCTCATGGGGAGGGGTACGACGCGGTGTTCGATTACGGCGACCGGACCGGCTACGAACCGATCAGCGACACTGACCGCAAGGAGTTCCACGAGCAGGGCTTCCTCCTGCTGCGCAACGTCCTGACGGAGGACCACCGGGCGGCGCTGGAGGCGGCGGTCGACCGCGTCTACGCGGAGGAGCAGGCCAAGGGCACCACCAAGAAGGACGGCACCCTGCACCTGCTGGGCTTCCTGGAGCGCGACGAGCTCTTCGGCGAGCTGCTGACCCACCCGATCGCCTTCCCGTACATGTGGGGGCTGGCCGGCTGGAACATCTACACCCACCACAACCACCTGGACGTCACCCCGCCGGCGCTCGAGCCGGAGAAGCCCTACTGGGGCTGGCACCAGGACGGGTACCGGCAGAACTCCGACCCGGAGACGATGGACCCCAACCTGCCCCGCCCGATGTTCTCGCTGAAGGTCGCGTACGTGCTGTCCGACCTCTCCGAGACCGGCCGCGGCGCCACCAAGGTCATCCCGGGCAGCCACCTGTGGAACTCGCTGGACCGGCCCAAGGACCTCAGCGTGCACAACCCGGACCCGGAGGGCACGGTGGAGATCACCGCCAACCCGGGCGACGCCTTCATCTTCGACCGCCGGCAGTGGCACTCCCGGTCGACGAACCTGTCGACCATCACCCGCAAGATGCTGTTCGTCGGCTACACCTACCGGTGGATCCGCCCGCTGGACGAGCTGCACCCGGACGTGAACGGCGAGTGGTACCGCAACCGCACGCCCGTACAGCGCCAGCTGATCGGTGAGGGCACCCACACCGCCAACTACTGGGGCATCAACTGGGACGGGTACGTCGACGACGAGATCCCGCTGCGCAAGGAACTCAAGGAGCGCGGTCTGCTGGACCGCAACATCCCCTGGCTGCGCTGATCGGCCGCCCGTGAGGAAGGCCCCCTGTCCGCAGGGGGCCTTCCTCACGTTTCAGCCGCGTCCGGCGAGCCGGCGGCGGGCCTTCTCCCGGATCTTCTCCGGCAGATCCTCCGCATCGAGCAGCCGGGGCAGCAACTCCGGCTCCAGGCTGGTCGCCCGGAACACCTCGCCGATGGTCACCCCGTGCGCGGGGCGTTCCACCACCTCGACCGGGTCGCCGGCGCCCACCTCCCCCTCGCGCAACACCCGCAGATACGCCCCCGGCGTGGCGCGCACGGTGAAGCGCCGGATCAGGTCGGGCACCCCCCAGAAGCCGGCGAACGTCGTGCACGGGGTACGCGGCATCGTCACCTGGAGCACCGCCGTGCCGACCGCCCACTGCTCGCCGATGACCGCACCGGTCACGTCCACCGCGTAGGTGGTCAGGTTCTCGCCGAAGCCGCCCGAGCGGATCGACCGGCCGATCTCGGCCGACCACCACGCGGCGTCCTCCTCGGCGTACGCGTAGACGGCCTGGTCCGGCCCGCCGTGATGGGCCCGTTCGGCGATGAAGTCGCCGGCGAGGCCCTCGACGAGCAGCGACACCGGTCCGTCGACCGGCCGCTTGTCGATGCCGCTGCGACCGCTCGCGTCGCCGGCCCATTCCGCCTCGGTCACGATGCCGAGGTTCACCGCTGCCACCCTGCCCGTCATGACGGCCAGCGTAGCGGCGGACGGCGGTCAGCCCTTGACGGCGCCGGCCACCAGACCGGAGACCATCCGTCGCTGCACCAGCAGGAAGAAGATGATGACCGGCAGGGTGAACAGGGTGGAGGCGGCCATCACCGGTCCCCAGTTCGTGTCGTCGCGCCCGAAGAAGAAGGTCATCGCCACCGGCAGCGTGTAGCGGCCCTGGTCGTTGATGAACGTCAACGCGAAGATCAGCTCGTTCCACGCCGTGATGAAGGAGAAGATGCTGGTCGCCACCAGGCCGGGCGCGACGAGCGGGAACAGCACCCGGCGGAACGTCTGGGCCCGGCTCGCGCCGTCGATCGCCGCCGCCTCCTCCAGTTCCTTGGGCACCGCCGCGACGAAGCCGCGCAGCATCCAGACCGCGAAGGGCAACGAGAAACCGAGGTACGTGAGGATCAGGCTGGGCAGCGTGTTGTACAACCCGAGCCGCTGGATCATCAGGAAGAGCGGGATGACAAGCGCCTCCAGCGGGATCATCTGCACCACCAGCAGCATGATCAGGAAGCTGGTCCGCAGCTTGAACCGGAACCGGGCCACCGCGGTCGCGGCGAGCAGGGCGACCAGACCACTGAGCACCACCGTCGAGACCGCGACGATCGCGCTGTTGAGGAAGAAGTCGAGGAAGCTCACGCCCGGGATCAGGTTGCCGGTGAGGATCTCCCGGTAGTGCGCCAACGTGGGGTGGGCCGGCACCGGCTGCGGGGTGGACGAGAAGATCTCACTGCTCGGCTTCAGCGAGGTGGAGATCATCCAGTAGACCGGGAACGCCGCGAAGAGCGCGACCAGCAGCCCGGCGCCGTTGAGGGCGATCTTCTTCACGACTCGTCCTCCTGCCTGAGCACCATCCGTACGTAGAAGCCGGTGACCACCAGCAGGATCAGCGTGAGGATCACCGCGATGGCCGCGCCGAGGCCGTACTTCGGCGGCGGGGAGAAGGCTTCGGCGTACGAGTAGATGGAGAGCATGAACGTCGGCCGGTCCTGGGTGCCGCCGGCCAGCACGAACTGCTGGGTGAAGACCTTGAAGTCCCAGATGGTGGAGAGCACGATCAGGATGCCGAAGACCGGGCGCAACAGCGGGAAGGTGATCTTCCAGAAGACCCGCCAGGGGCTCGCCCCGTCCACCCGGGCCGCCTCGTGCAACTCGCTCGGCACGCTCTTCAGGCCGGCGAGGACGCTCACCGCGATGAACGGGAACGAGTGCCAGACCACCACCAGCGTGAGGATGGCGAAGAACAGCAGCGGCGAGTTGAACCACCCGTAGCCGGTCCAGTCGCTACGACCGAACAGGGTGTTCGACAGACCGTCCGGCAGCGCGTTGAACAGCCACGTGACCAGGCCGCTCGTGTCGTCGAAAATCCACTTCCAGACGATCGTGCCGGTCAACGCCGGGGTCGCCCAGGCGAGCATGACGCAACTGGCCACGAAGGTGGCCATCCTGCGGCCGAGCCGGTTGAGCAGCAGCCCGACCAGGGTGCCGAGGACCATGGTGAGCAGCACGTTCGCCAGGGCGAACAGGACCGTGTTGCGCAGCACGGTCAGGAAGAACGGATCGGAGAGGATGTCGGTGTAGTTGCCGAGCCCCACCCACGGCCACTCCCGGTCGCCGCGTAACTGCCGGACGCTGTTGAGGCGATAGAAGGACATCCCCACCACCTGACCGAGCGGCCAGAGCAGCAGGACCCCGATGATCAGCAGGGCGGGCAGGAGCAGCAGGTAGGGCAGGCGGTCCACCCGGCGACGCCGCCGCGCGGGGGTCTCCCGCGCGGCGGCCGCCTCCGGCACCTCGGTCAGCGTGGTCACTTGGCGTTGAGGATGCTTTCCATCTCGCCGGCCGCGTCGGCGGTAGCCTTCTCGACCGTCTTCTGACCCTTCATGACCGAGCTGTTCATCGCCTGGGTCACCGTCTTCGTCCGGCTGACCTCCACCCACTTCGGGGTGAGCGGCGTGAGCTTGGTGTTCTGCATGGTGGTCGCGAACGCCGCCATCACCTTGTCGTTGGCGTACGTGTCACCGGCGACCAGATCCTGGTAGACCGGGAAGAAGCCGAGGCTGCTCGCGAAGCTCTGCGAGTTCTTCTTGTTCAGCAGCACGGTCAGGTAGTCCCAGGCCAGGTCCTGACGCTCACTGTCCTTCCAGATCGCCACGTCCGAGCCGCCCGCGAAACCGGGCGCGGCCTTGCCGTCCGGGCCGGGGATCGGGAACGTACCCCAGACCTTCTCGATCTCCGGGTTGTCCTTCTTGATGGCGCCCTGCTGCCAACTACCGGCGAACGCCATCGCGGCCTTGCCGGTGGCGAACTGGGTGCGCGCGTCGATCTCGTTCCAGCCGGCCGCGGCCGGCGGGGCCACCTTGTGCACCGTCACCAGGTCGGTCCAGTACTTGACGGCCCGCTGCGCCTCCGGCGTCGTGTAGCCGGACTTCCAGGTGCCGCCCTGGTTGGTGGCGATCTCCCCGCCAGCGCCCCAGAGGAATGAGTAGAAGGGCAGCTCGGAGTTGCCCGGCAGCGCGATGCCGTAGGTGCCCGGCTTCTTCGCCTGCACGGCCTTGGCCACGGTGACCAGCTCGTCCCAGGTCTTCGGCGGCTGAACGCCGGCCTCGGCGAACCAGTCGGTGCGGTAGTAGATCGCCCGCACGCCCGCGTACCAGGGCACGCCGTACTGCTTGCCGTCGAGCTGCGCGTTGCGCACCAGGTCGGGCAGCAGGTCCTTGCCGTCGGCCCAGCCGCCCATCCGCCCGGTCACGTCGGCGAGCGCCTCCTGGGCCGCCCAGCCCTGGGTCTCGGTGTTGCCCAGCTCGGTGATGTCCGGCCCTTCACCGCCGGCGAGCGCGGCCTGGAACTTCTTGGGCGCCTCGAGCCAGGGAATGTACTGGACCACCACGTCGGTGTCGGGGTGCTTCTGGCGGAACTCGGTCTCGACCGAGTCGAGGAAGGTGTTCTGCGCGTCGCCGCCCTCGCCCATCATCCAGACCGTGAGCTTGCTGTCGTCGGACGCCTCGTCCCCGGAGCCCCCGCAGCCGGTCAGCACCATCGCGGCCGAGGCCACCATGGCGGTGACCGGGGCCAGCCGCTTCCACCTGTTCACGCCACTTCTCCCCTCGCGCCGCTTGGAACTAACCTTCTCCGCCGCACCTTAGTACGAAGAATTCCTTTACGACAGTGGGAGGTGTCGCGACCGTACCGCAGCCATCCGGCCCGTGACGCCGTGGCATCCCGCCGAAGTCGGGCAGTCCAGCACGAAAGAGCGCCCGGCCGATGGCCGGGCGCTCTTCTGCGAGCGGTGCGATGCAACCAGGTGATACCGGGTTGTTATCGGGTGACGCTGCGGCGACGACCCACACCAGCCACCAGCGCGACCGCGATGGCCGCGACGACGACCTGCACCAGCAGCTCGCCCCAGTCGATGCCGTTGGTCTCGGTGGCGATGCCGATCGCCCGCGCCAGTACCGTGCCCAGCAGGGCGGCGCCCACACCGATCAGCAGGTGCAGCCACATGGGCATGTTCTGCCGACCCGGGACGACCAGGCGGCCGAGCGCGCCGACGATGAGACCAACAACGAGCGCAGTGATGATGCCCCACACGGTGAGCTCCACGGTCGCCCTCCTTCTAAGAATGTCCGACACACGGTCTGTGTGCTTCCTGTCGTGACCGCTAAGTGCCCGACCGGCCGAAAATCCAAACCGACTTTGTCCACCAGACGATCACGACTTGGCCGACCTGGGCAGCTTCCCCGGCCCCCCGCGCGCCGGCCTGCCGGACGCCAACCTGGCCGCTCTGGGGGCGCCCCCGCCACGCTCGGGGAGCGGCCTGCCCGCGCTCGGGCACCCCGCCTCGCGCGTCCGGCCC